>JBDKSN010000112.1:0-6626 GCA_039680625.1 Anaerolineales bacterium | reverse complement strand
GATGAGAGCTCTGCGCAAGAACGTGGCCATCTCGATCGACGGCGGTGGCATCAAGGGCATCGTCGCCACGCGAGCGCTCGCCATCCTCGAGGCATACCTTCAACAACCGTTGCACCAAGTCGTCCGGCTAACCAGCGGCACGTCCACTGGCGCGATCATCGCCGCGGGGCTGGCCGCAGGGTTGACCGGCCAAGAGATGTATGCCCTGTACACGTCGATGGGGGCCAAAGTGTTCGCCCCAAGCTGGCGCACCCGCTTCTGGCCCCTGGCCCGGTTCAAGTATCCCCTCGCTCCACTAGAGAGCGCGCTGCGCAGCGCCCTGGGCGATCTCACCATGAGCGAGCTATGGCACAAGAGCGGCGGCTGCGACCTGGTCATCACGGCGTTCGACGTGGTCGAGAACCGCACCCGCTTCTTCAAACCCTGGAAAGAGGAATATGCCCGCTTGCCCCTCGCCACAGCCGTACTGGCATCTTGTGCCGTGCCCACTTACTTTCCCGTCGTCGCGGGACGCCTAGTCGATGGCGGCGTCGGCTCGTATGGCAACCCCTGTTACCTGGCGGCATTCGAGCTGCAAGAGGTACTGCGCTGGCGCCCCGCAGAGACGACCCTGCTCAGTCTGGGCACCGGCCGAGCGCCGGCAATGCTGAAGGACGGCGACGCCGAACACTTCTGGCCGTGGGACTGGATCGGCCCCGCCCTGGGAGCCTTTGCGCAGTCGGCTGACGACCAGCAGGTGCATCTCGTCGATACGATCTACGACCAACTCGATTTCAGACGCTTTCAAGTCGATCTACGCACCCCGGTCGCGATGGACGACCCAACCCAAGTCAAGATGCTCACCGACTATGGCGATGAGCTGGGCCGCAAGATCCTGGCCGATGAGGTCGAACAGCCGTTGAGCTTTCGCACGTTGCCTCGCCCAGCGCCCACCGGCGACTAGTCGCTCAGCTTGGCTCAACCACGATAGCGCCAGCGTTCGACCTGGAATCGGTCAGGATGAGCGAGAGCGTCGGCCCAGATCGCGTCTAGTTCGGCCTGTGTTTCTGCACTCACCTGCGGCCTGGGTGGATAGTGCGTGGCCAGGATGCGCTCCACCTCTTCATGGGCACGAGCATAGACATCGCGCGCACCTCGCTCTGCCCAAGCATCGAAACCCTCATGGTTGAAGACCGTCGACCGCCAGTAGGTCTGGCGCATGTGGCGCACAGTGTGCTCAGTGGCAATATGACTGCCCAAGATGCCGGCTTGACCGATCTCGTCGACGGCGAGAGTAGTCTCGTCTACGGGGATGCCGTGCGACAGGATGTGATCGAGATAGCCGGCCCACTCGTTGTCGATCACCAACTGCTCCAGACTCGTGGCCTGATCGGCGCCAACGATGCCCTGCGCACCAAAGCCCACGCCCGCCAGCAACGCGGCCAGGGCCGAGGCTCCTTTCTCAAAACCCCCTTGAAAGTCAGGCACACAGGCATCGGTGAGCGCCGAGTTCACGCTCGTGTCCAGGCCATACCAGTGGGCCAACTGGGCTTGGCCCAGGCCCAACAGCACCTGATTGGGCGAGCCGAACGAGCAGAGTGCCGAGCGCAGGTCCACGGTATGCGCGCCTCCGCCCCATGAGCCAGGCGCTCCCCAGAGATAGGCGACGATGTTGCCGATCCAGTTATAGGCGTTCTGCAGTACCAACGTCCCCGCCAGAGTGACAGGCGCATCGAGCCCGGCCATGGCCATCGGCCCGCAGTGGAACGAGCTACCCGCCTCGACAAAGCGGACAGCTAGCTCCAAGCTGATCTCGTCATAGGAAAGCGCGCCATTCGGCTCGAGCAGGTACGTCGGGCGTGGAGCGTCCGGCCCGTATCGCGCCTTGGCCAACGCCAGGATAGTATCAGCCGCACCAGGAGACATGAGATACACTCCGAATGGCTTGGCCGAGTAGAGTGCACAGAGGTAATAGCCATACACATCGGCCAGGCCCGCCGGGCAATCACTCGGGGTGACCAAGGGCATGGCGCTGCCCACGTGAGACAGCGCGTTACATAGCGAGATGCCTTTGAGCACATCCTCGCTAGTACCACGCCGCCTCTCCGTGGCGCGATAGTCGACGATGTTGGCCTCATTTCCTGGGCCGATGGTGAGACGCCGGCCACGCAGCACACCTTGGGCAAAGCGCTCTTCGGGTGGCATCGTCTGACCGGCAAGGGCGGCCATGGCATCGACAACCAGCGCCTCGGGCAAGCGCACCGTGGCTGTCTGGCGGTCAACGACTGCTCCACGCGCAGCCAGGCGATCGAGGATGCGCGGATGAGGCAAACGACAACCCGTCTGCCAGAGCACCGCCAACGTAGCTTCATGAATACGCTGCAGGTCGCGTTCGTCGAGCACCTCGATGCGCGCCTTGATGTGTTGCATCGCCTACCCCCTTCACCGCGACAGTGCGCATAGGATAGCCTGCTTGTGTGCCCGAACACAAGCAGCCGCAGAGCATTGGCGGCTTCCCTCTCTACTACGCTATAATACCCCAGTAGAGCAACAGCACGGGCCGCCATGCGGTCGCTCTGCTGAGGTACCGTTAGGCTCCGCTATCGGGAATCCAGCCATGGTCTATAGTCTCTAGGGTTTGACTCATAGGAGGCACACTGACATGGGCTATCAACCTGCAGAGAGTCGCTACGACAAAATGGTCTATCGGCGCGTCGGCAAGAGCGGCCTCTTGTTGCCAGCAGTCTCTTTGGGCCTGTGGCACAACTTTGGCGGCGTCGACACGCTAGAGAACGCGCGCGCCATGGTGCGCCGGGCGTTCGACCTGGGCATCACGCACTTTGACCTAGCCAACAACTATGGGCCGCCGCCAGGCTCGGCAGAAGAGACGTTCGGCGTGTTGCTCAAGCAAGACCTCGCCCCCTTCCGTGATGAGCTGGTTATTTCCTCCAAGGCGGGCTATCGCATGTGGCCCGGCCCCTATGGCGAGTGGGGTTCGCGCAAGTACATGGTGGCGTCGTGCGATCAGTCGCTCAAGCGCATGGGGCTGGACTATGTCGACATCTTTTACTCCCACCGCCCAGACCCCGAGACGCCACTCGAAGAGACGATGGGCGCGCTGGACTATATCGTACGCTCAGGTCGGGCACTGTATGCCGGCATCTCGTCCTACACGCCGGAACAGACGCGCCGAGCAGCGGCCATCTTGCGAGAGCTGGGCACACCCTGCCTCATCCATCAGCCATCGTACAACATGTTCAACCGCTGGGTCGAAGACGGCCTGCTCGACACGCTGGCCGAAGAAGGGATGGGCGCGATCGTGTTCTCGCCGCTCGCTCAGGGGTTGCTGACCGACCGCTATCTCCAGGGCATTCCCGAAGGCTCTCGCGCATCCAAGCCCTGGGGCTTCTTGCAGCCCAGCGATATCACCGAGGAGAGGCTCCGCCAGGTAACCCAACTAAACGAGCTGGCCCAGAGCCGCGGCCAGACCCTCGCGCAGATGGCGGTCGCCTGGATCTTGCGACAGCCAGTGATCACCTCGGTGCTGGTGGGCGCCTCTTCGCCAGCGCAAATCGAGGACAACGTGGGCGCCCTCGACAACCTGACGTTCTCTACAGACGAACTGGACAAGATCGAACAGATCCTGGCGAGCTGATAGCGGCTGGCAGAGTTCACCACACGCGAGATCTCTGCCGAGCAGCCTGGCGTAAGGAGCACAAACAAGAGCCCCGTTGGTCAACGGGGCTCTTGTTGTTTGTCTCTCTGTCGGGGCTAGAAGGAGTCGAGGACCGCTGGTAGGTCGACCAACCGCTCAATCGTGACGTCGGCATCGGGGATGCCGTCGCGCCGTTGCGAAACTTCCAGGAGCAGCGCCGTGTGGCAGCCCGCAGCGCGGCCACCACGGATGTCGGTCTCTGGAAGGTCGCCCACGTGCAGCATGCTATCCAGAGCCACGCCCAAAGCCCTGGCAGTATGGCGGAAGGGGTAGGGGCGCGTCTTGGTCACGCCGATCTCGTCAGAGAAAGTAAGCTGGTCAAAATAGGGCAACAGGCCGGCTTGGTGCATCCGTTCCTGGAGCACGACCCCGGGCGTCACTCCCGTATCCGAGATCAGGCCGATGCGCAGGCCCCGGCGCCGCACCTCTTCGAGCACCTCAAAGACGCCAGGCAGCGGCGCTGGCGGCGCGTCGAGCATAGCCTCTCGCCAGTAGGACAAGACAGCAGCGAACGTCGCTGGATCCAGGGCGATGCCCAGTTCGTCCAAGACAAAGCTCAGAAAAGTGGACGTCGTGGGGCTGATGCCGCTGAACAGCAGCTCATGAAATCGACTCCAACTGATATCCCACGCCCGCGATAGAGCGCCACGATCCAGGTCGGGCACGCGTTCGAGCATGAACGCCAGGCGCTCGTTCTTGTTGCTGTGGTCAGCGTCGACGAGCGTTCCCCAGTGGTCAAAGGTCACTGCTTCCAGCACAACCGCACTCCTTCAGTCGATCCTCAGCACCCAGTAGACATAGAAACTGGCCAGGACGACCAGCCCCATGTCGGCCAGATCGAGCCCTAGAAGGAACAACAGCACCACCAAGAGCACTGCACACGACCGCGCCACGAAACGGCGCTGCTTCTGCCGCGGCCAGCGCGCCATCGCTGCCTCCCGGGGCGAACACTCATCCCTCGAGCAATTGGGCGATCATCACCACCTCGCCTGTAGCGAGCGAGCGATTGCCGGCGATGCCCACCAGCGCCGATAGGGCGCCAGCGCGAGCGTCGGCTCGTTGGCCCAGAGGATCGTCCGACTCGGGCCGAAACAGGTGATTGCGAATCCGCGCATCGGCGCCGCCATGCCCCTCGTCGGTGCGCTGTTCGACAGACACTGTAAAGGGGTGTCCGAACAGCGGGCTCACCTTGATGACCGGCTCGACCGGCAGGGCATACTCACGCAAGACGCCGTCGGCGTCGGGGCCGTGATAGCGATCTACCAGGTCGACCTCGATCCGGCCGAGCGTGCCATTGAACCCGATGCGTTGCCCCTCATACGGCGCATAGGCGCACAGCGCATAGCTGACTACAGTCCCGCCTCGATAGCGGATCAACAGGGCGAGCGTGTCTTCGATATCGATGTCATTGCTGAACACGCAGCGGTCGCGCCAATAACCATCGGCCGCCTCGGCCTGGAGATACAGCGCCCGCAGGTTCTCGTCATTGTCGAGGCTCAGGTAGAAGGGACACTCGCCATCGTAAGCGCACGTGCGACAACGCGCGCCACGCTCGACGCGCGTAGGTCCATAGTAGCGCAGCCCGCCCTCGGCATAGACGCGCTCGGGCACATCGCCCAGCCACCAATTGAGCTGATCGAAATGGTGCGAGGCCTTGTGCACCAACAAACCACCCGAGTTCTCTTTGCGACGGTGCCAACGCCGGAAATAGTCGGCGCCGTGCGACGTATCGAGGTACTCTACGAACTCGGCTGACAACACCTCACCGATGGTTCCCTGGCGCAGCAGCCGAGCGATAGTCTCGGCAGGTGCACCATAGCGCGCGTTAAAGCTCACGCGCACCCGATGTCCTGTCTCGCGCTCGGCTCGCAGGATCTTGTTGACGCCATCGACGGTGGTGGCCATGGGCTTTTCGAGAATCACATCACAGCCCGCCGTGAGCGCCTGCACCGCCACATCGGCGTGTGTGCGATCCATGGTCGTGACGATGAGCACATCGGGCCTGGCCGAGGCCAACATCTCGGCCAGGGACGTAAAAGTGGGCAAAGTACGCCCCGCCAGCGGCGCTAGTTCGTTCTGGGCATACTGTAGCCGCAATGGATTCAAGTCGCAGAGGGCCACCAGTTCGGCGCAATCAGCCAGGTCGCGCAAGAGCGGCCGAGCAAACATGCTCAACCCGCGCGAACCGGTGCCCACAAGGGCATAGCGAGTGCTCATCCCTTCCTCCAGATGCGAGTTCGACTTGCTCGCGCCGCTTGGAACTAGAACAACAGGCCCACGAGCGTCGTCAGCACCATCCGCAAGATGTTCACCAGCAATATCGCAATCATCGGCGAAAAGTCCAGGCCGATCACCGGCGGGATGACCCGCCGGATGGGGCCCAAGACAGGCTCGGTGATATCATAGACGAACTGGTACAGCCGGTTGTTCTGAAAGCCGGTAAAGTACGGCAAAAAGATGCGCACCAGCAAGCAGACGTTGAACGCTCCGGCCAGAAAACGGATAAAGGCATAGAGGAATCCCGCAAGTGTGCCGTACATGCTACCTAGTTCCCAATTCCTGTGCGCGCCGATAGGCCGCCTTGGCGGCAGAGGCGATTACCGCACGAAAAGCGCCCCGCTCGAACTCGTAGAGCGCCGCGGCCGTGGTGCCTCCCGGCGAGGTTACTTGGTTGCGCAAGATGGCTGGATGCTGCCCACTCTGCTCGGCATAGATGGCCGAGCCTTTGACGGTCTGCACAGCCAGGCGCGCCGCGATGTCACGGGGGAAACCCAACTCGACGCCGGCATCGGTCAGCGCTTCAATGAACAAGAACACATAGGCCGGCCCGGATCCGCTGATCGCCGTAGCTACGTCGAGGTAATGCTCGCTCTCGACGTACACCTCGATGCCTAGGGCACTGAGGATGCTGCGGGTCATCGTGCGTTGTTCT
>JBDKSN010000111.1:0-4070 GCA_039680625.1 Anaerolineales bacterium | reverse complement strand
CGCCCAGCGAGACTCGTTCCCCGGCATGGGCTACTATGCGCCCACACTGTGGCAACCGGGGCAGGTGATTCGTGATCGCTACGACGTGACGATCGCGCCGGATGCCGCCGGCCCGGTAGCCGCCGAGATCGAGGTGGGTCTCTACGACCTCGCGACGATGGATCGGATCGAAATGCACGATGGCGCTGGTCAGCCGATCTCGCGCGTCGCGGTCGGGCGAGTCAAGGTGAACGCACCTACGACGGCCGCTCAGCCGACCCAGCAGATCGACGCCCTACTAGGCGAGCGCGTCCGACTGCGCGGCTTTGACTTGGAGCGATCGAGCGTTCTGCCAGGGCAGCAGCTCATGCTCACGCTGTACTGGGAGGCGCTCGGTCCGTTGCCGACGGACTATACCGTATTTGTGCATCTCTTGGGCGAGGATGGCGCGCTCGTTGGCCAGGGCGATGGCCCACCGCTCGGCAACGCGTATCCCACCAGCTACTGGGCGGCGGGTGACCATCTGGTGGACACACACCTCATCAGCGTGAATGCCGACGCGCCCGCTGGCCGCGCGCGACTCCAGGTGGGGTTGTATGACCCAAACACCGGGCAACGGTTGCCCCTGGGCACGAACCCCGAGGGGGTCATCGAACTGACTACGCTCAGCATCATCTCCCAGCCAGAGGCCACGCCGTGAGCCACTCGGCCGAGTGGTCGACGGTGCCCCGCTGGTTGGGGCGTCTGTACGACGCGCTCATCTCGCTAGTGCTGCTGACGGGGACCTATGCCCTGCGAGCCGCTGCGCCGCTAACGACCATCTCGTGGGATGAGCCGGCCTGGGTATTGCGCTCGGTCAACTTCTTGCTGGCCTTGCGCAATGGCGACCTGGCTCAGACGCTCCAGACCGGCCACCCTGGCGTGACCACCATGTGGGCTGGGGCCCTGTCGCTGAACTGGCATCGCCTGGTGACCGGGCGGGTGTCGTGGGCGGCGCTCGAACACGCGGCCACCATCCGTTTCCCCGAGCAAGTGCAAGATGCTGCCGCCCTGCGCGAATTGACCGCCTTGCTGCCCTACGCCAAGCCGGGCATCTGGCTGGCCAACGCGTTGGTCGTCGTGGGGCTCTATCTGCTGCTCAGTCGACTGCTGACCCGACGGATGGCCCTCGTAGCGGGCGTTGCTCTGTCGCTCAGCCCCTACTACACCGCTCTCGGCCGATTGCTCCATCTCGATGCCCTGTGCGCGGGCTGTATGCTCCTCTCGCTGCTCGCTGCCCTGCTCTACTGCGAACAGGGGCGACACGGCGCGCTGCTCGTGTCGGGTGCGTTGGCTGGGCTGGCCACGCTCACGCGCTCGGTAGGCCTATTCATGGTGCCCGTGGTCGCCGTGTTGCTGCTTTGGGCCTGGCGTCGGCTCCCCGAGCGACGCCTCGCCACGTTGCTCGTCGCCGCTGGCTACTGGGCGGGGGGCTTGGTGGGCGCCCTGGTCCTCTTGTGGCCCGCCATCTGGGTCACGCCCTGGCGTGCGCTCGGTGCGTTGCTGCGCCTCTCCGTCGAGTACGCCGCGGTCGACCCAGGAGACACGGCCACGTTCTTCCGCGGGCAGGTCACGGCCCAGCCGGGCGCCTGGTTCTACCCCGTGGCAACGTGGTTCCGCCTGACCCCGCTCGCGGTGTTGTTTGGCGGGTTCGCCTTGCTGAGTGTGGCTCTGCATCTCCCCGGCGAGCACGATGAGGCTCGTCGTCATCTACCCCTGGTGCTAGCGGCGTTTGGCGTGCTCTTGCTAGCGGCGCTCAGCGTGGCCGCAAAAAAGTTCGACCGCTACGCCCTGCCCGCGCTCCTCGCCGGCGAGCTGCTGGGCGCCCTAGGCCTGGCCCAGGGTCTGGAGCTGGCCGCCGCGCGTCTATTCCGGCGGGGTGCGCTCCAAATGGTCTGGCGGTCGCTGCTGGTGGTCTGCGGAGGGGCCGGGTTGCTCGCCGCCAGTTGGCTATCCCAGGCAGCGCCGCTCTTCCCTGGTCATCTGCTCGCCTACTACAACCCGCTGGCCGGAGGTCTTGCCCGCGCTGTCGAGACGCTGCCCGTGGGCTGGGGAGAGGGCGTCCCCGAGGCCGCGGCCTACCTGGCCCAGCTGCCCCATGCCTCTGACCTAACCGTGGCCACCTGGGCCACCGCCGGCGTCGCGCCAACCTTCCCTGGCCGACTGGTGCCCCTGACCGTAGAGAACCTACCACTGGCGGACTATGTCTTGGTCTATATCGCCGATGTGCAGGAGGGCGACGCCGCTGCCACGCGCTATGTTAGCGAGCGCTCGCCCGCTCAGCGCGTGCAGATCGCGGGCACAGACGTGGCCTGGATATTCAAGAACGATGATCCTGCCCTCGCCACCTGGCTGGCCGAGGTGAGCGACGCCCAGACCGCTCTGGTGAGCAACGCGGCCAGCGCGCTGGCGCGCTTCTATCCGGCGCTGCCTTGGGCCGGCCTGCCCACCACCGACCTGAGCGCGGTAGCGCAGCGTCTGTCGGCTGACACGAGTGCCGGGAGCATCGTCTATCTCCGCTATCCATCGCCATCGGCCACAGGCCGCGTTCTCCAGCAGCAGCTTGACCAGAGCGCGCTGCTGGTCGAGACGCGGGCCTTTGCCCTGGGCGAAGCACGCCGCTATGTGCTCATCCCGGGGCAGAACGTCGCCGCCGTCGTCGCCGACACGCCGCTAGAGGCCGCCTGGCAGGGGGGGCTGCACCTGGGTGCCGCTGGACTGGCCCAAGAGGCGCAGTATCGACAATCGGTAGGCATCGCGCTCCGCCTCACTGCCGACCTCGCGCAGCCGAGCGATTGGCACATCTATGCCCGCCTGCTCGACGAACAGGGACGGGTGTGGGGCACGCTGGATGAGCGTCTGGTCGATGTCGAGACCCGCGGCACAAGCGCCTGGCAGCCGGGCACCAGCCATGAATGCCAACTGGCTGTGCCGTTGCGCGCGGGCATCCCTTGGGGCGAGTATCGTGTGGTGATGGGCCTATACGCCCTCGATGGCTTGACCCATCTCGATCTGCTCGATGAGGCGGGCAACCCCGCTGGCACCGAGCTCACGCTTGGGACGGTACGCGTGCTCCCGGCCATGCTTCCGGCCGATGTGGGCGAGTTGGGCGAGCATATGCCTCTGAACGTCGACCTGCCTGGCATGACCCTGCTCGGCTATCGGCTAGAGAAGAGCGTCTTGGTCACCGGCGAGCAAGCCGATGTCGCGCTGTTGCTGCGCTCGCGGAGCAAGGTAGCAACTGACATCCAGGTGAACTTGGGTTGGCGCGCCTTGGGCAGCCAGTCGGCCACCTGGGCAGCCCAAGAGCCTCTTCTCGGCACTGGCCGTCGTGTGCAAGATTGGCCGGTGGGCGAGGCGGTTCAGATCCATCATCTGGTCAACATACCAGACAGCCTCGGCCAGGGCACCTACGAGCTGGTGTTGAACCTGCAGTACAGCACAGGCGGTGAGCCGCTCCTCGCGCAAGACATCGCCCTGGGCACCATCGAGGTGACGCATCTGGATCGCACCTTTGCACCGCCCGCGATGCAGCATGCACAGACGGCAACGCTCGGCGAGACCGCGTCGTTGTTGGGCTATGATCTCGCGCCGACCAAGCTCGCCGCTGGCGAGACGCTGGATCTGACCCTTTACTGGCAGGCGCTGCACCCAGAGTCCCGCGATTTGACCGTGTTCGTACATCTGCTCGACAGCAAGGGGCAGGTCCGCGGCCAGGTAGACAGCCAGCCATCGGCAGGTGCACGCCCCACCTCGGGTTGGATATCGGGCGAGGTGATCACCGATCACTATGCCATCCCGCTCAGCGCCGATGCGCCACCGGGCGAGTATCACGTTGAGGTCGGCCTCTATGATCCCCTCACGCTCGACCGCTTGCCTGCGCTAGACGCCCGTGGCCAGCGGTGGCCGAACGACGGCATCCTGCTCGGGACGACGATCACGATCGAATAAGCGCGCCCGTTAGTAGCGATGGCCGTCCCCCTATGCTACAATTCCAGTGACGGCAGCGAGAAGGAGTAGGAGGGGGACCATGTCATTTCGCGCGCTCGACC
>JBDKSN010000110.1:0-7221 GCA_039680625.1 Anaerolineales bacterium | reverse complement strand
CGCATTCACTCATCTAAAATCGAACCGAAGGCATACAGTACACTCAAATGATAATCGAACCGAGGAATGTATGCCCCGAAAGCACACTATGAGCCTGGAAGACCGGAATCAGCATCTCAAGAACGAGCAGAGGATCTATCGGTCTAGCAACAAACGAGGGAAAGGGGAACAGCTGACGCATCTAGAGCAGGTGACCGGACTTGGGCGCAAGACGTTGATCGTCAAACTCAATGGGGACTTGGTCCCTCACCCTCGCCGGAAGCAGCGTGGGCGGAGCTATGGGCCAGAGGTGGAGGATGCCCTACGCGTGATTGCGGAGGCGTACGACTATATCTCAGCGGAGCGCATGACACCCCACCTGGTGGAGATGGCCGAGACGCTGGCCCGCCATGGGGAGTTGCGCGTGACCCCGGCCTTGCTGGAGCAGCTGGGGCGGATCAGCGTCGCGACGGTGGGGCGGATCCTACGACGGTTGCACCAGGATGACTACCGCTTGCCCCGGCCTGGGCCACAGGAGGCCAATCGCGCCCGGCAGGCGGTTCCGGCAGAGCGCATTCCCTGGGACATGCGCGAGCCCGGTCACTTCGAAGCCGATCTCGTGCATCACGGGGGAAGCAGCACCAAAGGGGACTATGTGCATACGATCCAGCTCATCGATGTGGCCACGGGCTGGAGCGAGCGCGTGGCGGTGTTGGGGCGCAGCTACCTGGTCATGCAGAACGGCTTTCAGCGGATCCAAGAACGGTTACCCTTCCCCGTCCTGGAGATCCACCCCGACAATGGCAGTGAGTTCTTCAACCAGCACATGCTCACCTTCTGGCCCACCTGCTTCCCTGGGGTCCGGCTCAGTCGCAGTCGCCCCTGGCAGAAGAACGACAACCGCTTCGTCGAGCAGAAGAACGATACCCTCGTCCGTCAGTACCTGGGGGACCAACGCTTCGACACCGTTGCCCAAACCCAAGCCCTCAATGCCTTGTATGACCAGATGTGGTGGTACTACAACTTCTTCCAGCCGGTCATGCGGCTGCAAGAGAAGACAGTCACCACCGATGAGCAGGGCCATAAACATATCCGTCGCCGTTTCGACCAGGCGCAAACGCCCTTTGAACGCCTCTGCGCCTCTGGCCTGCTCTCGACCGAGCAACAGCAAGCGTGGCGTGCCTATCGCGATGCCATCAACCCCCGCCAGTTGCGCCGCACCATCTATCAACAACTCGAAGCTCTGCGCTGTCTACCCGGCAACCCGCCGGGAGTGACCGTCGATGTCCGTGATGCGCTCATCGATCTAGAAGAGAAAGGAGAGGGGCAGCCCAGTTTGATTATCATTTGATCGTACTGATCCCCTTCAGTTCGATTATCATTTGAGTTGACACGTGGGTGATTGTATGTGCGCCAAAGATGTATGGCCGGAGGTAAAGCCGCTAGGGATCGAGTCCGAGACAACGGCTCTACCACGAGGCGAGACCTCGCCCGCCCTCTTCCCGGTCAAGCGGTTTTCACACCGGCGCCATCTGCGCTACGATGATCACCGATGAACCAGGACAAACTTGTGACTGAGCCGACAGGCGAGCGGCGCCCTCGGGTGCAACGGCCCTGGCCTGCACTGGCGTGCATCTTGTTGCTGACTGGGTGCGGACATGGAGCCGTGTCTCCTCAACTCACCCGCGAGCCAACCACGACGCCTCTGCTCATCGCGACGGCCCTGCCGACGCCCCCACCGATCCCAGGCCTCGTGCTCGATGAAGCCTACCTGGCCAACGCCGCGGCCGGCATCATCACCACAGTCAAGGAGGGCACTGCCGATATCAACAACAAGGCGTCATCGTGTACGCCCGATCGCTTTGGTCTGGGCTACCTCACTGCGGGCTGGCATCGGCAAGCCACTCTCGACGATCTGGCCTCAGATCCGGTGCTCACGCTCCAGTTCCTGGTCTCTCTGGGCGCCTTTCGCGAGAAAGAAGGCGCGTTCTATCCGGCGCTGCAAGACGGCGAGGAGATCTTTCCCGCGCTGCACGGCCTGGCGCTACCGCGAATCACCCTGGCCATCGTGCCCTCTGCTGCATCTCAGGCCGCCACCGAGGCCTCGCCACGTGGTCTGGTGATTCGCCCTGGCGCAGAGCTAACCATCATCGGGTTAGCACCTGCATACCACGGCCTGGGGCAGGCGTCAACCCGGGTGCTCGTGGCCGTGGATGATCCTGAGCGACAGGGTTGGCTTGCCCGGAGGCACGTTTTCGCGTGGCTCCCTTTGAGTGCGGACCAACCTGTCACGGACCAGGGGCTCACCCTCTCTACACTGCTTGCCCTGAACGGGGGCCGGCTCGACGCCGAGCGGCAGGTGGTCACCGTCCCTGGAGACGACATAGACGTCCGCATCGCGCTCAACCGCATCGAAGGAGACAAGCTGCGCGCCGCCTTGATCCAAGCCGCGGGGCTCGCCTTTGTCGACGAACTCGCCGGCCAGCGGAGCGAAGAACCCGTCATCCCCTACCCGCCGGACGTGCCAGTACCGCAGGTATGGCTGCTCACTACCGTGGACCCGAATGACCCCTCGACGCTGGCGCTCCGCGATACGACAGTCGGCCGTGCACTCGCACTCGTGCGGTATGATCGCAACGCACTGCAGTGGGTATGGTCCTCTGCGCCGAGCGCAGCGCAATAGGCGACGCCCTAGTCCACGCTAGAGCTCCGACGCTGACATCGAGGATCCCCTCAGAGTAAGTAGCGCACGACGGGCCGTAGGCCCACCGAGTGCTCAGCAAAGGCCTCTGTCGGGTTGCGCCCGATGAGCTCAAAGCCCGCCGAGAGAAACGCGGGGAGCAGGCCGCCAAACGCATCGCCGTCGGGGATCAGCGCCGTGTCGGGCTCGACAGGATACGCTTCGAGAGCCACAGCTCCCTGCACGCGCGCATAGGCCACCGCCGCGCTGATGAGGCCGGTCATCACCCCACGACCGCGATAGCCCACATGGATGTAGAAACAGGGACATACCCATAGCGGGCCCTCGGGAGCGTCCGTCGTGGTGAATTCGACGAATCGATCGAGTGCAGGAAAGTCAGATCGCGGGCCAAGGGCAACCCAGCCCACCGGCGCCTCGCCCGCCAGGGCGAGCAAGCCGGGTACCTCGCCGCTTTCGATGAGCGCGCGCATAGCCTCGCGATTCCCCTCACCGAGGTTGGCCTGAAAGGTGTGCGGGTCAGCAACCCGCAGCCACATGCAATAGCAGCCCTGGCATTCCTGGCCACCGCCCAACAGAGCCTCGAACTCGTACCAATGCTCAGGCGTCACCGAGACGAACGTCAGCTCGAGATCACTGCTCATCATCGCTCCCTGGTATGTGGCTCAGCCGAGCACTTGACGCACAATCGGCCGATAGGCCAGACGTCTCTCCACCACGGTAAAGCCCTGCCGTTCAAAGGCGCTGAGGATGCCGACGTGGGCGTGAACGGTGTGATACAGCCCGCCTTCGAGCCGTTCTAAGGGTGCCGCCTCGATATCGATGGGGTAGGCCTCGACGACCGAGGCGCCCTGCGCACGGGCGTGGTCAACGGCGGCACCGATGAGCTGCTCCATCAGACCCTGACCGCGTACGTCGCGGGCGATGTAGAAGCAGGTAATGGCCCACACCGTCGGATCTGGCTCAGGGGCGGCGATATAGTCTGTGGCAGCGATCCGCGCAAAGGCGTCGCGCGGGCGCACGCACACCCAGCCGATAGGCCGCCCATCCAGATAGCCCAACAAGCCGGGCACGACCCCTTCGCGCACGAGGGCCTGGAACGCAGCCCGATTGTCATCGCCCGCATGGGCGTAGAACTCTTCATCGGTCTGGTACCACCACATGCACCAGCACCCATACGCGGCACCATGCTCGCCGAACAGGGCCTCCAGGTCATCCCAACGATCGGGGGTCAAAGGGTGTACCTGCCACGATACACTCATGGCATACCTCCTGCGCGGTTGACATAGTAACGCATGATCGGCCGGCTGGGTGAGTTGCGGGTGACCTCGCTGAAGCCAGCCTCCACGAAGGTGGACATAAAGCCCATCTCGGCGAACGCCTCGGGATAGCGCTCACTCGCTACATCCAGAGGATAGGCCTCGACAATGCGTGCCCCCTGTGAGGCAGCCCAGGCAACCGCACCCTGTACCAACTGTAGCGTCAGCCCCTGCCGACGGTGATCTTGGCGCACAAATAGGCACACAATGGACCAAACCGGCGCCGCATCGACCGGCTTGAGCACACGGGAGGTGCTCAAACGCACAAACACGTTGCGCGGCCCCACCGACACCCAGGCGACCGCTTCGGAACCATCATAGGCGAGCAGGCCGGGAGGATGGCCTGTGTCGACCAGGGCCTTGAGCGCCAGGCGGTTGCCCTCGCCCTTCTGCGCCTCATAGCGGCGCGCGGCCAACCGATAGAACATGCACCAGCAGCCACCTGCGGCACCATGCTCCCCAAACAAGGCCTCTAGATCAGCCCAGCGGTCCGATGTGAGAGGATAGATAGAGAGCGCAGCAGCTTCCGGCATGAACATCTCCCGGGCTACAGCAAGGCCTGCCTGAGGGCCTGCATGGCGATCGGCTTGGGCCGGTGTTGCCTTCGCAATCGATAGCCACACAATAGGTTAGTCACAGACTCGGCTTCCTCGAAAGGACTGCCTCTTTAGCGCAGCCGAACCCTCCCGATAGAGTGATGACCCTCGCGGTGAACACCGGATAGGCGCCACCGTAACATGGCCAACGGTCACTGGCAACGACGCTTCAGAGCCGGCTCGCCCCAGGTGCCAAGCAAGGGAACAGAGCTTGCTCCACTCTCGCCTGGCACCAAGTGGTACACCTAGGCCGACGGCGAGCGCCTAGCTCAGGCCCATCGCCACTAGATTGCGGTAGCTGATGGCCAACGACTCGAACGGGTCGCGGCCATAGCATTCATCTTGCTCGACAAAGTACCATTCGACACCGATCTCGCGAGCTGCCGCGAGGATCGCCGGCCAGTTGAGATTGCCCTCCCCGATCTCGGCATAGCGCTGCTCGCGCTCGGGGGTGATGGTCATGTCTTTGAGATGCAGCAGCGGCATCCGTCCGGCGCATCGCCGCACATAGTCAGCGGGATCAGCACCACCGTGCTGCACCCAATAGACGTCCAGCTCCATCTTGAGCTGCTCCGGCGTCGTGGCCTCCAGCAGCATGTCGATCCAGCGACGCCCGTCGTACTTGGCGAACTCGTGACTGTGATTGTGGTATGAAAAGTCCATGCCCGCCGACGCTAGCTTCTCCGCAACCGGGCCCAGTTCGTCGGCGAACTGCTTGAGGCCGTCCGCGCTATAGTACTTGGCTGGCAAGCCGCCGATCGCCGGGTGTACGCAGCCCCAGGCCTGGTGTTCGACGATGAGCTGGTCCAGATCATGGAGAAAGCGATCCCAAGAGACGTGCGTTGAGGCCACCGTCAGGCCATTCTGCTGAACGAGCTCGGCCACGCGGCGATAGTCGACGTCGCCAAAGCCCGAGATCTGCACAGCCGAGTAGCCGATGTCGGCGACTTGACGGAGGGCATCGGCAACACCCTCGATCGTCTGGGTGAACTTGCGAACGGTGTAGAGCTGCGCGGCTACGACTCTATCGAGCATAACGCCTCCCATGGATGATGTATGACGATGGCAACAGAGCCAGGGCTACTCTAGCACAAGGATCGACAGGTGCACAACTCGTTTGACCGGTGGCCCTCAGCCCTTGAGCTCGGCCAGATAAGACTGCACACGCGCATACATGCTGCCAGTCAGCAGTTCCTCAGCGTGCAGGGCAGTCACCAACTCGGCCAGCGTCACTGCGGCATGGAGCGCATAACCGCGAGCCGCCAGTGCCTCACGCCCTCCCTGTTCACGATCGACCAACACCAACACATCGTGTACCACCAGTCTGGCGTCGACGAGTGTGTCGATCGCCGTGAGCAGACTGCCGCCGAGCGTGATGACGTCTTCGACAGCGAGGGCCACTTGCCCCGGCGCAAAGTCGCCTTCGATGGCCTGCCCCGTGCCATGCGCCTTGAGCTCTTTGCGCGGATAGATCATCGGCTGCCCAAGCTGGAGCGCCAGCCCCGCAGTAGCGGGCAGTGCCGCATAGGGCACAGCAGCGAGACGGTCATAGTGCAAGCCGCGCGCCATGTCCGCATAGGCGGCAATCACCCGACGAAACAGCGGCGGCGCCGACATGACCCGGCGCAGATCGACATAGATCGGCGAAGGCAGGCCCGAGGCCATGACAAAATCGCCAAAGCGCACGCATCCCGCTTGGTACAGTTCGCGGGCCAGTGCGCGCACCCAAGCATCGCGCACATCCGGGCGCTGCTGGCTGCTCCGCGCAGTGTTGATCTCGTCGCGCAACGCCTGGGCTGCGGCGCGAGGGTCGGGCGCATAGAGCACGGCGCGCGACACGGGCACGATCAGGCCACGGCCATGGGCATCGAGACCCGCGGCGAGCGCCGCTCGCAGGTCTCCCCCCTGCGCTCCAACGCCTGGTGCCAGGATCCACGTGTCCGGCGCCAATCGCCGAACCTCGGCCAGCTGTTCGGGTTGCGTCGCCCCCACCACCAGGCCTATTTGCTCGGGAGGCCCCCACGTCTGCGCCTGTCGCGCCACCTGCCAGTAGAGCGGCTCGATGCCATATTGCTGCAGCTCAGCCGCCGACGGATTCGACGTGTAGCAGAGGACAAACACAGCCTTGTCAGGGCGCAGGAACGGCGCCACGCTGTCGGCGCCAAGGTAAGGACTGACAGTAACCGCGTCGGCATGAAGGTGGTCAAAGACAGCTGCGGCGTAGGCGGTAGCGGTGTTGCCGATGTCGCCCCGCTTGGCGTCGAGCAAGACGGGGATGTCCTCGGGCACAGCGGCGATGACCTGTTGGAGCGCCGTCCACCCCTCCGCACCATACTGCTCGAAAAAGGCGCTATTGGGCTTGTAGCAGCAGACCAGATCGCTGGTCTTCTGGATGATCTGTATACAAAAGTCGCGTGCCTCCGCGGCACTTGTGCCTGCACGAGCGTCGGGGTCGAGCCCGATGCAGAGCAATGAGCGATTGCGCTCGACTGCAGCGCTGAGCTTGGCGTAGAAGGTGCTCATTGGGCCTCCAGCAGTGCGACTGAGCAGAGTGTAGGTGCGCGCACGAGATCGAGCAAGCAGAGCGCCTGGCCGTGCCCCTAGTGAGAACAGACGCCCAATTCGAGCG
>JBDKSN010000109.1:0-3598 GCA_039680625.1 Anaerolineales bacterium | reverse complement strand
TTGTGTGGCCAAAGGAAGGTCGCATTGGCTGAATTGCCATTCAGCGTGGTCATTCTGGCTGGCGGAGAGAGCCGGCGCCTAGGCCAAGACAAGGCTTCGGCTACACTAGGGGCCAGCACCCTGCTCGAGCGGACGGCGATGAACGTCGCGCTGCTCACCTCCGATTTGCTCATCGTCTTACAGCGCGGCCAACCGGCCCCGCCTGGCCTTTGGCGCATTGCTCACGACTTGGCCGGCTGTCGCGGCCCAATAGCGGCGTTGGCCGGCGGGCTGTTGGCTTGCCACCATGCGTGGGCTTTGGTCATCGCCTGCGATATGCCCTACGTTTCGGCTGACCTCGTGCGCTTCCTCGCTGACCTGCGCAACGATTGCCAGGCCGTTGTGCCCACTTGCGCCCTCGGTATCGAACCACTCCATGCCTTCTACCATCGGTCGGCCCTGGCTCCGATGCAAGAGGCCGCCAACCGTGGCGAACAGCGCCTCAGCCTGGCCCTGCGCGGCCTGCGCTGCCGCTACGTACCCTCAGAGCAGTGGCTGCCCTATGATCCCACCCAGCGCTCGTTCTACAACATCAACACCCCACAAGAGCTAGAACAGGCACGGCGTTGGGCACAAGCAACCCCAGAAAAGGAAGCCGCTTGTCGTGAACAAGTAACCTGACGTAAAGCAATGGCCACGGTTGTCGGTCGGTGGTACAATGCACGCACCTTTTCAGGGAGTAGGATGCCATGTCTGCACCAAAGAAGCGCGCCGAGATTCCGGTCAGCGACACCTGGGACCTCGCAGCCATCTATGCCTCGGACGAACTCTGGGAGCAGGATCTTGCCAAGGCCCAAGGCCTAGACGAGGCGGTCGCTGCCTTTGCCGGGCGCCTGGCCACCTCGGTTCAAGTCCTACGCGAGGCGATCGAGACCTGGTTCGCCGCCATGCGCCACGTCGAAAAGCTGCTCGTCTATGCACACTTGCGCTGCGACGAGGACCTGGCCAACAGCAAGTACCAAGACATGCAAGACCGAGCCTATGCGATCTGGATCAAGATCAGCACGGCGGGATCCTATCTTTCCCCCGAGATCCTGTCTATCCCCGACGAGACCATGGCCCAGTGGTTGGAAAGCGAGAGCCTCGCACCCTATCGCTTCTGGATCCAAGACATCCTGCGCCACAAGCCCCACACGCTCTCACCCGCAGAAGAGCGCCTCTTGGCCATGGCCAGCGAGCCGCTGGTGGCCATTGAAAAGATCTACTCGGTGCTCAAGAACGTCGAGTTGGCTGCCCGATTGCCCGCCGTCGTCGATGCCGATGGCACCGAGACCAAGCTCTCCCATGGGCTATTCATCAAGCTATTGGAGAACCGCGATCGCCGTGTGCGCAAGGCCGCCTTCGACGCCTACTATGGCGAGTTCAAGGGCAACCGCGTGACCATTGCCGCCACGCTCGATGCCAACACCAAGGCGAATGTGTTTCACGCACGCGCACGCAACTTTGCCGACGCGCGTACCGCGGCCCTATTTGTCGACAATGTCGATCCGGTGGTCTATGACGCGCTGATCGATGCTGTCCACGGGGCCTTCCCGGCATTCTATCGCTACCTCGAGCTGCGCAAACGCCTGCTCGGCCTCGACGTCATGCACATGTACGACATCTATGTGCCAGTGATCCCCCAGGTTGACTTGTCGTATCGCTTTGACGAGGCGGTCGAGCTGGTATGCGAGGCCATGCGCCCATTGGGCGCCGAGTATGGGCGCATCCTGCGACAGGGGCTAAACAGCCGTTGGGTCGATCGCTACGAGAACGTGGGCAAGCGGTCGGGCGCCTATTCCTCGGGCAGCTATGACACTATGCCCTATGTGCTGATGAACTACAATGGCTCGCTCGATTCGGTGTTCACCCTGGCCCATGAGCTGGGGCACTCGATGCACTCCTGGCACGCGAACCGCACACAACCCTACCATCTGAGCGACTATCGCATCCTCGTGGCTGAGGTCGCCTCGACGACTAATGAGGCGTTGCTCAACCACTACCTGCTGCAACGCATCGACGACCGCCCTACGCGCGCCTATCTCATCGATCGCTGGCTGAACAGCTTCCGCGGCACGATCTTTCGGCAGACGATGTTCGCCGAGTTCGAGAAACAGATCTATGCGCACGTGGAGCAGGGACAGCCCCTGACGAGCGATGCGCTCGATGAGCAATACTATGCCCTGGTCAAGGCCTACTTTGGTTCGCCCATCGCCTTTGACGATGAGGATGCCCCCATCGCTTGGGAGTGGTCGCGCATCGACCACTTCTTCTACGACTTTTACGTCTACAAGTATGCGACAGGAATGTCGGCAGCCATCGCCATTAGCAACACCCTGCTCTCGGGCGAGCCGGGCGCACTCGATCGCTATCTCGCGCTCTTGCGCAGCGGCGGCAGTGCGTATCCGCTCGACCAGCTACGCGCGGCGGGGGTAGACCTGACCACGCCAGAGCCTGTGGCGGCCGCGCTGGCCGAGTTCGAGCGGCTCGTGACCGAGCTGGAGAGTCTGGTCTAGCGCCGGGCAGCACCTATTGTAGGCCGGCGGCGTCTAGCACTGCCTGCAGCTCAGATCGTTGTCGTTCGTCGAGAGGCAGGAGCGGCAAGCGCGGTCGGCCTCCGGCATAACCGAGCATGTCGAGGGCAGCCTTGAGGCCCGGTACGCCATAGGTGGTCGTCACCGCCGTGTCGACAGGCACCAGCCGAAAGGCGAGCGCACGCGCCGCGGCCAGATCACCGGCGTGCACAAGCTCGTGCAGCTGGACGCATTCGCGCGGCGCAACGTTGGCCACCGCCAATACTGCCCCGGCGGCGCCTAGGGTCAGCGCACTCAAGAAGGCTCCGCCATTGCCCACCAACAGGCTGAACTCGGGCGGGCACTGCGCCAACAAGGAAATCATCTGCCCGATATTGCCCGAGCTATCCTTGAGGCCGACGATGTTGGGGTGTGCCGCCAGTGTCGCGACCACGGCGGGGGGCAGATTCACATTGGTGAACTTGGGGACGTTGTAGAGTAGGATGGGCACGGGCGAGGCATCCGCAACCCGCTCAAAGTGCGCGATCAGCGCCGGCCCATTCATCTGGCTGGCAAAGAACGAGGGCGTCATCACCAGGGCATAGTCAGCGCCCGCCTGCGCAGCGGCGCGCGTCAGGGCGATGGTCTCGCGTGTCGACTGGCGACCCGTACCAGCAATTACCTTCATCCCTGGCGAGGCGCGTCGGCGCACGCGTTCGGTCAGCGCCACGATCTCCTCGCTCGTCAAAGAAGCGCTCTCGCCATTCGAGCCAGCCACCACATAGCCAGACAGGCCGGTCTCATTCCAACGAGCAATGTTGCGGTCGAGCGCCGCCCAGTCGATCGCTCCATCGACGTCGAACGGCGTGACGATGGGCGGCAAGACGCCAGTGATTGCGGCCATGGACTGTGCTCCTCTGGTGGATTGCGACCATCGTACGAAGAGCGGGGCTGGCTCGTGTCAACTCAAATGATAATCGAACTGAAGGGGATCAGTACGATCAAATGATAATCAAACTGGGCTGCCCCTCTCCTTTCTCTTCTAGATCGATGAGCGCATCACGGAC
>JBDKSN010000108.1:0-6962 GCA_039680625.1 Anaerolineales bacterium | reverse complement strand
CGTTCTTGAGATGCTGATTCCGGTCTTCCAGGCTCATAGTGTGCTTTCGGGGCATACATTCCTCGGTTCGATTATCATTTGAGTGTACTGTATGCCTTCGGTTCGATTTTAGATGAGTGAATGCGTGGCTTGTCAAACGGCGCGTCTCAGGGCATATTGTCGAGAGCCTATCGGCCTGGCAGGTACAAGGTGAACTTGACCTCACGAGAGCGTATGCTAGCCGCCATCCGCGGCGAGACGCCGGATCGCATCCCCGTCGCGCCGTGGGGCTTGGGCACCGTGCCGATGGCCAGCCAGTTAGGGCAAGACCTGCTCGATCACACCGATCCGTTCATCGACATCGGATTGGGCTGCAATCCAGTCGGCGGAGCGCTGTGGGCGCCAGAGGAGCAGCATGAGGGCGCTATACGTCGGCTGCGCGTGCGGCTCGCTGACCGAGAGCTCACTGCGGCGTACACCACCACCGCCCAGACTACGGCAGCGACCGAGTATCTGTGCAAGTCGGCCGACGATCTGCGCGCCCTGCTGGCCGCGCCCTATGTCGAGCCGAGGCCAGATTGCGCCGCCTACCGTGCGCTCAAGGCGCAGGTAAGGGACCGTGGCCTGGTCATCGTCGGATTTGGCAATGCGCTCAATTACCTGCACGATACGCTCGGTCCCGAACTGTGTTGCCGTCTCTGGGCCGAAGACCCTGAGCTGCTCAGCTGGGCCGCGGGCGTCGCCGCCGAGCGCATTGCTCGCATAGTCGCCCGCGCATGGGAGGGTGGCGTGGACTGTCTGCGCATCTATGGCGGTGAGTATGCGACCGAGCTGATGGGGCCGCGCGCCTGGGAGGCATTGGTTGCTCCCTTCGATCGGCCGCTGGTCGAGCTCATCCATGCCTATGGCGCCATCGCCCACGACCACAACCATGGCCGTATGGCGCATTGGCTCGACCGTATCGCCGCCCTGGGCATAGACTCGCTCGACCCGATCGAGCAGCCTCCCTATGGCGACCTGCCGATGGGCGAGGCCTGGCGACGTATCGGCGACCGGGTGTGCCTGGTGGGCGGGCTGGATGATATGGAGGTGCTCGATACCCGCCCTTGGGCCGAGATCGAACCCCTGGCGCGCCAGGTACTGGCCTCGGTTGGCCGAACGCGCTTTATGTTGGGAGGCACCTCTTCGAGTTTGTATGGAGAACGCGGCGCCCGCCACTTTATCCGGTTGGTGTCGTTGGTCACGGAATACAGTTAGGAGAGAGGAACATGAGCATCCAAAAGGAACCCGGCGTCTATTCGTGGCGCGAGATCTTGACCCAGTCCGGGAGTTGGCAGTGCGCTCTGGACGCCGTCGCCGCCAGCGAGACGCCCGTCCGAGAATTGCTCGGCTCGTCGGGCCGAGTGCTCTTTATCGGCTGTGGCTCGACACACTACTTGGCCCAATTCGCGGCCCCCTTCTTCCAGGCGGTGACGGGCCGCCTTAGCCAGGGGCTGCCCTCGTCGGAGCTACTGTTGCAGACCGACACCGTGCTCGCCCCCGGCGAGCGGCCGGTGGTCGTGGCGCTCTCGCGCTCGGGCGAGACCAGCGAGACCATCCTAGCCATGGAGAAGGCGCGCAGCCTGGGCTGTCGGACGCTCACCATCAGCTGCTATGACGATACGGGCCTGTCGCGTGCGTCAGACTGGACCATCGGCATCGCCGAAGGGCGCGAAGAGAGTTTCGCCCAGACTCGCTCCTTCGCTGGCATGCTCGTGGCCGCTCAAGCCATCGCGGCGGTCGTCGCGCAAGACGCCGGCCTGCTCGCCGAGCTGCGTCAGCTCCCTGCTCTGGCCGAAGGCCTCATTGCTCGGGCACAGCCGGTTGCCCAGCGCTGGGGCGAAGACGACTCGATCAAACGCATCACCTACCTGGGCTCTGGGTGGCTCTATGGCCTGGCGAGCGAGGCGACCGTCAAGATGAAAGAGATGTCTCTTTCGATGGCCGAACCGTATCACTTTATGGAGTTCCGCCACGGCCCCATGTCGCTGGTCGATGCAGAGCACCTCATCGTGGCGCTGGTCTCAGAGCGCACGCGCGACTATGAGCTCGCCGTGCTGCGCGACCTCAAGGCGCGTAACGGGCGAGTCGTCGTGGTGGCCAACGATGTCGACGGCATGGATGCTTTCGATGACGCCTTTGCGCTCGCTGCGCCGCTCTCTGAACGCGCCCGGCCTGTCCTCTATCTGCCGTTCGTGCAGCTCGCCGCGTACTATCGCGCCAGACACCACGGGCTCGATCCCGATCGCCCGCGCAACGTCGTCATGGCCATCAAGTTGACCGGTACGGAGTTTGAGGCATGAGAGCATATGACCTGTTGGTGGTCGGCGAACTGAATCCCGACTTGATCCTCAAAGGCGACGTCGAACCCGAGTTCGGCCAGGTCGAGAAGCTGGTCGATGACTTTGTCGTAGCCCCTGGCGGGTCGAGCTCGATCTTTGCCGCCAGCGCCGCCAAGATGGGCCTCAAGGTGCTCTATGCCAGCCGTGTGGGCGATGATATCTTTGGTCACTATATGATCGACGCCCTGCAGACAATCGGCATCGACACGCGCCATGTCACCGTTGATCCCGAGATCAAGACGGGCGCCACTGTGGTGCTGTCGCGTGGGCAAGACCGGGCGATGCTCACCTACCTCGGCTCGCTCGGCGTGATCTCGAGCCGCGACGTCAACCCAGACTGGTTCGAGCAGGTGAGGCATCTGCATGTAGCCAGCCCATTCCTGCTCACAGCCCTGCGGCCCTACATGCCAGAGATGATGCGCCAGGCCAAGGCCAAAGGGATGACGACCTCGCTCGACACCAACTGGGATCCCAGCGAGACCTGGCAGCTCGATGGGCTGTTCGACTATCTGGATGTCTTTTTGCCCAACGAGAACGAGCTCATGGCCATCACCGGCGTGAACGACATCGACGGGGCCATCGCGGCAATGGCGCCTCGGGTGCCAGTGCTCGCCGTCAAGCGCGGGGCCGACGGCGCCACAGGCGTCCAGGGCGGCGTGCGGGTAGACGTACCTGCCTACCCTGTGGACGTCAAAGACACCACCGGCGCGGGAGACACGTTCGATGGCGGCTTCTTGGCGGCCTGGCTGGCGGGCAAGCCTTTGGCCGACTGCCTGCGCTATGGCGCGGCTTGTGGCGGCTTGACCACCACAGTCATCGGAGGATTCAACGGCCAGCCATCTTGGGACCAAGTCGAGGCCTATATCCGCGCCCACTCGTGAGCTGTGCGCGACAAGACGAGGGCGCCCAGCTGGGCGCCCTCGTTCGTTGGCTAGCGGCTCTTCTCGACCGCCTCGGCCAGCCCGCGCATATAGCCGATGGCATAGAGCCGGCCCCACAGACTATAGCCAGGGCGCGCGTTCGTGTCACCCTCGAGAGTGGGCCCATGGTCGGGGCGCATCGGCCCGGCAAAGCCGACATCATAGTAGGCGCGCATAGCGGCATACATGTCGGTATCGCCATCATCATGAAACGCCTCGGTAAAGTCAGCGGCCCGACCACGCAGATTGCGAAAGTGTGCGAAAAAGAGCTTGCCCTGCTGGCCAAAGTGGCGGATCGACGCGCAGACATCGACGCCCATCTCGGCGAAACAACCCTGGCAAAAGGTCAGGCCATTGGCCGGGCTGGGCACGAGGTCGATCATTCGTTGGAACGCCTCGGGGCTGGTCATGATGCGGCCCATGCCGCGGATCGGCGAAAGCGGCGGATCGTCTGGATGCATGGCCAGCTGGACGCCGGCCTCCTCGGCCACCGGCACCACCGCCTTGAGGAAATACTCGAGCGCGTCCCAAAGCTGTTCTTCGGGCACGACGCCGTAGTCGCTCAATGGCCCGCGCTGCATCTGCTCGTGATTGTAGCTCGTCGCCAGCGCATCGCCGCGCACGCGCGTGGTGAAAGAGGTGCGCAGCCAGCCAAAAGCGGCCATCCAGTTGTAGCAAACGATGGGGATGCCCACAGCCCCCACCACACGCAGCGACTTTTGCCAGTTCTCGATGTCTTGATCACGCCCCGGCAAGCCGAGCTTGACGCGATCGGTCACCGGCATACCCTCGATCACCGACCAAAACAGACCGGCATCGGCGATCTTGCGAAATTGCACCAGCACCTTTTGGAAATCCCATACACCGGTGCCGCCTCCCTCATGATCGCCCAAGGATGTGACGATGTCGCTGACCCCGATCTGGCGCGCCAGCTTCAACGTGCTTTCTTCTAGATTCGGCAAGACCATGCCAAAGCGCATGAGGACTCCCTTCTAGCTCCAGAGCCGGTCGTGGGCATATTCATCGTTCCACTGGTCCGTGGGCGCCCACAGTTCGGGATCACTGGGTTGAATGTGCGCCGCGATGACCTCGTCGTTCAGCGCCTCGATGCCCAGGCCAGGCGCCTCCGTGACCGTAACATAGCCATGGTCGACGATGGGTTTGGGTGGGCCGATCACGAGATCGTCCCACCAAGGCAGGTCGACCGAGTGCACCTCAAGCGCGAGGAAATTCTCGGTGGCCGCAGCGGCATGGGCGGCCGCCAGGCAGGCGATGGGCGTCTCGGCCATGTGGATGGCCATCGCCACCGCATGCTCTTGGGCCAGGTCGCCGATCTTTTTCAGCTCATAGATGCCGCCGCAGGTGAGCACGTCGGGGTGAATCACCCGGACACCGCCGGATTCGAGCAGAGGCACAAAGCCCTCTTTCAGGTAGATATCCTCGCCCGTGCAAAGCGGCGTCTGGCACGATTGCGCTAGCCGCACATACTGATCGGTGAGCTGCCACGGCACCATGTCTTCGTACCAGGCCAGGTTGAACTTGTCGAGTCGACGGGCATTCTTGATGCAGTCCTCGATGCCGATGTGGCCAAAGTGATCGGTGGCCAGGGGCACCTCATAGCCGATGACCGAACGCACCTCGGCCACGTACTGCTCCAGGATATCCAGGCCCTTCTCGGTCACGCGAATGCCCGTGAACTGGTGGGGGATGTTCTCTAGATCATAACGCCGGTTACGCGCCAGCCGCTCGTCGTCTGCTGAGGCGCCCTCAGGCGCATGATGCGGCGTATGCCAATAGGCGTCCAGATAGCCGAGCGGCGCCGTAAGCGCGCCGGGAATATCGCGCAACATGCCGATGCCGACATCCATCTTCAAGAACGTAAAGCCGCGCTCCATGCGGCGGAGCAGCGCCACGCCCATGGCTTGGCCCGTATCTCGCCCCTGTACGTCAGTATCGCAGTAGCAGCGGATCTTGTCGCGGAACTTGCCGCCGAGCATTTGGTAGACCGGCACGCCATAGGCTTTGCCGGCCAGGTCCCACAGGGCGACCTCCAAGCCACAGACTCCACCTCCCTGTCGGGCGTGATAGCCGAACTGTTTGATGCGCCGAAAGAGCCGGTCTACATTACAGGGGTTCTCGCCCAACAGGCGCCCCTTGAGCATGAGCGCATAGGTCTTGCTGGCGCCATCGCGCACTTCGCCATAGCCCACCAGGCCCTGGTTGGTATAGACCTTGAGCATGGGCCAACGGCCCACCGAAGCGACGCGAAGGTCTGTGATGCGCAGCGCAGAGGGGGTCGAGTAGGTGTTGACGTGAGCGAGCGTCTGCTCATAGTTGTCGGTCAATGCACGCCTCCCATATGGTCCTGGCCACCGGATGGCCGCCAGGCGAGACTAGGCGTGAGCATAGAGAGAGAGGAAACCGGTGTCAAACACTCCAGATGCCCAGACCTGTGCCTGAGCCACTGTCGGCCGCGCGCGACGATCGGCTAACGAAAAGCGAGCGAAGTCTATAGCTCCGCTCGCCGATGAAGCATCTCGCTCGCCAGACTAGTTGTGTCGTGCGCGAATGCCGAAACTGCATGCGTACTCGGTAAGCTCATCCATCAGCTGAGTCGTCGGACGCTTGAGATTGCGTGCGCGATAGTCGATGCCAAGGCTGTCATACTTGCTGGTGGCCATCGGGTGGAAGGGCAGCAGCTCATAGTACATCAAGTTCGGGAACTTGCTGATGAACGCGGCGATCTTGCCCACCTCTTCCTTGTTGTCGTTGACGCCAGGCACGATGGGCGTGCGGATCAGGAGCGGCTGCGGCTGCTGGCTGAGCTTGATGGCGTTTGCCAGGATGCGCTCGTTGGGCACCGTGGTGCACTCACGATGATGGTCTGAATCCAGCACCTTGATGTCCATCATCACGATGTCCACCACCGGCAGAATCGAGGCGATGCGCTCCCAAGGAAAGTTCGCCGCCGTCTCGATCGCCGTCTGGATGCCCTCGGCACGGCAAGCAGCGAGGATGTCATACGAGAATTGCAGTTGCAGGAGCGGCTCGCCGCCCGACAGGGTGACGCCGCCCTCAGAGGTCTCGTAGAAAGCCTTGTCGCGCAAGATCTCGGCGACCACCTGCTCGTGCGTCTTGACCTCGCCCACCAGCAACAGCGCCTCCGAGAAGCAGTTGTCGGCACACGTGCCACAGCCTACGCACCGTTCGCGCTGAAAGACGTGTGCCCCGTCTACGAGCACGTGCGCACCCTGTGGACAGACCTTGAAACACGAGCCGCAGCCGATGCAGCGCTCGGGGAAGAACTGGATCTCGGGCTTGGGTGCTAGTGTCTCGGGGTTGTGGCACCAAAAGCACCGTAGGTTGCAGCCTTTCATGAACACGGTCGTGCGGATGCCCGGCCCATCGTGGATCGAAAAGCGCTGGATATTCGTGATGACGCCTTCTGACATGCTCACCCTACCTCATCGTGCTGAGCAAGAGCCGACAAGACTCCTGTAGTGAAACCATGCTTGTTGATGGTAAGGCGCCTGAGCGGGCGTGTCAACTTGGCCTTGTATGTGCGCCAAGAGATGTGTACCCGGGGGTGAAGCGGATATTGACAAAGGCCGGTGCTCCGCCCATAGATGAGGTATGGGAAATCCTATCCAGAGAGGAGCACCGGCCATGGCCGAACTGGCCT
>JBDKSN010000107.1:0-14274 GCA_039680625.1 Anaerolineales bacterium | reverse complement strand
TCGTGCCGCAACCCCAACGGATACAGGCTGTAGCCCAGGATTTCGCTACCGCCCACGGTCGCCTCGACGGGCGTCTCGACGTCGAACGCGGCCAGGGGTAGCGGCTCGACTGGCGCTGCCAGCGGTAGCTCGGCCAAGTCGATGGCGTCGCCTACCGGCCCCTCGCTGGTGCGCACTGGCAGGCGCAGCCCGGTGGTAGAGTCATACAGGCCTACACGCAGGGTCAATGTGCCCGGAGGCGTGCCCGGCTGCACGAGGATGCCGTGGTTGTCGGCCACGCGCTCGCCCACCGTCCAGCTATCGGTGGGGCGGCTACCAGCAACAGGCTCGGCGTCGTGCTGCCCGACGATACTGCCACCGGCATCCACCAGATGCACGAACACCTTGTAACGCCCGGTGATGGGCTGCGTCGCCCGCCAGAACAGGGTCACCTGGGCCACATCCCCCGCGGTGAGGCGTGGCGTGAGCAGGGCATAGCCGTCGAGGGCGATGGCCTGCCCCAGGGCATAGTCCGTGGGCACAGCGGGCTCGCGGGGAGCCTCGCGGGCACTGTCGTACACCACCAAGCGGATGTTTCCATGCCAGGCATCGAGGGCCGTAAAGGCATGGCTCGCGAGATAGCCCTCGACGATGCCTTCGGGATCGCTCTCCTCGGTGGCCCAATAGATGGCATACAGCCGCTCGTGTTGGGCCAGGATGTCGGCCAGGCGGGCCTCGGTCGCTGCGCGGTCGGCCGGGCGCGTCTCGGGCAGGGGATACACGGGCCAGGGGCCGTCGTAATAGTAATCCACCGTCTCCACTTGAGAGGGCGCATTCACCAGCACGGCGTCTGCTGGGCCAGCGGTAGCCTCGATGTAAGCGACGATGCCGCGATAGTCATCGCGATAAAAGGCCGGGTCGGTGTAGAGGGCATAGAGCGAGCCGCTCAGCGGGGCCAACACGGCCACCAGGGCCACGGCGCCCGTCACTCGGCTGGCCCAAGGCCCGGCGAGCCGTCTGGCCCCCCCCGCCAGCGTGACGATGCCCCGCGCCAGCAAGAGCAGATAGCCCGGCGTGGCCAGCAAGAGAAACTTGGGGTTGTACATGGGCCGGCGCAACGAGGCGGCGTACATCAGCCCCAGAGGCACCGCGGCATAGAGCGCCGCGGCGATCACCGGCCACCAGCGCTGAGCGGCGCTGCCCGTCTCGTGTGCGGGCCGCAGTAGGCCGAGCGCCGCCATGAGGGCCAGGGCGACGCCTGCGGCCAACGTCCAGGCAGTCGTCTCGACGGTGATGCCTAGAGGCAGCACCTGGGCCAGGCGCAACGCCAGCTGCCCGAGGGTGAAGGGGGCGCTGATGCTGGGCCAATCTCTAATCGTGTGCCAGGCGTAGGCCAGCCACGGCACATAGCACGCCAAGATGGCCGCTTGCGTGGCCGCCCAGACGAGCACCCAGCGCCACAGCGCGCCGCGCGAATCGGGCGGCGTCTCTCGCCAGCGCAGGGCCAGCCAGGCCACAAAAGCCAGGTTGCAGGCCAGCAGTAACGCCGCGCCGTAATAGTGCGAGTAGAGCGTAGCCAGCATGGCCAGCGCATAGGCCAGCAAGGCGGGCCAGCGCAAGGGCGTCTGCCCCTTGCTGGTGGGCAGGGCGTGGGTCAAAGCGAAGATAGCCGCGGCGCCGCACAGCGTCACCTGGGTGTACATGCGCGCCTCTTGCGCATAGTACACGGCAAAAGGCGATATAGCGGCCAACAGTCCGGCGAGCAGAGCAGTCTCGCGCTCGAACCAACGCCGCCCGAGGGCGATGGTCAGCCCCACCACGCCCACGCCCATCAGCGCCGAGAGGCTGCGCAACGCAAACTCGCTCGTCCCCGCGAGGCGCACCCAACCCGCAAGGATCCAGTAATAGAGTGGGGGGTGGATGTCGTTCGCGGCGTCGTGGGCGATGGCGCGCAGGCTGCGCAGCGCCAGCGCCGCGCTGGTGCCTTCGTCGTTCCACAGGCTCTGCGCGTCCAGCCGATAGAACCGCAACGCGGCGGCAAGCAACAGCACGCCGAGCGTGGCCAGGGCCGTCCAGGGCAGGGGTCGCTTCATGAGCGCGCTGCCCTTTTGCAGTGCCACCAGAGGAGCGCTAGTCCGGCGAACACCATCGCCAGGGCCAGCAGCCAGGGCCAGCGCGCCGGCTCGCGATAGACGATGAGCCCATCCAGCAGCACCGGGCCGTCTGTGGCCGCAAGAACAACGCTATGCTGACCCCGCCAGGGGGCGCGCGTCACGCGGCGCGCAGCGATATCGGTGTCGGGGACGGTCTCGCTGCGCCCGAGAGGCCGCTCGCGCCCGTCGACGGTGATGGTGAGGTGCTCGGCCGAGGCGGCGTCGCCCAGCTTGAGGCTCAAGCCCGCGCCCGAATAGGTAAAGCGGACACTCGCGCCCGGTTCGAGGCGGGCGCCGCCTCCGAGCACAGCGCCCTTGTCTTGGACCAAACGCCACTCGCCGGCGTATTGCAGGGCCTCGGCATCCTCTTGGTGAAAGCCGCGGTGCAACACGCGCGGCTGGGTGGCCTGCTCCTGGACCGCGAAATACACGGGCTGCGGGGTCCAATCAGGCGCGACCATGCGAAAGTAGTACCAGGCCTGGTTGCTCTCGCTCTCGTCGGGGCGCCGCCAGAACCAATAGTTCAACACGCCCATCCACGGCCACTCATCGGCGGCGCGTTGATAGGCCTGCACGGTGTATTGCGCCTGCTGTTCGAGGGTGACCGCGCCGTAGGGCATGGCGCCCTGCCAGCCCTCGGGCAGGGCGTTCCAACCGATCTCGGTGGCCCAGATGGGCACCGAGGCGTCGCCATGCGCGACCATGATCTCGCGCAAGAGCTGCACCCGGCCAAAGTTCGCGCGGTCGCGGCTAACGCGTTGATCATGCGGGCCAGTCCACAGCCCATAGGCCATCGCGCCCATGACATCGAAATAGCCCTGAGCGCCCGCCGCGTACATCGCCTCTAGATAGACGATGTCGCTGACGTTGCGTGGCTCATAGATCCAGTCGGTCTCTTCGGTGGTCTGCGCCAGGCCGGCGGCGATGATGACGCAGTCGGGATCTACAGCCTTGGCGCGCGTGTAGGCGACCTGCAGCAGAGCCACATAGCCGGCCGGGTCGGCCGCTTGATCGCCCCACTCCGGATAGATATTCGGCTCGTTCCAGATCTGATAGTAGCGGATGCGCCCCTTGTACCGCGTGACTACCGCCTCGACAAAGTCGCCATAGTCGTTGAGATCGTCGGGCGGGGCCAACGTCCAGCCCTCGGCATTGCCCACGGCGCGTGACCAGCCAGGCGGGTTGTCGAGGCGTGCGATGATCTCGAGATCGTGCTTCTCGGCCAGGGCGACGATCTGGTCGTACTTGTCCCAGGCGGATCGGTTCCAGCGATGATCCCAAAAGTCGCCCTTGGCCGAGATCTCGATATCTTCCCAAGGAAACTCTTGGCGGATCCAGTCGATGCCTGCGGCCGAGATCATCGCCATGGCGCGGTCGACTTGCGCGACGTCGGCTTCTTGCTCGAAAAAGGTGTTGACGCCATAGGGGGACAGTCCGCTGTGGCGTACGGGCGCATAGGGCGCCGTCTCGGGCTGGCCTTGGGTCAGGCGGAGGATGGCCAGGGCACCCGTGCCCTTGATCTGCTCGACCAAGGCTTGTTCGCCCGTCCAGCGCTCCATCTGCCGGCGCAGCGGCGCCCATAGGGCGCCCACAAGTAGCACCAGCACCGCCAGGCCCAGGAGCACATTCCGTCTCGACGAGTGTTTCATGGCGTACCTCGCCGGTGAGACGGGCGAGGGCCTCGGGCGGTTCCAGACAATCTGGCCATGCGGCTAGGTACGGCGGCGCGTGGTCTTGCGCGGGGCGACTGGCTCGCGGTAGCTGGGCACGCCCAACTCGACGAGGGTGCACACGTGCGGATCGAGCAGGCGGCTGCGCAGCCGCTCGTCGAGGTTATCCCAGTTGTCGCTCGAGATCGTAAACACCGTGGGCAGGCCGGCGACGTAGCGATGATTGAGGATCTGAAAGAGCTTCTCGGCCGCCCAAGGGGTGGTGTTCTGCGCACCCAGGTCGTCGAGCACCAGCAGGCTGGCCCGCTGGAGCGCCTTAAAGCGGCGGTCGTATGAGGTGGGTGAGCCTGGCTGGAAGGTGGCGCGCAGATAGTCGAGCAGGTCAGCCACCACTACGAACATGACGGGCAACCCGCTCTGCGAGACGCGGTTGGCGATGGCCGCGGCCAGGTGCGTCTTGCCCGCGCCATAGTTCCCACGTAAGAGCAGCCAGTTGACTGGCGACTCGGCAAAGGCCTCCGCAGCCGTTTTGGCGCTGCTGAGGATGGCCGCTGAAGAGCCGCTGGTCTCGAAGCGTTCGAACGTAAAGCGCGCATACTGCCGCAGGCTGCCAAAGGTGTCGTCTTGCCCTTTGATGCGATAGTCTCGCGCATAGATGTGCAGGCGGTGCACTAGGTCTTGGTTGAGCAGACGCGAGGCCAGGCGCGGGTCCATGTCTTCGGGCGTCTGGTTGGTGGTGATCACCGTGGGCAGGGCGGCATTGTAGCGATAGTTGATGATCTGGTAGAGCTTTTCCATCGCCCACGGGGTGGCGTTCTGGGTGCCCAGGTCATCGAGGATGAGCAGCTCACAATTGCGCACGTGGTCAAAGCGCTCGCTATAGCTGGCGGGCGCATCGGGCGCGTAGGTCGCGCGCAAATAGTCGAGCAGGTCGGGCACGACCTCGAAAAAGACGGGGTGCCCCAGGCGAATGCGCTCGTTGGCGATGGCTGCGGCCAGGTGCGTCTTGCCGCAGCCAAAGTCTCCGGTGATCAGCAGCCAGCCGTGCGGCTCGGCAGCATAGTCCTGCGCGGTGCGCTTGGCGTCGCTCAGGCTGAACGAGACCTCGGGCGAGGAGTAGCTGTCGGTCTGAAAGGTCTCCAAGGTCATGTGCGCCAGGTGCTGGAGGTTGCTGTCGGAACGGAGCCTTCTCTCGCGCTCGGCCGCTAGCTCACGGCGCTTGCAGCGACAAGGGATGGCCCGCCCAAACAGAGGGTGCTCAGGGGGCACGTCTACCCGCACATAGCCAAGGCCGCCACAGATGGGGCACGGCTCGCCAGCGATGGCCTCGGGTGCCGGCTCTTGCGTGTGCTCGTTCGTCATCGATCGGAACCTCTCACCCCCGAATCGCTGCGGCCGCTGTTGGCCCAGCGTTCGAGGATCGCCTCGACATAGCGCCAGTGGCGCACGTTGCGCTCGGCGGCGATGCGAAAGGCGTCCTCGATCCACTCGGGGGGATAGTCCTGCTCGGCCTGGCGGAGCTGATCGACGATCAGCGGCTGCAGCAGGCCGATATTCTGCTCATACAGGCCAAAGATGTTGGGCCGCTCGGTCTCGAGCTGTGGCTCGGGCAGTAGCGGGCCGCGCGTATCCAGCTCGAGCTCGCCGCGCTGCACCTGGCGGGCGGCGCGCCGCCCCTCGGGCGAGTTGAGCAGTAGATAGGTAGTGCCGCCGACCTCGTCGGCGATCTGTAGGCGCAGCAACGCCCCCCGCTCGACGGCCCGCTCGACAGCGGCATGGAGCCGTTCTTGCGCGCGGGGCACATCGCCCGAGCCATCGTCGAGCGCCGCCAAGAGCACACACTCGGCCTCGAGCTCAGCCAGGGTCATGTAGCGTGGATAGCCCCGTTGATGGCTCACAAACCACATCATGTACAGCGTCACCTTGAGCTCGGCGAGGTCGTCGATCTCGGGCAAGAGCTGGCTAAAGAACTGCTCGGGCAGCGGCGTGAGTCGCGTCTTGCCCGCTACAAAACCCTCGAAGCGGGTCATTGAAACGCATCTCCGTAGGCGAACTCGTCGTCCAAAGGCCCGGTTTGCAGATTCGAGAACAGCGCTGTGGTGGGGTTGAAATAGAGCTGCACCTGCCCGATGGGGCCGTTGCGGTGCTTGGCCACGCGCAGGTCGATGATCTGGCCGAGGTCCGATTGCGCGTCAGGCGGCGACTCGCGATATAGAAAGATGACAATATCGGCGTCCTGCTCGATCGAGCCTGACTCGCGCAGGTCAGAGAGCACGGGCACCTTGTTCTCGCGCGTCTCGATGGCCCGCGACAGCTGCGACAGGGCAATCACGGGCACGTTCAGATCGCGTGCCACGCCCTTGAGGGCGCGCGAGATATACGAGATCTCTTGCACGCGGTTCTCTGAGCGGCGATCGTTGGCCTGCATCAGCTGTAGATAGTCGACGATGATCAGGTCGAGGCCCTTCTCGGCCATCAGCCGGCGCGCCTTGGTGCGGATCTCGGTGGGCGAGGGCGAGGGCGTGTCGTCGATAAAGATCTGTACCTCTGACAGGTCGGCGCTCGCCTTGGTGAACTGCTCCCACTCCAAATCGTTGATATCGCCCTTGCGCAGCCTGTCGGAAGGGATGCCCGCGCGCCCCTGGAGCATGCGCTGCGCCACCTGCTCAGCCGACATCTCGAGGGTGAACATGGCGATCACCGCGTTGCTCTTGGTGGCCGCGTTCATGGCCATCGAGATGGCCAGGCTGCTCTTACCCACCGAGGGGCGCGCGGCGATGATGATCAGGTCGGACTTTTGTAGGCCGCCCAACAGGCGATCTAGGTCGACAAAGCCGACGGGCAGGCCAAAGCTCTCGCCGGGATGGTCGAGCATGAACTCGACGTGGTCATAGTAACCGGCGATGATCTCCTTGATGTGCACCAGGTCGCGGCTCACGCGCCGCTGAGACACCTCAAAGAGGATCTGTTCGGCCTTGTCGATGACCTCGTCGGCCTCGCCCTGGTCCTCATAGGCCAGGGCGGCGATCTGGCCGGCGGCGGCGATGAGTCGGCGCATGGTGCTCTGCCGCTCGACGATGCGCGCATAGTGCTCGACGTGCACCGACGTGGGCACGGCGTTGATCAGCGAGGTCAGGTACGAAGCACCGCCGATGGCCTCGAGCTGGTCGCGCCGTTCGAGCTCGTCAACCACAGTGATAAAGTCGGCCGCGATGTGCCGCTCGTTGAGCGCCTGCATAGCGGCATAGATCATCTGGTGCGTCTCGCGATAGAAATCCTCGGGGCGCAAGAACGACGCGATAGCGACCATCGCGTCAGGGTCGATGAGCAAGCTGCCGAGCACCGACTGCTCGGCTTCGATATTCTGGGGAGGAAGGCGATCAGCCAAAGCTGCTAGTCTCCAAGGTCGTCGAGATCGAGCGAGTCAAACAGATCGCGGAACACGTCGAGCCCGTCTTGCGCCGGCTTGGACTGGCTGCGGATATCCGGCGAGGGCACGATGCCGGCCTCATCGAGCACGGCGGGCTCGCAATAGATGAGCGCATCGGTGCGCACGGCCAGGGCGATGGCATCGCTCGGCCGCACATCGAGCACATGCCGCCTGCCGTTTTGACGCAGCACCAGGTCGGCACGGAAGACTCCCTCGTTCAGGTCGGCAACGACGACATACTCGACCGTGGCGCCCAGCTCGGTGATGACCATACGGAGCAAGTCGTGCGTGGGCGGGCGTGGTGGCTGAACGCCCTGCAGTTGCATGGCAATGGCCTCTGACTCGGCCTGGCCGATCCAGATCGGCAAGAAGCGCGGCCCATCGGCCTCTTTGAGCAAGACGATGCGGTTCCGGTTCAACAGGCTATAGTATACCGCATAGACATTGACGCTGATCACGGGGCTTGTCCTGTAGACTATGGTTCATCTGGATTATAGCATACGCGGCCCCCGCGTCGACTCGCTTCTTTCGCCTTGCGTCGCACAGCCGAGAGCGCAATGCCGTATGGCGCCTGCCGGGTGCGGTAGCCTCGCCTCGGTGGCTGTGCTATAATCGCCGCGTCAAGGCCGTTGCGGAGCAAATCATTGACCGTCAAACTCTATTGGCAAGACCCATACCAACGCACTTTTACGGCGACGGTGGTCGCGCGCCGCGAGCTTCAGGGGCGCCCTGCCGTCGCACTCGACCGCACGTGCTTTTATGCGACGGCGGGGGGTCAGCCTCACGACACGGGCACCCTCAACGGCATCGACGTCATCGATGTGTACGAAGAAGACGGCGATATTTGGCACGTGCTTGCCACGCCCCTGGCTGACGATGCCGTCTCGGGGGAGATCGATTGGGCACGCCGGTTCGACCACATGCAACAGCATACGGGGCAGCACATCCTCTCACAGGCCTTCCTGCAGGTGGCGGGCGCAGAGACGGTGTCTTTTCACCTGAGCGAAGATTCGGTGACTATCGATATCGCCCTCGCTGGCCTCTCGCCTCAGCAGGCTGCCGCTGCCGAGCAACTGGCGAACGAGGTCATCATGGCGGCGCGCCCCGTAAGCGTGTCAGAGTATCCGGCCAGCGAGGTTGGCGCGCTCGGCCTGCGCAAACAGCCCGACATCGAGGGGGTGCTGCGCGTGGTCGATGTCGCGGGCTTTGATCGCTGTGCCTGTGGCGGCACCCATGTGCGCAACACCGGCGAGATCGGCCAGGTGCACATCGCCCGCTGGGAGCCACGCCATGCCGACACGCGCGTCGAGTTCCTCTGCGGTTGGCGTGCGCAGCGAGACTATGCTGCGCGCGATGCGTTGTTGCGCGGCCTGGCCCGCGAGCTGAGCGTGAGCTGGACCGAGCTGCCCGAGCGCGTGGCGCGCCTGGCCGCTGCCGAAGACGAGGCGCGCAGTCAGGTCGAGCGGTTGCGTGTCCGCCTGCTCGATTGCGAGTTACCGGCACTGGCCGCGCAGGCGGAACAGGGCGCGGGTTATCGCCTCCTCGCCACGGTGCTCGAGGGCTATGATGCTGCCAACATGCGCTATGTGGCCCAACAGCTGCTCCAAGAGCCGGGCATGGTGGTGCTGTTGGGCGTCACCGAACCCTCGGTGCAGTTTTGCTTTGGGCGTAGCGCCGATCTCGATTTCGATATGAACCGCCTGCTGCACGAGGCCGGGCAGCCGTTCCACGCTCGTGGCGGGGGCAAGCCGCAGCTGGCCCAGGGCGGAGGCGTCGCCGCTAGTGACCTACCCCAACTGCTAGCGCGCGCGGCGGACATCTTGAGGGGAAACTGAGCGGTCTGGAGGAAGGGCCATGCTTACCGAGATCGCGGCTGGCGTGTTCTTGGAGACCGAATACGAGGGCGGCAACGTGGGCTATATTCGCACAGAGCTAGGGGGCTTGCTGGTCGATGTGCCGCCGTTGCCGCATCAGGCCCGCGATTGGCAGACGCGCGCGATGGCGCTGCAGCCCATGCCCTTGTATGGGCTGGTCAACACCGATTGCCATCTCGAGCGCATCTTGGGCAATGGTGCTGTGGTGGGCCTGCGCACCTTTGGCCACGAGTCGGCGACGCGCCTGATCACCAAATACACACCGGCCTTGCTCGAACAGTTCGTCGGGCACTTGCGCGACCTGCCCCCTGGCATCGCCAGTGAGATCGAACAGACTGTGCTGCGCCCGCCCGAGATCTCGGTGCAAGATCGGCTCGTTCTCTTTGCGCCCGATCGCGAGGTGCACATCTTGCACCTCGAAGGGCATACGGCGGGGTCTTTGGGCGTGTACCTGCCCGCCGAGCGCCTGTTGTTTGCCGGCGACTGCATCACGGTCAACGAGCCTCCCGCCTTGGTGCAGGCCAACAGCCAGGCCTGGCTCGACACGCTCGACCGCATCCGTGAGATGGATGTCGAGACCATCGTGCCCGCCTCCGGCCCCGTTTGCGGGCAAGAGGTCATTGCGCCGCTCTATGCCTATATCGCCGACATGCGTCGGCTGGTGCAAGAGATGTTCGATGCCGGGGCCAGCCGCCGCGAGTGTGTAGAAAAGATCGAGATGGCGGACTATTATCCCCTGCCCAAAGGACAAGAGGCGCGCCTCAAGCGGCGGCGACGCGAGAGTATCGAGCGCGTCTATACCGAGATTCGCCTCTCTCAGCGGCGACGGCGTGCCTGAGGCTTTGAGGCTCTGAGCGTGCTCCAGATCAAGCTCCCTGCGCGCGTGCTCGAGGACTATTTCGTGGCCAGCTCGGTCGCCGAGGCGGTGAGCTACCTCGACGCTCAGCAGGGCGAGGGGCGTGTTGTCGCCGGCGGCACCGAGCTGATGCCAGCGCTCCAGCGCGGCGAGCTGCGCGCCCATCATCTGGTCGACATCAGCCAGATCGCCTCCCTGCGTAAGGTGTTCGTCTCGGCAGAAGAGATCGTGTTGGGTGGCGCCGTGCCGCTCAACCGCGTGGTCAACCATGGCGAGCTCGCGGCGCGCTGCGCACTGCTCTCCGAGGCTGCCGGCGCCATCGGCACGCCGCGCTTGCGGCGGCTGGCGACCGTGGGCGGCAACCTGGCGAGTGGCCAGGGCAACAGCGACGTGGCGTTGGCTCTATTGACGCTGGACGCCGAGGTCGAGGTCGCCGGCTACATCGGCGCCCAGTGGCTGCCCGTGCGGGCGTTGGCGATGGGCGGTGGTCAATCGCGGCTCGACGCCACCCGCGAGGTGCTCACGGCCGTGCGGTTTCGCCCGCTGGGTGAGGGGCAGGGCGCAGCGATCGTGCGGCTGGAGGCAGACGATGCGCCAGCGCGAGCGCCATTGGTCGGGGTGGCCTTGGTGAGCTTACAGCCGCCCACCGATGGCACCGAGTGGCCCGTGGTGCAGTGGGCCTCGCTCGGCTTGGGCCTAGCGCAGAGCGGACCCCAGCGCCTGTCGACGCTGGAAGAGGCTCTCGTGGGAGCGCCCTGGCCCGCAGCGCGGGGGGTGCTGGCGGACGGCATCCGCGATGTGCTGCTGGCCCTCGCTGCCGAGCACCCTGCTCACCAGCGCCTGGACGAGGCGGTGACGCTCTTGGCTGCCTGTTGGGATATCGCATGTCAGCGCGCTATCGCAGCCATGCCCAGTGGCGCCTCGCACGACGCATGACGCCTCTTGCCCCGGCCGGTGTGTATGTACACGTGCCCTTCTGCCTGGCCAAGTGTGCCTATTGCGATTTCAGCTCGTACGCCGGCCTCGCACCACACTATGATGCCTACGTCGATGCCGTCTGCGCCCAGGCCGTGGTCGAGGCGCCGGCCTGGCAGTCGGTCACCTTCATCTCGCTCTTCTTGGGTGGTGGCACGCCCACTGTCTTGTCACCGGCCAGTTTGGGGCGCATCCTCGCCACCGTGCGCGAGAGATTGCCTTGGGCGGCTCAACCCGAGATCTCGCTGGAGGCCAATCCGGGCACGGTGACGCTCGACAGCCTGCGGGCGTTGCGCACGCTGGGCATCAACCGGCTCAGCCTGGGCGTGCAAAGCCTCCAAGACAGCGAGCTGGCTCTGCTAGGGCGCATCCACACTGCCGCGGAGGCCGTCCAGGCCGTGGTTGACGCGCGGCGGGCTAGCTTTGCTAACCTCAACCTCGACCTGATGTACGGCTTGCCCCGCCAAACGCTGGCCGCTTGGCAGGATACGCTCGAACGAGCGTTGGCCCTGGCGCCCGAGCATCTCTCGCTCTATGCGCTCAGCCTCGAGGAGGGCACGCCGCTTGCCGCGCAGGTAGCGCGAGGCGAGCTCCCCGAGCCTGACGCTGACCTGGCCGCCGACATGTATCTGTGGGCCGAGGAGCGCCTGGCCACGGCGGGGTATGTGCACTATGAGCTGTCGAACTGGGCGCGACACTCGCCCGGCGATGACGAGCGGCCCTTCCCCGCGCTGGCCTGTCGCCACAACCTGCTCTATTGGCAGAACGAGCGCTATCTCGGCCTGGGCGCAGCGGCGGCCACGTTCGATGGGCAGCAGCGCAGCGTGGCCCTGGACCATCCGCTGGCCTATCTAGCTGCCATGCACACCGGCCAGGGCGTGATCGCCTCGGCAGAGACGCTCTCTCCAGAAGAGCGTCTCGACGAGACGGTAATGCTGGGCTTGCGCCTCGTACGAGGCATTGGCTGGGCCGACCTAGAGCGGCGCTTGGGCGTGGATGCGCGCGCCCTCTATGCGCCCATCATCGCCGAACAACAGGCGCTGGGCCTGCTCGCCGTCGACGACTGGGGAATGCGCCTCACGCCACGCGGCCGCCTGCTGGGCAACCGCGTGTTTGCGGCGTTTCTGCGCTAGAGTCGGTGCCTCTAGGCGCGCAGGATGCTCATCTTGGCCTGAGCCTGAGCGCGGATCTGCCGCAGACGCTCGATCTCTTGCTGGGGCAGATGCTCCTCGGCCGAGGCGATATAGGCGTCGAACTGTTGCAAGAAGGTGTCATCGAGCAAGCCGCGGTTCTCTTCGAGCACAGCGTTGCTCTCTTCGAGCGAGGTCGTGCGTGACAGGCGGGTGAGCAGGCGCAGCGGTGGCGGCAGTTGTGCCTCGATAGCGTTGCGCACGGCGAGCATCACCTGCTGCAATCGCTCGACGCGAGCGGTGTCGCCCTTTTGCTGTGCAGCGCGCAGATAGCGCTGGAGCACGGCGAAAAAGGCCTCGTCGAACTCGGCGACGTGTTCTTCCACAGCGGCGGTCAGATCATCGGCCTCTAGGATCTGCATGAGCAAGAGGCCGGCCTCATCTTGCGCGCGCTCCGACGCCTGGCGGATCTCGTCCAGTTCCTGCAATAGCTGGTCGCGCAGCTCGGTGAGCCGCTGCTGTTGCTCGCCTTGGGCGGCGTCGATGCGCGCCGTGAGCCTCTGGAAAAAGCCATAGTCCAGCCGCTCATAGTTCAGCACCACGTTCGTGCGCCACGCATCAGTGCCCAATGCAGCCAACAGCAGGTCGGCCACCTCGTCGTAGCTGGCCTCGGCCGGCGCTGCCTGGGGCATGGCCGGTTGCACCCGTTCGAGCAGCTTGTCGCGCAGACGGGCGATCAACTCCCGCCCCTCGTCTTCTTGCTCCTCAGCGTCGATCAGGTCGGCCAACAGCAAAAAGAACTCGTAGGTGAGCTTGTCTTTGTGCTCAGCGATGAGCTTCTCGAGGGTGGGGTCATCGTCCACCGCAGCAAGGAGCTGATTGAGCAAGGCCACCCGCTCGCGCTGGGCCTGCAAGGCCTCTTTGCTGATGCCATCGGCCTCGAGGATCGTGTCGAGCAGGCTATCGAGCGTGAGCATGGTGCGCGGCTGGAGGAAATAGCCCTTGCGTTGCTCAGGAGGTGTGTTGTTCATCACGGTATTGACCAAACGCCCCAAGAAGCGCTCTTGATCGTCCGACGAGAGGCCCAGCTCGGGGGGCATGTAGGTCAGCAAGAGCTCTTTGGCCGGATCGTGATAGAGCAGCGGGGTGCTGAGCAGCCCGCCCGCGCCGCATTGGGGGCAGATGGCGCGGTTGATCTGCCCGCGCAAGAGCCGCTCCTTGACGGTGGGGTCCTCGCCCACATCGAGGATCGTCATGATCTCGGTGACAAAGCTGCGGCCGCATTGCGGGCATTTGACTTGGGTTGGGATCCCAGGGTAGGGCATGGTCGTTCCTCGCTACTGACTAGACGGAATGGGTCAACCGGCGTGTCAAGATGGCTTCGACAAGGGCTCGCGGCGTGGCGCCGATGGCCGCCTCGGCCTCCTCGGCATCCAAACCTGCGCCCAGCGCCACCTGGCGAGCCTCTTTTAGCGTGATGAGGTTCTCGGGGCTGTGCGTGTCGGTATCGACCACCAAGGGGGTGCCGGCCTCGCGGGAGACGCGGGCCACATGGCCGTTGGTGAGGCAGTGCCCCTTGCGCGCGGTGATCTCGACATACAGGCCACGTGCGGCGGCCAGGCGCGCCTCTTCGGCAGTCAAAAAGCCCGGGTGGGCCAAGATGTCGACCTCGGCGCAATCGATAGCGGCGCGGTTAGTGCCCGGCGCCACTGGCTCGACGATCGTCTCGCCGTGCACCACCACCAACTCGGCGCCGAGGCGTTTGGCCTGCCGAGCCAGTCTGGTGATCGAGAGCGGGGCCACATGCGTCAGCTCGACACCTATCAACACATGCAGAGGCCAATCGGCGCTCTGCTGCGTCACCAGTCGGGTTAGCCGCTCGATCAGCTCGCCCAGATTCGAGGCATCGGCGTGGTCGGTCATGGCGATGGCCACGTGGCCGGTGATGGCCGCGCGGCGGGCCAGCTCTGAAGGAAGCAGCTCGCCATCCGAATAGATGGTGTGGCTGTGCAGCTCGATGCGCCCTTCGTTGATCATGCCGATCAGTATACCCCCCGTGAGGATCGTGTCAACGCTCGTCTGTATGTGCGCCAAGAGATGTGTACCCGGGGGTGAAGCGGATATTGACAAAGGCCGGTGCTCCGCCCATAGATGAGGTATGGGAAATCCTATCCAGAGAGGAGCACCGGCCATGGCCGAACTGGCCT
>JBDKSN010000106.1:0-11286 GCA_039680625.1 Anaerolineales bacterium | reverse complement strand
TCGAAAGCTTCTGTGGAAGTCAAGTCTCTGCTCCTTTGCCAAGCTCGGTCCCGTCACCTGTTCAGAGCGAATCGGGCGAAAGCGCAGATCGAGACACTCCGTCAGCCACTGTCCGGCCAACGGTGCCGCCACGGTCAGCGATCAGTAGCCAACCGGGCCTATCGGTATTCCCCCTTTCCTCACTAGGTCGAGACGCACAAGAGGTCTCGGCACTATCGCCCATCACAAGGCGAGGCGCCGAGGCCTCCTAGTAATGACATGCCAACTGTAGGAGCAATCAGCACGCTCTTTGCATTCACGCCCTGTATTATACTGCATCAGCGGCGCGAGGTCAATCCTAATCTGTGTATCTTTACGTGACGTTACGCCATTCCGTACCACTTGGCGCCTCAGCAACGCCGTGACAGGCGAGCACCGCGTTGGCTGTGGCTCGGGCGACGCACTCGATCGCCAGGTGAGTGAGCAGCACCGCGTTCGCCGTCACCTTGGCGGTAGCCAGGGCGAAGATGGTGTCTCCATCATAGAGCGTGTGCGCTGGTCGGACGACCCTCGCCAGGCCGTCCTGCCCCGACATGGCCAGCCGGTTCGCCTCGGCCTGGTCGAGCACGGCGTTGCAAGCGACTACGCCGATCACCGTGTTGCCCACGGCCGGTGGGGCGCTCTCAAAGAGCTCGTCCACGGAGAGAAAGCCTGGCGCCTCGGCGGCGCGTACGCCCGCCAACACCTCGCCCGTGTATGGATCGTGCACCTCGCCAAGCGCATTGCAGGCTACCAGGGCGGCTACTACCAGCTCGCCCACCGAGAGGCTGGCCATGCCCAAGCCGCCCTTGGTGGCCTGAGCCGCACCGGCCAGCTTGCCCACTGTAGCCCCCATGCCCGCGCCCACGTTGCCTTGCGCAGTCGCCGTGGCCAGCGCCGCCATGCAAGCCGCATAGCCCATCGCTGCGTCGGGCCACGCTGTGGGCGAGCCGATGCCCAGATCGAACAACACGGCCGCCGGTACGATGGGCACGCGGGCCGGTCCCGTGTCATACCCGATGCCGCGCTCAGCCAGGTAGCGCATCACGCCATCGGCCGCGGCCAGGCCAAAGGCACTGCCGCCCGTCAACAAGACGGCGTTGGCCTGGTTCACCAAGCCCCCTGGTTCGAGGAGTGCGGTCTCGCGGGTTCCCGGGGCGCGGCCGCGCACCTCGCCACCGACAACGGCTGGCTCGTCGCATAACACCACCGTACAGCCCGTGAGGGCCTCGGCATTGTGGGCGTGGCCCACCCGTAGCCCGGTAACATCCGTCAGACTCCCGGGATAGAGCTTCATGCTGGCCTCCTGAGCAGACTCGCAATGTGCTCTACCAAACGCTCGGCCAGCTCGACCTTGGTCATTAGCGGCAGCGCCTCTTCGCCCGTGGGGCTGACCAAGGTGGCGCGATTGGTGTCTACCCCAAAGCCGCTGTCACTAGCCGAGACGTCGTTCGCGACAATGAGATCCAGCCGTTTGCGCGCGAGTTTGTCGCGGGCGTTGGCGAGCACGTCTTCAGTCTCGGCAGCAAATCCGACGACGATCCGTGGCCGGCCTGGGTCAGCCTTTCGATGTTCAGCCACCGCCGCGAGGATGTCTACCGTGCGGGTGAGCGCAAGCGTGAGCTCGCCCGTGGTCTTTTTGATCTTGTGCGTAGCCATCTCCGCTGGGCGATAGTCGGCGACTGCTGCCGACATGACCAACACGTCGATGCTGTCGAGGGCGCCGAAAACCGCGTCGGCCATCTGGGCAGCGGTCTGCACCGGCACGACCTGCACGCCATAGGGCGCTGGCAGGCTCGTGGGCGCAGACACGAGCGTGACGGTCGCTCCGGCATCGCGGGCGGCCTCGGCGATGGCATAGCCCATCTTGCCCGACGATCGGTTGCTGAGATAGCGAACAGGGTCGAGGGGCTCTTGGGTGCCGCCGGCTGTGACGAGCAGCCGCATACCTGCCAGAGGCCCGTTGCGGCCCAGTGTCTGGCGAATGGCGCCGAGGATCGTCGGCACATCGGTGAGGCGCCCGCGGCCCATGCGTCCCGAGGCGAGCCGGCCCTCTTCGGGGCCGACGATCACAGCGCCGCGAGCGACCAGCCGCGCCAGGTTTTCCTGCGTGGCCGGATGCGCCCACATGTCGGCGTCCATCGCCGGAGCGAGTACGAGCGGCGCGGTGCAAGCCAGCGCCGTGCTCGTCAACAGGTTGTCGGCAACCCCATTGGCCAGCTTGGCCAGCGTGTTTGCCGTCACTGGGGCGATCACCAGGACATCGGCCTTTTTCGAGAGCTCGATATGGGCCATATCCATATCGCGCAACAGTTGGAACGGATCGACGGATACGGGATGCTGAGAGATCGTCTGGAAAGGCAAGGGAGTGACAAAGCGGGTCGCCGCCTCGGTCATGATCACATCGACGCTGGCACCCGCCTGTACTAGCTTGCTACACAAGTCGACCGCCTTGTATACGGCAATGCCACCGGTGACGCCCAAGACGATGTTTGCGCCCTGGAGGATCATAGCTATTCCTCGTTGAGTCCGTAGATGATGCGCAGTCCTTTGAGGGTCAGCCACGGATCGACGTGCTCGATCACGTGGGTCTCAGCGGCGATGATGTCGGCCAGCCCCCCGGTGGCGATGACGCGCATGTCTGGCCCCAATTCCTCGCGAAAGCGCGCCACCATCCCCTCAACCAGGCCGACGTAGCCAAAGAGGATGCCCGAGCGCATGGCGTCGACCGTGTTGGCGCCGATCGCTTTGGGCGGTCGATGCAGATCGACCCGCGGCAGTTTGGCGGTGCGCAGGAACAACGCCTCGGCAGCCATCCGGATGCCGGGGGCGATCGCGCCCCCCAGATAGTCGCCGCGCTCTGAGAGCGCGTCAAACGTGGTTGCGGTGCCCAGGTCGACGATACAGGCTGGCCCGCCGTAGAAGCGATAGGCCGCCGCGGCATTGACGACGCGGTCGGCGCCCACTTCTCGTGGACTGTCATAGCGGATGGCCACGCCGGTGCGCACGCCGGTGCCCACCACCAACGGATGCTGCCCCAGATATTCGGCCAGCATCTCGAGGATGAGGTCGGTTACCGGTGGCACCACGCTGGCCAGGCACGAGCCGGTGATGTCTTGGACGGCAATGCCCGCATGTTGCAGAAAGCCCAGGGCTTGCAGACCATATTCGTCGCCCATCTTGTTCTGGTCGGTAGCGATACGCCAGTGCGCTCGGAGCTGGTCGCCATCGTAGACGCCCAAGACGATGTTGGTGTTGCCGATATCCACGCAGAGTAGCACCTTAGCCCTCCTTCGTTGCACCCGAGCGGCGCGTCCCAGCCGGGCGCCGCTTGCGTCGCCCTCCCAGGTTGCGGATCGCCGCCACCACACCGATGGTGATCAGGGCCGAGACGATCATCTCGGGCAAGCCGTGGGTGAGGCCAGTGACCAGGGCGACAGGGGCTGTCATATACTGGCGTACCACAGCCATGCCCAAAACCAGCACGGTATTGGTCAACGAACCCAAGCCCGCCGCAATGCCCACGCGCACTAGCGCCAGTTCTTGGTGACGCAGCCAGAACCACAAGCCAACACCCAGGGCCACAGCCAGAACGGCCCAGACAATGCCTAGGATAGGCTTGTCGGCATGGATTTGCCAGGCGGCGGCTAACAGCACGATCAGGAGGATACCGGCAATAGCCGACAAGCCCCTCTTGTTGAGTCTACGTACGCCGCCATAGGCCAACGCCGCCACCACGCCGATGAACAGCCGCGGCAGGATGGCTACCATGGGGTCTTTGAACATGGGCGTGGTCGCGTTGACGAACGACGCAAAGCCAAAGCCGAGACCTACGATGAGGCCTACGAGAGGGCCTTCGAGCAGGCCGCCGATGATCGCCGGGATATGTGCGATGGTGGCGTTGCCTGCCGGTGTGGGCATGGGGATCATGCCAATGCGGGTGAACACGAGCAGCAGCGTCAGCGCAAGCAAGACGCCGGCCAACACGACACGACGAATGCCTTGGTCATCCATGAGCTTTCTCCTGTGGCAGGTCTATCTAGGGCAGCGCCGCGACGAGGGCGCTGCTCACCAGCAGTATCGCCAGAGCAAGCCAGTCTCGCGGGGTAAGCCGTTCTTGGATCAGATGCGTGCGCCCCTTGCCGCCGTTGTAGCAGCGCGCTTGCATCGCCAAGGCCAGCTCTTCTGAGCGGCGGTAGACATCTACGAACAGCGGCACGATCAACTGCGCGACGCGCCTCGCGGTGGCCGCGAGCTTCCAGCGGCTGCGCGTGTCGGCCAGGCCGCGAGACGCCTGGGCCATGGCGATCGACTCGACCTGTTCACCCAGCAGCGGCAAGAAGCGTAGCGCCACTGAGCCGACCAACGCCAGTTCGTGCGCGGGCAGGCCAAGGTGGGTGAATGGCCGGAGCAACCCCTCGACGCCGCGAATCAGCGCCCCCGAGCTGGTGATGCCCGTCAGCAGGCTGACGGCCAGCATCAAAACGAAAAAGCGCAGCAGGGCGACGATCACCAGACGCACCGCCGGCCAGCTCAATCGCAGTCTGCCCCAAGCCAGCAGGATGCGGTCGCTCGGTCGGATGGGGGTAAATGCCAGTTGCAGTAGTAGCAAGACGACGATGAAGGGCAGCGCTGCATAGATGCTGTTCCAGGTTGAGCGCAGACCGATGCCCGACAGCGTCACCAAGATGAGCATCCAGATCACCAACGCAGCCAGGCCGGCGAGCCCGTTCACGATCGCCGCCAGCGCGACCACCAAGAGGAAGCCGCCCACCTTGACGCGCGAGTCGAGCAGGTGCAACGCCGAAGTGCCGGGCACGTACCGGCCGATCGAGACGTTCCTCAGCCCTTCCAGGCTTGCCATAGTTCCTCCTCTGCCTCAGCGGCGGTCAGTGGCGTGTGCTCCAAGGCGATACCTCGCGCTTGCAGCGCAGCGGCCAGGCCACCGGCGAACGGCGCCCCCAACTCGGCCCTCGCGAGCAGGGGCAGGTCGCTGAACAGCTCGCGCACGGGCCCCTCAGCCAACGTATAGCCCCGATAGAGCAGCATGGCCTTGTCCGCCAGCGCCGCCACCTCGTCGAGATCATTGGACACAAAGAGCACGGCGGTGCCCTCGCGCTCATTGAGCTGGCGAAGCAGTGCATGGATCTGCTCGCGCCCCTCAGGGTCGAGGCCAGTAGTCACCTCGTCGAGGATGAGCACACTGGGGCGGGTGGCCAAGACGCCCGCGATGGCTGCCCGCCGCATCTCGCCGCCACTCAGCGAAAGGGTGGGGCGATCAGCAAAGACCTCGGGGTCGAGCGCCACGGCCTGCAGCGCCCACTGGACACGCTCTTCGACCTCGTCTTCATCCAGGCCCATCTGTCGCGGGCCATAGGCCACGTCGTCGCCCACAAAGCGCTCAAAGAGCTGGTGGTGGGGATACTGAAAGACCAGGCCCACGTTGCGGCGCAGCGCGGCGAGGTCGACGTCTGTACTCAGATCTTGATCCAGAACCCTCACCCGCCCCCTCTCGTGGGGCCGCAGCAGGCCGTTGCAGAAGTGTAGCAGGGTCGACTTGCCTGCGCCGGTAGGCCCGATGATGGCTGTCATCTCCGCTGGCGCGACGTGCAAGCTGGCGTTGTACAGCGCTTGCTGCGCTTGCGGCGTGTCCTCGAGATAGACGTGGCGCAGCCCCTCGATGGCGATGGCCGCGGTCATGATCTACCCTCCCAGGCCCTGGCCAAACTGTCGACCAATTCGGCCGCATTCAGTGGGAGGGTATCGAGCGACAGACCTCGGTCGATCAGGCCGTGAGCCACTTGAGCGGCTGGGGGCAAGTCGAGGCCCAACTTCGCGCAGAGTGCGCGGTCGGCAAAAAGCGCGTGTGGCGTGCCATCATAGCCGAGCAGGCCGTGGTCTAGGGCCACGACACGAGCGGCCTCGGCCACTTCATCCATGTGGTGGGTCACCCAGACAATGGTCAGGCCTTGGCGGCACAGCTCTTGAGCGAGGGCAAGCGTCTCGCGGCGGGCGAGGGGGTCCATCAGGGCCGTGGTCTCATCCAACACCAGACAGCGCGGCGCAAGGGCAAGCATGGCGGCGATGGCCAGGCGACTCTTGCCCCCCGCCGAGAGATGTTGGGGATCGACGTCGGGTAGGTCGGCGAGGCCCGTGAGCCGCAAGGCCCGATCGACGCGCTCGATCAGCTCGGGCCGCGGCACGCCCAGGTTTTCAGGGCCAAAAGCCACCTCCTCACGGACGGTGGACATGACGAACTGATTGTCCGGGTTCTGAAAAACCATACCCACGGTAGAGCGAATCGTGAGGCGATGCTGCCGAAGAGCTGTATCTAGGCCATTCACCAGCACGCGGCCACTGGTGGGGCGTAACAAGCCGTTGAGGCAGCGGGCCAGCGTCGACTTGCCCGAGCCATTGCGCCCTACGACGGCGACGAACTCGCCCTCGTCGATGGTCAGGTCGATGCCGTGCAGCGCCTCGATGGGCACGTCGCTCTCCAGCCCGTAGGTCAAGTGCAACTGTTCGCAGACGATGAGGGCCATTTGCATCCTCTACAAGAAAAAAATGCCCACGCCGATGAGCGCGGGCAGAGAACTCGCTATGAGCCGTATCGGTCGCTTGGCGACATGATCTGCGCACCGCGATCCGACCGGCGATGGTCCGACAACACTGGGTGCCCGCGCGGGGTCACCTGTATAGCGCAATGATAGGCCGAATCGCTGCGCGAGGCAATTGTTCTACGCCAAGCGCGGGTCTATACTGCCCGCGCAAACTGCCTACGGAGGTGTACCGTGAAGATCGCCATGATCGGCGCGGGCAGCCACGTCTTTGCGCGCCGCCTGATCGCCGATATCCTTTCGTTTCCCTCGCTCGAGGGCGCACACATCGCTCTGATGGACCTCGATCCCGAACGGCTCAAGGTGATGCAAGCTCTGGCCGAAAAGATGGTTCGCCAGGGACACAAGCCAGCCACGATCAGCGCCACCACCGACTTGGGTGAGGCGTTGCAGGGCGCGGACTATGTGACCGTCTCTATCCGGGCCTCTGAGAGCCGCGCGCACATCACGATTCCCGAGCGCTATGGCATCAGCCAGGCGGTAGGCGATACGACCGGGCCAGGCGGCGTTTTCTACTATCTCAAGAACGTTCAGACGGTCGTCGATATCGCCCAAGCGATGGAGCGATACTGCCCCCAGGCCCTCATGCTGAACTATACCAACCCGATGGTCATGCTCTCTTGGACGGTCACCGATCTGACGGACATCCGCTACGTCGGCCTGTGTCACTCCGTGCAGGGCACGGCCATGACACTGAGCAGATATATCGGCGTGCCCTTTGCGGAGGTCTCATACTGGGCCGCCGGCATCAACCACATGGCCTGGTTCCTCGAGTTCAAGCACCGTGGGCAAGATGCCTACCCGCTGATCTGGCAGGCGATGTTCGATCCCGAGATCTATGCCCAAGACATCGTCAAGTTCGAGACGCTCAAGCACTTTGGCGCATTCGTCTCCGAGTCCTCGATCCATCTCAGCGAGTATCTGCCCTACTTTCGGCGGACGCCGGAGCTGATCGCGCGCTACACCAGCCCTAAGATGTGGGGGGTGGTCGCCGAGGGTTCGAGCGCCGAGGCGCGTCGCCAGCGCGACATCGTACGCCGCGCTGAGCAAGATGCGGCGTTGCTGGCGATGGCCTATGGCGATGAGCCCGTTGAAATCGAGCGCTCGAACGAGTATTGCGCGCGCATCCTCGACGCCATCGAAACCAACATGCCCTATGTGTTCAACGGCAACGTGCCCAACACTCAGCTCATCACCAACTTGCCGACCAAGGCGGTGGTCGAGGTGCCGATTGTCGTCGATGGCTGTGGCTTGCACCCCTGTCATGTGGGTGACTTGCCCGAGGCGTTGGCGGCTTTGAACCGTTCGAGCCTCAATGTCCAGGCATTGGCTGTGCAGGGGTACGAGCAGCGCGATCGCGAGAGCATCTATCGCGCAGTGCAGCTCGACCCGTTGACGGCGTCGCTGTTGACGTTGGACGACATCCGCAAAATGGTCGACGAGATGTTCGCGGCCGATGCGGCTGTGCTGCCTTTCTAGCTTGCCCTGAGGAGAGATCACATGCGTATCACCAAGCTCGAGACGTTCCTGGTCAAGCCGCGCTGGCTGTTCTTGAAGATGTACACCGATGAGGGCCTCGTGGGCCTCGGCGAGCCGATCCTCGAGGGGCGCGCGCTGACCGTGGCCACCGCCGTGCAAGAGCTGGAGCCGTATCTGATCGGCCAGGACCCCACGCGGGTCGTGCACCACTGGCAGGCGATGTACAAGCACGCCTTTTATCGTGGCGGGCCGATCTTGACCAGCGCCCTGTCTGGCGTAGAGCACGCGCTGTGGGACCTCGCCGGCAAGGCGGTGGGCTTGCCTGTCTACAAGCTGTTGGGTGGGCCGGTGCGCGACCGGATCAAGATCTATGGCCGGTGTGGCGGGAGCACGCCCGACGAGGCCCGTCTCAGTGCCGCCAAGGGCCGTGAAGACGGCTTCATCGCCCTCAAGACCAACATCGGCGGCGAACGGCCGGCGCGCATCGTCGAGACGATGGGCTTTGTCGAACGCGCCGCTGAGCGGTTCGCGGCTATGCGCGAGGGGGCGGGCAAAGACGTCGATATCGCCGTCGACTTTCATGGGGCGATTTCGCCGCAGACCTCTGCGCTCTTGATCCATGCGTTGGAGCCGTATCAGCCGCTGTTCATCGAAGAGCCGGTGCAGTGTCAGAATGTGGACGTGCTCGCCGACCTGGCACACAAGACCTACATCCCCATTGCCACGGGCGAGCGGCTGTTCACCAAGTGGGCTTTTCGCGAGGTGCTCGAGAAGCGGGCCGCGTCGATCTTGCAGCCCGACATTGCCCATGTGGGCGGCATCTTTGAAGGGCGCCTGATCGCGGGAATGGCCGAGGCCTACTATGCGGCCATCGCGCCACACTGCCCGCTGGGGCCGATCGCCCTGGCCGCCTGCCTGCAGCTAGACGCGGCTACCCCCAACTTCCTGGCGCAGGAGCAGGTCTGCCTGGGCGAGGGCTATCTCAGACAGCCCTTCCACTTTGCCGAAGGGTATGTCGATCTGCCCACCGGACCAGGCCTGGGCATCGAGCTGGACGAAGAGGCCCTGGCCGACAAGATCGGCCACGACTGGACCAACCCGCAGACGTTCCATCCCGACGATGGCACGGCGGTAGACTGGTGAGCGACCACGCCCGAAGACGGTGAGCACACGGCTCAACCTGTGAGCTCGTCCAGCGGGGTCATGCCGATCGTCGCCAGCTGGCCCTGTACGGTCCAGAGGTGGCGGTACAGCCCCTCCTGCTGGATGAGCTCGTTGTGCGTGCCCTGCTGAGAGATCCTCTTGCCCTCGAGCACGACGATCTTGTCGGCGTTACGCACCGTAGACAGGCGATGGGCGATGACCAGGGTGGTGCGGCCTACCATCAGTCGTTCGAGCGCCTGTTGAATGAGCATCTCGGTCTCGGTATCCACCGAGGATGTGGCCTCATCGAGGATCAGCACGGGCGCGTCTTTCAGCACGGCGCGCGCGATCGAGAGGCGCTGCTTCTGCCCGCCTGAGAGCTTGACGCCCCGTTCGCCGATGGGCGTGTCATAGCCCTCGGGTAGCCGCATGATGAACTCGTGGGCGTTGGCGGCGGTAGTGGCCGCGATGAGGTCATCCTCCGTAGCGTCGGGTCGGCCAAAAAGGATATTGTCGCGCACTGTGCCGTTGAACAGGAACACATCTTGCAAGACCATGGCCACCTGTTGCCGCAATTCGGCCAGGCGCAATGTGCGCACATCGTGACCGTCGAGCAACACTGCGCCTGCGGTGACATCGTAAAAGCGGGGGATCAGGCTCACCATGGTGGTCTTGCCCACGCCAGTTGGCCCTACCAGGGCGACTACGCTACCGGCAGGCACCTCGAGGTCGATGTGTTCAAGGACCGTGTCTCCCTCTTGGTAGGCAAAGGAGACGTCGCGGAAGGCGATGTGGCCCTCGGCCCGACCGCCAAGAGGCACTGGGTTAGGGGGATCGGCGACATCAGGCTCTTCGGTGAGTAGTTCGTTGATGCGATCGGCGCCGGCCAGCGACTCTTGCACGCGCTCCCACACGCCGCCGAGCACGCGGATGGGTTGGTAGAACAGGTCGAGATAGAGGAAGAAGGCGACCAAGTCTTCGAGGGGCAAGGTCTTGCCAAAGGCGAGCTTGCCGCCAAAGTAGATCACCACTACCGTGCCCAGCGAAGAGGCGAACTCGATCAGCGGGCCAAACATGGCCATCAAGCGTAAGGCGCGCAGCATCGAGTCGCGGTAATGATCGATGCGTCGGCCGACCCGGACGCGCTGCGCCTCCTCTTGGGTAAAGGCCATGATCTCACGCACGCCCGACAGGCTGTCGTTGAGCGTGGCGTTCAGCTCAGATAGGGCCGCTTGTCTAGCGCGAAACGCGGGGCGCACATATTTGCCAAACAGGCGCATGGCCACGCCGAGCAGTGGTATTGGCGCCATGGTGAGCAAGGCGAGCAAGGGGCTCATCTTGAACATTACGGCGAGCACCCCTACGAGCATCAGCGCATTCACCAGTAGGTCGGGTACGGCGTGCGAGATGAGATGCTCGAACAGCTCGGTGTCATTGATCACCCGCGACATGAGCTGGCCGGTCTGTTGGTTCTCGTAAAAGCGAAGCGACAGCTTTTGCAGGTGCTCGTATACGGCGCGCCGTGCGTCGGCGACTACGCCCCATCCGGCATAGTGTGAGGCATAGCTACTGACAAACTCCATGGCTGCGCGGACGATGTACAGGCCCAGCAGCCACAGGGCCAGGCGAGCCACTTGAGGCTGTGCCTCGAGCCCGGCCCCGCTAGAGACGAGGCCGATCAGGGTCTTGATCACCTGGGGGGCGATCAGTCGCACCACGACCAGGATCACCATGCTGGCGACAGCGATGAGCAACGGCTTGAGGTATCGTCGGGCATAGCTGAGGACGAACAGCAGCGTTTTCAGATCGAAACCTCCTGCGGGGGATTGGCCCCTTCATTATAAGGACAGCCGGGCTGCTGCCAATGTCGTGGCGAACATGAACCAAGAGCACACCATAGGCTGTATTGGGTCAATAGATCTGTACCCACCTCAGGATCGCAGGCGAGGAGGAGATCGGCGCTGATGCGATCGAGCAGGATGGGTGGTAGTAGCGCGATGTGGTCGGGTCCGTCATAGCCGCTGTCGCG
>JBDKSN010000105.1:0-6268 GCA_039680625.1 Anaerolineales bacterium | reverse complement strand
AACACCAGCCCTAGCTGCTTCAAGAACTGATTGTAGTCTGCTATCAAGCCCAAATCGCCTTCTTCGTCGCCATAGTTGCGGATTTCCTTGTAATCGGCAGTACGTCGCTCGGTCAAGATGTCCCAATAGGGCGGAGAAGTCACTACGAGATCCACCGAGCCGTCGGCAACATAGTTGGCGAGATCGAGAGCATTAGCCGTATGAATGACTGCTTCGCCGCCAGATAGGTCGAAAAGGCCGCCAGTAGTACAGCGAGCCCGAGCTAGCTCGGCAAAGCTCGGATTCAGCTCGATCCCGACGCCCATCTTGCCGAGTTGCTTGGCTGCCAGAGCGGTCGTACCAACACCCACGAACGGATCTAGCACGACGCGATCATTCGCATTGGTAAAGATCTCTATCAGCCTCGACGCCAGGGCAGCCGGGAACATCGCAGGGTGACCAAGTGACAACTCTTCCTGCGACTTGCGAATGTCACTCCATATCGAGATCGAGTACTTCGTCCAGGTCTTGCCATCGAGCTCATTAGCGCGTCGGCGCATTCGTGATGTTGGGTCGTATCCTGTCCCACCTTCGTCGATTTCGTCTAGACCGTAATCGCTCAGCTGATACTGAATAGGATCATCGTCCTGAGACATTGAGCAACTCCTAGCGATTTGGTGCCTGCAAACCGCCTATACGAGGTTCATTAGCATGTCGTGATTCTACCCTTAGGATGCTAGATGATCAATTCCAACCGCCTATACACGTGAACCATGTTCCGCCCACAGGAGCTTTCTCACACCTCGTGGCTTGTTTGCTGAACAGGTATACTCTCCAGTTAGCAGCCCACGTCCACTAGCCAGTCGACCAGTCATGATCGGTGACAAGGGTTACAGTCAGCACGCGATGTGTGCACTGTGGCGGGCTGAGACTCGGTAGCCTCCCGCGGGCGTCAAGCATTCGTTTCCTCCCACCCACACTTTTCGCTCGCTCGGCCGTCTCTGTAAGGGAACCCCATTCAGTCTTACGGAGGCTGCCCATGCCCCTCTTTCGTCGACCCAAGCCCGCGCCCACGCGCCACTCGCTGGCCGTGGCGCCCGAGCCAGACGAGCCGCTCTATCGCCCGCTGAGCACGGCCGGCGCCATCGAGCGCCCCTGGCACGCCCAGCGCGCCGAGCTGGAGCGCATCTATGCCGCCTGCGCCACCAACCCCCTGGCCGCGCGCCTGCTGGCCCTCACCGCCGATTTCGTCATCGGCAGCCAGGCCACCGTGCGCGGGCACCCCTTTGCCCAGCGCTTTTGGGCGCACCCGCTGAACCACCTCGAGACGCGCGTGTTCGACTGGTGCCGCGAGCTGAGCCGCTCGGGCGAGCTGTTCTTGGTGCTCTCGCGCAACCCGGTCGATGGCCTGTCGTACGTGCGCGAGGTGCCCGCGCTGCTGATCGATGCGATCGAGGTGGACCCCAACGACCGCGAGCGCGAGCTGCGCTATCACCAGCTGGACGACACGCCCGAGGGCCGCTATTGGCCCGCGGCGGCGCTCGACGCCACGCCTGACGAGGCGGTGATGCTGCACTATAGCCTCAACCGGCCCGTGGGCGCGGTGCGCGGGGTGAGCGACCTGGCCCCCGTGGTGGTGTGGCTCGAGCGCTATGCCCTATGGCTCGAAGATCGCGTGCGCATCAACCGCTACAAGGGCGCCTATCTGTGGCACGTCTCGGTCGACAACCCGCTGCCCGGGCAGATCGAGGCGCGCCGCGCGCAGTACAGCCGCCCGCCGCGCTCTGGCTCGATCGTCATCACCGACAGCGCCGAGCATTGGGAGGCCATCCAGCCGCGCATCGATGCCGACGCGGTCGAGGCCGACGGCCGCGCGATCCGCCTGATGATCGCTGCGGGCGCGGGCATCCCCTTGCACTATCTGGCCGAGGGCGACACGGCCACGCGCGCTACCGCCCGCGAGATGGGCACGGCCACGCTGCGCCACTTTGCGCACCGCCAGCGGCAGTTCGCGGCCATCGTCGAAGACGTGATCCGCCGGGCGGCGCAACGCGCGGGCCTGGGCGAGATCGAGGTGCAGGTGTCGTTCGAGTCGGTGTTGGCGCAAGAAGACGGCACGACGACGAGCGCCGCCTAGGGCGAGCCTCGCTGTGCCCGCAGTCTCGTCAAGGAGGGGCCGATGTCTCTAGAACGCACGCTCTTGTCTCTCGGCGCGGCTCCACCCGCGCGCCGGCCCGCTGGCGAGCCAGCCTCTGCCGGGTGGGAGGTCGTGCTGCTGGCCGCTGGCCCGGCCAACGGGCTGCTCTTTACCCGCGAGGCGTTGGCTCGCGCGGCGCCGCTCTTTGTGGGGCGGCCCGTGTTCGTCGACCACGCCCTGCCCGCCGAGGCCCAGCGCCCGGGAGGCCGCTCGGTGCGCGACCTCGCCGGCCGCGTGCTCGCCGCCTGGTGGGATGAGCCTCGCGCCCAACTGTGTGGTCGCCTGGGCCTGTTGCCCGGCGCTCAGTGGTTGGCGCGGCTCGCCCAGGCCTGTGGCGACGCCGCCTGGTTCGGCCTCTCGGCCGACCTGTGGCTCGTGCGCAGCGACGCCCGTGGGCCAGGGCCCGCCGCCGTGCGCGAGATCGCCCACGTCAACAGCGTCGATATCGTGGTCAACCCGGCCGCCGGTGGCCGGTTCATCCAACCCAGTTCTCGACCAAAGGAGTATGCCATGTCTAGCTCGCTCTACCCCGAGACCCCCGAGGCGGCGCTCACGCCCTTTCAGGCGGCCCAGCCGCCCCACGCCGCGCCCGCGCCCGCCGCGGCCGACGAGGCCGGCGCCCTGCCCACCATCACCCCGACGGCCGCCGCGCTCGACGCCGAGGCGGCCATCCTCGTGCCCCTGACCGAGTACGTCGAGGCGCAGGTGCGCGCCGCTCACCTGCCCGAGCCACTGGCCCGCGTGGTGCGCGCCGAGCTGGCCCAAGACCTCGCCGCCGCCGACCGCGCGCCCGGCTTGCGCGCCACTATCGACGGGCGCATCGCCGCGCTGCAGAGCGCCTGGGCCGAGGCGCGCGCCCAAGAGAGCATCGCTGGGCTGGGGCGCATCTCGCAGATGCGCGACGGCCTCGATCGCCTCACACTGGCCTTTGAGCGGCTGATGGGCCTGCCCGAGACCGCCGCTCACCGCGACGTCGAGCGGCTGAGCGGCATCCGCGAGCTGTACGATCGCCTCACCGGCGATTGGGAGCGCACCGGCCTCTTTCACGGCGAGCGCGTGACCCTGGCCAACGCCACCACCACGACCATGGCTCAGGTGACGGCGAACGTGCTCAACAAGGCGCTGTTGCAGGCCTATGAGCAGCGCGAGCACTGGTGGCGGCCCATCGCCTATGAGGAGGATTTCACCAGCCTCAATGACGTGCGCTGGCTGACGCTGGGCGGCTTTGGCGACCTGGACACGGTCGATGAGGGCGATCCCTATGTCGAAAAGACCTGGGACGACGCCGCCGAGACGAGCGCCTTTGTGAAAAAGGGCAACTATATCGGGCTGACGCTCGAGATGATCGACCGCGACGACGTGGGCGCCGTGCGCGCCATCCCCCGACGGCTGGGCCTGGCCGCCTATCGCACGCTGTCGAGCGCGGTGTCGGCGCTGTTCACCGCCAACAGCGGCGCGGGCGTGGAACTGGCCGATGAAGAGTACCTGTTCAGCGCGGCCCACGGCAATGTGGGTTCGGCCGCACTCGACGCCACCTCGTGGGATGCGGCCGTGCAGGCCATGTTCAAGCAGGCCGAGGCTCATTCGAGCAAGCGGCTCGGCATCCAGCCGGCGTATTGCCTGGTGCCCATCGAGCTGCAAAAGACGGCGGTGAACCTGTTCACCACCGCGCTCGAGCCGGGCCGCGCGGGCAACACCCGCGCCATCGAGCAGGCCAACCACAGTGTGATCACCGTGCCCGATTGGACCAACGCCAACGATTGGGTGGCCGCGGCCGATCCCGCCGACCTGGCCGGGCTGTGCATCGGCTATCGCTTTGGGCGCGCGCCCGAGCTGTTCGTGGCCGACAGCCCCGATGGCGGCGCGATGTTCACCAACGACGAGCTGCGCATCAAGGTGCGCTTTGTGTACGCGGTGGGCATCGGCGACTATCGTGCGCTGTACAAGGGGCTGGTGGCCGACTCGTGAGGCCCGTAGTTGGACTCGACTCAGGGGTGGCTCTGCGGCCACCCCTGCCGAGGAAAGAGAGTGCCGCTGGAGGTACGACGAGATGGTGAGCGAATGGTGGCGCAATCTGTGGCGAGATCCGCGCACGCAAGAGGTCATCCGCCAGGTGCTGATTGCGCTCTTGTTGGCGCTGCTCTCGGTGCTGGGCTATGACCGCACGGTGACGCAACCGCGCGTGGCGGCGCAGCTGGAGGCGATCGAGGGGCGCATGGATGCGTGCCTCAGCGAGGCGCGCCCGGCCGCCCAGCCGCGCTAGACGGGCCACCCACCCTAGCCGCCGTGCTGGCCTCGACCCCCCTCGCGGCCAGCGCGGCGCCCCACGCCTAGACCCCCGCGCTCAACCGCGCCAGCGCCGTCCGCCCCTCGGCGGCAAACCCGAAGAACGAATGCTCACAGCCCCAGGCCACCGCCGCCGCCGCGTATTGCACCTCGCTCACCCACAGCTGCCGCCGCTCACGCGCGGTCAACGGCCGCCCATAGCCCTCGAACAACGCCTCGACCAGCGCGGGCCGCTCTTGGTTCTCCCAATCGGGATAGCGGCTGAACTCGGCCACGCGCACATCCCACCAGGCGAACTCGAAATCGATCACCCCGGCCCAGGCGCCCTGCGCGTCGACCAGCCAGTTGTAGGGGTTGTAATCGCGGTGGCAGGGGATGGCCGGCTCGCCGGCGAACTCGCCCGCCCGCTCGCGCGCCGCGGCGATCACCCGCCGTTCCTCAGGGCTATAGAGCGCCGCGCGCTCGCCACCCGTCCACGCCTCGAGATCGGCCAATACAAAAGAGACGGCATCGGTGATGGGCGGCTCGCTGGCCGAGCGGCCATCGCGGAGACAGGCCCCAAAGTGTGGCCCCACGCCCTGGGCGTGCAGGGCCGCCAGGGCCTGCCCCGCTGCGCGCCAGGCAGCGACCTCTTGCGCGGGAGTCAGCGCCGTGTCTTCCATCCGCGTGCCCGGCACCTCGCTCAGCAACAGCGCCAGCGCCGGCGCATCGGCAGCCCCCAGCAGGCGTGGCGCACGCCCGGCAAAGGCGGGCGCCCACGCGCCGGTGGCGTGGACCTCGTTCTCCCAAGACTCGCGCGTGGTGTGCACTTTGAGATAGACGGCCCCGGCTGCGGCGCTCAGCTTGAGCACGGCCGAGCGGCCGTCGAGGCGCGTGTCGCCCGCGGCCACGGCGCACGGGCCGACGAGGGTCTCTGCCCAGGCCAGGAGGCCCGGTAGGCGCGGATCAGCGGCGTCTGCGGGCACGGTGGTGGTCATTGGATCTGGCTCCTCGATGAGGCTGTGCAATCTCGCCTACGATACCGCGGCCGGGCCACGGCGCGCAAATCGACTCGTGCAGGTCTAGCGCAGGCTGCGCATGATAATCTTGACAATATCGATAAACAATGCTATGATCGGGCCAATAGGCTCAGTCAGGAGGACATCATGACAGAGACGACAACGGCCCCGACACCGACGGTTCTGCTCAACGAGGGCGACCTGGCCCCCGATTTCACCCTGCTGGACGACACGGGCGAGGAGGTCACCCTCTCGCGCTTTCGCGGCCAGAAGGTCGTGGTCTATTTCTATCCCAAGGATAACACGCCCGGCTGCACCACCGAGGCCTGCGGCTTTCGCGACAACTATGCCCAGTTCACCGCTCACGGTGCGGTGGTCATCGGCATCAGCCCCGATTCGCCCACGTCACACAGCAAGTTCCGTTTGAAGCTCGGCCTGCCCTTCTACCTGGTCAGCGACCCCGACCACGCCGTGGCCAGCGCGTATGGCGCCTGGGGCAGCAAGACGCGCTGTGGCCGCACCACCGAGGGGATCATCCGCTCGACGTTCGTGATCGATGAAGAGGGCCGCCTGCACAAGATCTTTCGTCAGGTCAAGCCCGAGGGCCACGCCGCCGAGGTCTTGGCGGCGCTGCACTAGCCGCCCCACCCGGCCAGCCAGCGAGGCAAAACGAGGCCCCTGCACCATGCAGGGGCCTCACTCGTCTCTACGCGGGCAGCTTAGGCGTCGCCCGGGGGATCGCTCGTCGCGACAGGCTCGGCCGACTCGGCCACTGCCTCGGCCACCGGCTCTTCTGGGGGCGGCTTGC
>JBDKSN010000104.1:0-3823 GCA_039680625.1 Anaerolineales bacterium | reverse complement strand
CGATGTAGCCGATCTGCAAGCCTTTGAGCGGCACAAGGCGCGCTTGGCCAAGGCTGCATCAGGCTACCGGATCTATCCTCTGGTCTTCATCAACGACGATCTGGTCAGTGCGGGGAACGCCGAGCCCTACCAAGTGCTACGACAGGTACAACGCTATCTCGAGGTAACTGGGCAGGGCTGAGCTTGTCACGGGATATAGAGAGAGCCTGTCGCGTTGGCGACAGGCTCTCTTGCACTATTTGTCTTGGCGCCCTAACGCTGGCTCTACCCGCCCCTCTGCCGTTGGCGAGCTGGGCGCTGGCTCTTCCGTAGCGCCAACGCCGCCGGCGGCTTCGTGGGGCTTGGTCTCTGCCTTGAGGGCCTCACGATAGGCGTCGAGCTTGCGTTGGACGGCATGGTAGATGGTGCCTTCAGGATAGCGGCCCTCCGCATCGGCCTCACCAGCGGGCACGCCGGTGAGCAGCTCGATGCCCTGCTCTACGGTCGACACGGCGTAGACGTGGAACTTGCCAGCAGCCACCGCCTCGACCACATCGTCGCGCAACATCAGGTGCCGGATGTTCGACGCAGGGATGAGCACGCCCTGCTGGCCCGTCAGTCCGCGTTCACGGCATAGGTCGTAAAAGCCCTCGATCTTGGCGTTCACCCCGCCGATGGCCTGCACCTGACCGAACTGGTTCACCGAGCCAGTCACGGCTAGGTCTTGGCGGATGGGCGTGTCGGCAAGGCTCGACAACAGCGCATAGAGCTCGGTCGACGAGGCGCTGTCTCCCTCGATACCGCCATAGGATTGCTCGAAAGTGAGCGTTGCCGCGAGCGAGAGGCTGTTACGCTGGGCAAAGCGCGAGGCCAGGTACGCAGAGAGGATGAGCTGCCCCTTGTCGTGGATGGGGCCAGTCATCTTGACCTCACGGTCGATGCTCACCACACCGGCGCGGCCTAGGTAGGTGCGGGCGGTGACTCGCGAGGGAATGCCAAAGACAAAGTCGGCCGTCTGTACGACCGAGAGGCCATTGATCTGGCCGACGACGGCGCCGTCGGTGTCGATCAGGACGGTGCCCTCGGTGATCTCTTCGCGGTAACGCTGGGCAGCATAGTCGAGTAGTTTGCGCCGTGCCTCGACAGCGTGGATGACGTCTTGGTCGGTCACCAGCTCGTGATCGGCGCGCCCCGCCCAGAACGAGGCCTCGCGCACGATGTCGGCCACGACCGAGAAACGGGTGGTGACGCGCCCCTGGTCGGAAACGAGCCGCGAGGCCTCGTCGATCAACCGAGCCACGCCGCTGGGCGCTAGATGCCGCAGATGCTCGCGGGTGCTGAGCTCACCGGCAAAGCGCGCATAGTCGTGGATGCTCTCTTCGGTGCGCTCGATCATGGTGATGAACTCGGCCTTGACCTTGAACAGCTCGTGGAGGTCATCGTCGTACAGGGCCAACAGTTGATAGAGCTGCGGATCGCCGATGAGCACCACCTTGACATCGAGGGGGATCGGCTCGGGTTCCAGAGTCGAGGCGGCTACCAGGCCATAGAACTGGGCCATCTCCTCGATCTTGATCTCGTGATTGCGCAAGGCGCGCTTGAGCGCCTCCCACGAGAGCTGGTTCGCCAGCACTTGGCGCGCATCGAGCACCAGGTAGCCGCCGTTGGCGGCGTGCAGCGAGCCGCTTCTGATCTGCGTAAAGTCGGTGATCATCGTGCCGAACTCGGCGCGGTGCTCGATGCGGCCCACGAGCCGATGATAGGTGGGGTTGTCTTCGACGATCACCGGCGCGCAGCTACAGTCGGGTACGCTGGTCAATACGTTGACCTCGTAGCGACGGAACCAATGCTCAGTGCTGTCACGCCCGGGGATGGGCAACGGCATCGGCTCTTCTTCTCGTGTGATAAAGCGCTCGACGTTGGCCACCACGTCTTGGCGCACTTCGGCGAGATAGGCCAGAACCTTGTCACAGTCGGCGAAAGCCTCTGTGACCTCGGCGATGAGATTGTCGATCACAAAGCCGGCGATCTCGCTGTTGATGGTTTCGATGGCCTTGCGTCCCTCGCGGTCGAGCTCGCGGGCCTCACGCATGGCGCGGTCAAACTGCTCCTGCAGCTCCGGGCGGAACGACTCGTACCTTTTCTTGATCTCGGGGTCGAGCTTCTGGTAGGCTTCGGCGGTCAGCACCTCGCCATTGAGCATCGGGGCGATGGCCAGGCCCGATGGCGAGCGGATCAGGGCAAAGTTGCGCTCGTTGAGATAGCGTTCGAGCTCTTCGTAGAGTTGCTGTTGTCGTTGCTGCAATTGCAGCAGCAGCTCGCGGCGGCGTGCCTCGTAGGGCTGACCCTCAAAGGTACGGGGGATCTCGGCGCGCAGGCGCTCGACTAGCCGGGCCATCTGGTTGCGCAGATCGGCGGCGCGGCCCGGCGGCACACTGATGGCCTTGGGCGCGCGAGCATCGGCAAAGTTATAGACATAACACCACTCGGGCGGCGCTGGGCGCTGAGCAGCCCGCTGATTCAGAAACTGCCGCACGGCAGTGGTACGCCCTGAGCCAACGGGCCCCACGGCAAAGATGTTGTAGCCGTCTCCGGGCATCTCGACGCCAAAATCGATCGCGCTGACCGCGCGATCTTGGCCGATGACACGATGTAGCGGCTCTAGCTCGGCGGTCGACTGGAAGGCGAACAACGCCGGGTCGGTACGCCGGAACAACTGATCAGGCTTGAGCTGTAAGTCGTGGTCCATGGCGTTACCTCACATAGATGGAATCGTGCTTGCGATTATACCATGCAGTGCATACTACACCAATCCTAACTAGTCTACTCAGGAACTGGGCTGGCTTTAGCCAGAGTCCCTTGGCGCTCACCTGGTATATGGTCGAGCCAGTAGAAGCTGGCTAACGCGCAGGGCATGTCTGCGCTGGCTTTGACTCGGCGTACGCTCGAGTAGCCGTTACCTAGATGGATAGCGCGATCAGCACTTGGGCTAGATAGTAACTGCTCAAGCAAAAGATCGGCAACCAAGCCGCTTGCCGCACGAAGCGATTCCACGCCAACGAAAGGTCCGAGGCGCAGAACAGCCAGGCCCCCAACAGAGATAACAGTGCGTTCGGCTCGGCCAGAGCCACATAGCGCGTCGTGGCGCGCCAGGCCATGGCGGTGATGACCAGGGCATAGCCCAGCACGGGCCAGCGCAGCGCGCCTGTCTTGGGCAGGACGGTCAGTACTAATACGACCAAGAGCAACAGGCTGGGGACCAATGTCCAAAGCGGCCCCAATATAGGCGCCGCGATGGTGAAGGCGACGATGTAACACACCTGCGCGAGCAGAAAGCTGCCCAGGCCGGGCACGAAGCGGTCGGGCAACATCAACAACACGTCACCCCCGAGCGACAGGGCGAGGCCTGCGACGATCCACCAGCCACTTACTGGGCTCTCTATTGCACGGGTGGCCGCCAGCACGAGGATCAGCGTGGTCGCTAGAGGCTTGGTCACATAGTGTAGGTTGCGCTTGGCACGGGCCTGTGCCCAGGTGGCGGCGATGCCGATGGCTAGGGCGACAGTGGCAAGGGCGAGCTGAGCGGTGCTTGTGCTCACGGGCGGTGACCTCCAGGGATACAAGGCGGGTGCTTGGCTTCTGGGCTATCCAGCGTGGCATGGCCCCTCGATGTCGCCTAGGGTATAGAAGATGCCAGGCCAGGCGTCAAGCGAGTGTGGGTGTGTCAACTCAAATGAAAATGTTACCGAAGGGCGGCTGACGTTCAAATGAAAATGTTACTGGGATAGCCTCCTCCTTTCAGCGAGACAGGGTAGGTTCCAGGGTCTCAAAGATGTCCTCAGTG
>JBDKSN010000103.1:0-22296 GCA_039680625.1 Anaerolineales bacterium | reverse complement strand
GTCTCTTTCGCCTAGTTATCCTGACGATGCTAATGCCCGGTGTGGTGCTGATGATCCCGCAGTTCCTGTTGTACAACAGCTTTGGCTGGTATGGCACGTACCTGCCACTCTGGGTGGGGGCATTCTTTGGCTCGCCCTTCTACATCTTTATCACTCGGCAATACATGCGCTCCTTTCCACGCGACTTGGACGATGCCGCGCGCATCGATGGCTGTGGGCGCTTGGGCATTTACTGGCGAATCATCCTGCCGCTCTGCAAGCCAGTGCTCACCTTGATGGCCGTGTTTACTTTTGAGGGAGTCTGGAACGATTTCACCGGGCCGCTGATCTATCTGAATGATCCCAAGAAATACACATTGGCTATCGCTCTGAACTATTTCCGCATGTCTCGATTCTCAGCGGGCGTCAATACAACCAACTTACTAATGGCGGCATCGCTGATGTCGGTCATTCCCATGCTGATTCTGTACTTCTTTGCCCAGAAGCAACTCATCGGTGGCATCGCCAGCGTTGGCCTCAAGGGCTGAGGCTGAGTCTCCATGCCATAGAGGGAGACCTGGATTCCCATGGAACACGAGATCAGAAAGACGCCCCTGTACCACAAAGCGTTGGGGTGCATGTTGGGGGGCGTCATCGGTGACGTCTTGGGCACACCTACCGAGGGCCACGATTATCAACAGATCGAGGAGTCTCTCGGCTGGGTAGTCGACTTCCAAGGCGAAGGCACAGACGACACTGTGATGAAGATGCTGCTGGCAAAAGCCCTCGTTCAGACCGATGGCTATGCCACGCTCGATGATTGGGCGCGCGTGTGGCTCTCTGATTGGGACTGTATCTTTGGTTCTAGGCGAGACAAGTTCTTTATCTCGGTGCTGCACACGGCGGAAAAGCTGCGCTACCATGCCGTGCCACGTATGGCTGCCCTCGGGAATATGCCTAGCTCGAGCTCGGCGATGTGCATTTCGCCCGTCGGAATAGTCAACGCCTGCCAGCCACGGCAAGCGGCGCGCCAGGCCTATGACCTAGCCAGCCTCATCCATCAATACGATGTGGGCTTTTGCCAGGACGGAGCGGCAGCCATGGCCGCTGCGGTCGCTGAGGCCATGTGCCCCGATACGACTATCGCCTCGGTACTAGCGGCTGCCCAAGAGGCCATCCTACCGCTCAGTGGGCAGGAGATGCGGGATGCGATCGAACGTGTGCTGCAGGTAGCTCGCGATACGGGCGAGTACGGGCCTTTTCGTGAGACAATCTATCGGCATCGCGACCGTTACTTCTACCCGCTGATCTGTGACTCGCGCGAGACCATTCCCCTGAGTCTGGCCTTGCTCTATCTGGCAGAAGGAGACATGGAGCGGAGCGTCATCTATGGGGCGAACTTCGGGCGCGACGCCGACACAATCGCATCGATGTGTGGGGCAGTGAGCGGAGCTCTGGGTGGGGTGAGCGCTATCCGGACAGACTGGATCCAGCGCATCACCGCCAATGCCAGCGTCGATCAGGAGGAGTTAGCGGCAAAGCTGAGCCGCGTCGCCTTGATCAAGAGCCAGCGTGAATGTGAGGAGCACAGCCTGCTGAAGCGGCTCACCGGATAGCGCGTGCGCCGCACGGCTCGATTCTGCGGAGATCGGACAGGTGATCGCGAGACGCAGTTGGTGTGCTCTACCGAGGGGAAATGAACGATAGGCGGACGATATGGATCGGCAACGACCATGGCGGATTTGAGCTGAAGATGGCGCTGATGCCCTACCTCGAAGCACAGGGCTACCGAGTGCACAACGTCGGGTGCGATTCGCCCGCCATCGCTCCCTACCCGTACTATGCTGCACAAGTGGCCAGTGCCGTCACACGTGGCGAGGCTGACCGTGGCATTCTCATCTGCTCCACGGGCATAGGTATGTGTATTGTGGCCAACAAGTTCAAGGGGGTGCGGGCCGCCCTGTGCACTGATTCCTACATGGGGCGCATGACCGCCGCACACAATGATGCGAACATCCTCTGCCTAGGCGGGCAGGTCATCGGCAGGCTCCATGCGCTGGACATCGTCGATTGCTGGCTGCGCACACCGTATGAGGGCGGGAGGCACGAGATCTCACTGGACTTGATCCGCGATGCGGAGGAAACGCTTTGCACCGGACGTTTGTGGCACGGGGGCGAGGAAGAAGGGCCAGAGGAGCGGGAGAGGTAGGCATCCAGACGGGCAGAGAGGTTCAGGCCGGATCGATGCGGGTCATACCTGTGGAGCCGCAGGCTGACCGCGTCGCCTAGTGGGGTGAGAGCGGCATGGCGGTCGCCCCGATTGCCTTCCCGCCTTTCCGAGGCGAGGGTTGAGCCGCCTCATACGTAGGAGCCTCGGACGTCGCATCCAGCCGCCTGGCCAGTATGTTGTGCACAACTCTATGGAAGAGAGACGAACGTGCCGCCCAGGTCACGCCATCGGTGCGAGGCGTAACCTGGGCGATGAAGATACGGTGAGCCTCTGCCCCGGCCTATGCCGGCCCGTATGGCAAAGCGAAAGAGACCCTACTACTTACCAAGCTCCCTCCACTGAGCCGACGACCGTCAATCGCCAGGACAGGCCAATTGCGGTGCCTGAAACCGCCCCCACGCACTCTGCAAACCTCCTCTGTTCCGTTCGACAACAGCGCGCCCTTGGCCTACCATGAGGCCATTGCCGTGCTGGAGGAAGACATGCGCGTTGCGCTGTTGCGACAGGCGGGCGAGATCGTCATCGAGGATCGGCCGATGCTGGTGCCCGCTGCTGGCGAGGTGCTGATCCAGGTGGTCTACGCGGGAGTATGCGGTTCTGACCTGCACTCGTTCGAGGGCACGCACCCTTTCCGACACCCGCCGGTCGTGCTGGGTCATGAGGTGTCAGGCACCATCGCTGCGGTGGGTGAGGGCGTGACGGGCCTGGCTCTGGGACAGCCCGTCACGGTGATGCCCTACACCTTCTGTGGCACCTGCGCTCAGTGCCGCCTTGGGCGCACCAACACCTGTCTGAACAAAGTCGTGCCCGGCCTCCAGGGGTGGCAAGGCACCTTTGCCGAGTATTTCCTCAGCCGCGCGGACATTGTGTATCCTCTGGCGGGGCTTGGCCTGCGGCGAGGAGTCTTGGCCGAGCCTTTTGCCGTGGGCGTACATGCGGCACGGCGCGGCAACGTCGAGCCAGGCTCGCGTGTCTTGGTGCTGGGCGGCGGCAGTATCGGCCTGTTCACCACGGCAGCAGCCCACCTGGCTGGTGCGGCCACCGTGGCCATCACCGACTTGTCGGCGCATAACCTCAGCTTGGCCGCCAAGATGGGCGCCGGACATGGCTACGATGCTCGCGACGTCGATCTGATCGAGACGATCCGTCGTGACTTTCCCGAGGGTCTGGACGTCGTGTTCCTGGCGAGCGCGGCCAAAGCGACTGTCAGGCAGGCGCTCTCGCTGGTGCGGCGTGGTGGGCGTATCGTCGTCATCGCCCTCTTTGACGGGGATGTCCCCGTGCGTCTGTCGGATCTGACCGTGTCCGAGCTCGATCTGGTCGGCTCGCAGATCTATGACCGCGATGACTTTGCTCAAGCCCTGGCCTATCTGCAGGACGGTGCGTTGCCCTATGAAGAGCTCATCACGCACGAGCTGCCTCTCGCGGAGGCACAGCACGCCTTGGATCTGATGCAGCGTCGCGAGGAGCCCGTGGTCAAAGCGCTGCTATGTCCCTGAGCCATCCTCGTGTTGGCGCGATGGTGCTTCTTATCTATAGTCACGGGGCGTATCACGCGCGGGAGGATGGGGATCACGCATGAAGTTGCCCGACATGTTGCCCTGGCAGCGCACTCTCTGGGCGGCGGTGACCGTGCAGACACTCGCCATCGTCGGTTTTCAGGCCGGCTTTGTCTTGATTCCTTACTACTTTCAAGAGCTGGGTGTCACTGACCTCGCTGAGCTCGCCAGGTGGACGGGCGCTTACCAATCGTTAGGGGCCATGTCCTTCGCCATCTTTACGCCGATCTGGGGCGCTCTTGGCGATCGCTATGGCCGCAAGTCGAATGACATTCTCGCAACGATCGGCACCGCCGTGCTGAGCGCTGCGACGGGCCTGGTGCGCACCCCGACCCAGTTGCTGGTCTTGCGTTTTCTGCAGGGGGTTGTCACCGGCACGCCAGCCGCGGCGACGGTGTTGGTGGCGGCCAGCACGCCCAAGAAGAACATCGCCTTTGCCCTTGGCATGCTGCAGACCTCTTTCTTTATCGGCACGTCTGTCGGCCCGATGATCGGCGGTTGGATTGGTGACGCCATCGGCTACCGACAGACCTTTTATTTCTCATCGCTCATCATCCTGCTCGCCGTGGTGATCGCCATCTTTGGCACTCAGGAACCCCCACGCGAGCCGGAGCTGCTGCGCGAAGGCCAGCGCCGCTCGCGGAACCCGCTGGTCGGCTTCGGCGAGGTGTTTCACAACCCTGTTTTGGCCGGCTTGCTCATCGTCAACCTGATGCTGAGCCTGACCCTCAGTATCACCTCTCCTGCAATGCCGCTCCTGATTCAGCAGATCGTGCCCAAGGGCATGCAGCCCGCCTCGGTTGCGGGCATGGTGACTGGTGTTGGCGCAGTAACTGCGGCCATCGCAGCGATGATGATCAACCGCATCAGCGACCGGATCGGTCATCGGCGGACGACGTTGTTGGGTCTGATCGGCACGGCGGTGCTCTATGTGCCGATGGGCCTGGCCAGATCGGTAGGGTTGCTAGGAGCTTCATCGGCTGCGCAGGGCTTTTTTCGCGGGGGCATAGGGCCGAGCCTAAGCGCACTCCTGGTAGGTTCTGTGCGCAAGGACCGCACGGGCGTTGCGTTGGGGTTGAACAGTAGCGCTGGCTCGGTCGGGTTTGCCCTCGGCCCGATGATTGGGGCAGTCATCGTCGCTAGCGCCTCGACGCGGGCGGCGTTCTTTGTGGCCGGCGCGCTGTGTGCGGGCGTATGTCTTGTCGCCTCGTTCGCCGGGCGTCGAGCCGAGATGACCATCGCGGCCGAGGCCGAGGCGGAGGCCTAAGGCTACCGCCAATAGCTTATGTGGCGCATATGCGCCATTATGCGGTTGACGGAAATGAGAGAAGAGCCTAGAATACTCGTGCAAACTGAATAGCCGCAGCCTAATCCTCAGGCAAAGCCTGAGGAACGGAGGAACCAGCCCGTGGGGTGTGTCTCGCTCTTGCGAGAGGGGTAGCTACCAGCCCTAACCCGTCAGCTAACTTCGTCGGCATTGGCAGAGGCGGAGCCAGAGGATAACGCTCCCGGCCTGTGCCTGGAGCGTTTGCTTTGGTGGCACCCTCAGGAGGTGAAAGCGATGAAACTCGTCTTTGGCATCATCAACCGGGATGATCGCGATGCTCTGCGACAGGCCCTGATGAACGCCGGCTATCAGGCCACGATTGTGGCCACGACGGGTGGATTCCTGCGGGAGGGAAATGCTACGTTCATGGTCGGCGTCGAGGACGCCCACGTGCCCGACGTCCTGGCCATCATGAAAGAGACGTGCCATACGCGCACGCGGACGGTGTATCCCACGCCGCCTTTGGTCGAGATGGCGCCCCTCATCTCGGAGCCCATCGATGTGCAGGTCGGCGGCGCCGTCATCTTTGTGCTCAATGTCGAAGAGTTTCAGCGCTACTGACAACTACCTGCCGCAATGACGCGGCTCTCCGCGACGCTGGCGTGGGGCGCTGGGAGCGCCGGCATCGTCCCAATCGGGCGAACGGCGACCCGGCCCTCGCGCCAGTGTTGTGGGTCAGGTCACACGAAAACAGCCCCGCGATGGAGCATTCCTCGCGGGGCTCATTGCTGTGGTTGAGCGTACCTACAAGCGCCGTTCGATGAGATCACACGCCTCGGCCCGCCAGCCGTTGGCGCAGGGCTGTAGGCGCCAGCTACGTACCTCATGAGGCCTGCAGGATACGGGCAGGGGCTGCCCCTGCCAGATCAACTCGCCCGCACCGCCACGCCCGTAGCGGTCGGCGAGGCGCACGATATAGCCGCGGCCATCGTGGGCGGGCTTGCAGGCTGTGAGCTCGAGCTCTGGCGTGGTCAACTCAGCCAGCGCCTGGCGGGTGGGCAGTGCCCCTCGATGCGCGTGCGCGGTGATGATGACCGGCGGCATATTCAGCTCGCGAGCTCGTCGCACGATGTCGGCTTCGCGCCAGTCACCCACGTGTGGGCGCAACAGCACGGTGAAGGCGTGCTCTCCCTGATCGAGCCAGTCGTAGCGCAGTTTGCTGCCTGGTTGATGAGGGATATGGTAGGCGTATGGCGGGCAACGCAGGACGGTCAGGCGGGCCGTGGTGCCGGTGACATCACAACTATACCGCCCGTCGTTGGCGATGCCCAGGCCGATGGTGCGCCCCGGCTCGGCGAGCGAGGCGCCGCTCACGTCGAGCCACATCTGGGTGGGCACTTCATCTCCCTCACAGGCGCGTTCGACCCAGCCAAAGGGGACGTCATGCACAGCTCGCGGGGCGGTGGCGGCCAGATCAAAGGCCAGCTTGAGCATCGTCCAATGTCCCCGCCACGACAGCCAGTTACGGATGAGTAGCTCCGGCTCGCCCGCGCGGAGCACGAGCTGCTGAAGCCAGGTATTGCCCTCATAGTGGCGCTCAATGAGCAGCGAGGCTTGTAGCGGCCCCGTGTCGGCCACGGTGACAGTGGGCGCGCCGAACGCGCCGATCACGTCATCGAAGCGCCGGACCCCATGCGACCAGGTATCGCTTGGGTCATGCAGCACCTGGGCGACGTTCCACCCCCCTGGGCCGACCAGCTCAATATCCGCGACGAGGTCATGGCACGAGGCGATCGCGCCTGTCGTCGCATCGAGCCGAATACACAAGCGATCATTGGCCAGTCCGTTCGGCGACGCACAGACGGCTGACTCGCCCTGGCAGCGAGGCGCACCCGGGCCAAAGCGATAGGTGCGATAGCCTAAAGGCGGCAGCTCGATGGGGAAGAGCAGCCGCTGCACGCCCCCGCCAGCGGTGCCGGCGGCATCGGTGCTGGGGAGCACCTGCCAGGGCACGGGCTGCCCGGCCTCGTCGGTGAGGCCCCAGCCTTGCGCATCCCAGGGCTGGCCGCCTGTCCAAGGCTCGTACTCGATGTACTCGCGGCGAGCGTAGGGCGCCGGATTGAAAATGACCACCGCACCAGGCGAGCCGCTCGTGTCGACCCGTGCGGCGATGGCGCGGCCGGCGTCGTTCGTGAGGTGGCGGGCACAGTGGATGACGTGCTCGAGCGAGCGCACAGCGTCGTCGGCAGCCTCTTTGATCGTGCAGCCGCCCAGAATATCGTGAAAAGTGTCAAAGCAGAGCTCGTGCCACAGGTCAGCCAGCATCGCCCGTGGCGCCGGATGGCCCGCCCATTGCTCATCCAGCACAGCCATGCGCTCGGCCAGCAAGAGGCTCTGCTCTGCTTGGCGGAAGGTGCGCTTGAGCGTTGAGTTCGCCGCATAGCAGCCCGTCGCGTGGAAATACAGCTCCTGCTGCACCGTGGGGAGGGCATCGGCCTGGGCGCTGATCGCATCGAAATAGGCGCGGGGGTGGCTGAAGCAAAGCTCAGCCTCGGGCCCATCGCGTCGGGCGAGGATGCCCTCGATCTGCTCGCGCGAAGGGCCGCCCCCGTGATCGCCCACGCCGTAAAAGCACATCGTCTGGCCCAGAACGGCAGGCATGTCGGCCAGGGCATACTGAATGTGCTCGGTGAGATCGCTGGCTCCAGTACAGTAGGCGTGTGCGATGCGAAAGGCGAGCACGCGCGAGCCATCTGCGGCCTGCCACCAGAACGCCTGCCCAGGAAGCGCCATCTCGTGAGGCCCAGGTCGCATAAAGACGTAGCTATCCATCCCACAGCCGGCGAGGATCATGGGGATCGTCGCCGCGTGGCCAAAGCTGTCGACGCAATAGGCCACGGTCGGCTCGACGCCGAGGTGCTCGCGGAGGTAGGTCTTGCCCAGTAACAAGTGCCGCACCAGAGTCTCGCCGTTGGGCAGGTTCATGTCGGGCTGGACCACCATGCCATTGACCACGGCCCAGCGTCCCTCGGCGATGCGCTGGCGGATCCGTGCAAACAAAGACGGATCCTCCTGCTCGACCCAGCGATAGACCTGCGCCTCACCCCGGGTGTAGACGAACTCGGGGTATTCATCGAGTCGGTCGAGGGCGGCGCGCGTCGAGGCCAGCGCCTCGGCACGACCTTCGGTCCACGTCCACAGCCAGGCCGGGTCCAGGTGGGCCTGGCCGATCATATGCACGATCGGTCTTGACATAGGCACTCCTTCAGGCGGCGAACAGGATGCAGGTGGGGCTCGGCACGGCTAGCTCGTGCCCCGTGGGGTACAACCTACCACTCGCCGCGTCGATGGCCAGAGTGACGATATTGTCGCTGTTCATGTTGGCTACCAGCAGCCAATGGCCTGTGGGATCGAGGCTAAAGTTGCGCGGATGCTGGCCGCCGGTGGGCATGTAGCCCAAAAGGGTGAGACGCCCACTGTCTGGATCCACGGCGAACATGGCCAGGGCGTCTTGGCCGCGGTTGCTGGCGTAGAGATAGCGCCCGTCGGGGGTGAGGTGGATATCGGCGGCGCCGTTCGGCCCCGCATAGTCTGCCGGCAGCGCGGGCACATGTTCCACCTCGGCGAGCAGGCCGCGGTCGGGGAGCCAGTCGAACAGGGTCACGGCCGAGCGCAGCTCACTGACCAGGTAGGCCCAATGCCCGTTGGGGTGAAAGGCGATGTGTCGTGGGCCGGCTCCCGGGGCTACGCGGACGTAGCTAACGCGCGGCGAGCGCAGTTTGCCCTCGCCGGTGCTGAGGCCAAAGAGGAACACGCGGTCGGTGCCCAGGTCGCAGGCCAAAGCCCAACGGTTGGTGGGGTCGGGCCAGATCGAGTGCGCGTGGGGTTCTGCTTGGCGCTGCGGGTCGAGGCCTCGGCCCGAGAGCAGATGCACATCGCTGGCCGGGCCAAGGGAGCCATCGCCGCGGATAGGAAAGGCGGCCAGACTGCCTCCGCTATAATTGGCCACCATGGCCATGCGGCCGGCGTGGTCGACGCTGACGTGGCAGGGGTGAGCGCCGTGGGTGGGCTGCTGATTCAACAGCCGCAGGGTGCCGTCGCTCGGGTCGACAGCCAAGGCGCTCAGCGCCCCCGAGCGCTCGCCTTTGTATTCGGCCAGCTCATTGCAAGCGTAGAGCGTACGCCCCGAAGGCGCCAGCGCCAGATACGAAGGGTCCGCAGCGTGCACGGCGAGGCCCATCAGGCTGAGGGCGCCCGTTGCTGGGTCGAAAGCGCAGCGATAGATGCCCTCGCTATGGGTAGAGTGGGTATAGGTGCCGACATACACGCGCATGGCTCTGCCTCCGCTGCAACTGTTCGCATTGTGCCACGCTGCGGGCGCGTCGGCAAGGGCGCTTAGGGGCCGAGACGCCGGTAGAGGGTCAGGTAGCCGAAGGTGACCTCGCGTGTATAGTCGGTCTCGATGAGGTGGCGCAGCTCGGGGAAGGTCTGCAGGGCAGCGCGCGAGTCCAGATCGGTGCCGGTGACCATCGGCAAGGCGTCGTCGCTGGCAACGACGATGTAGCGGGGAGGGCTGTGCTCGAGGTCGGCCAATAGTTGTATGCGGAGCTCGGGCCAATCCCAGTCGCCGAAGAGAACGAAATTATAGATGAAGCGCGAAGCAGGTTCCCGCTGTGCCAGAAAGTAGATAGGTGGCTCGAATCCCCAGATGAAAACAGGCTCGGTATCCATAGTGCGTGCCGCTATATGCTCAGCCGCGGCGAGATCATCGGTGAAGCGGAAACCCGGCTCGCCGGCTTCGCACAGCGCCGCCGACACTTTGCAGATCTGTTGAGGCTTGAATTGTCCCAGCGCAATGCGCCCGAGCATGAGCGGGGCTTGCGACCGTTCCATACGCCCCAAGTAAAGGGTAGCTGGGAAGGCGAGGATGACGGTCGTGAGCCCGACCAGCCACAGGCGTCTTGAGCGACCCGCGATGGTTCGCCCGACAGGCAGGTCGGCGGTCGCAGCACCGAGCAGTGCATACGGCGCCAACATGGGCAGGCTGTGATAGACATAGCCCTTGCCCTGCGCTATATAACTCAGCACACCAGCAACGTACCACGCCGCCGCCACCAAGACGGCTCTGGCTGTCGGCTCAAAGCGGTGGGCATGCCAGACTGTGACTGCGGCAACGGCACCCACGACGATGAGGAGAGTCATTGCCCACTGAACCATGAGAATAGCAGCGAGTATGACCAGCTGGCTATAGCCGAGTATATCGCGGCTGCGGTAGGCAGTCACGTAGCGATACTGGGACTCGACGAACGGCACCAATGCGCCCTGCAGATGGAGCCATATCGCACACGCAGCGAGTAGCAGTGTGCATCCCACGGACATCCACACGACGGCACGCCAGGGGTAGCGATGCGAGAGCACGGCGCACACCCACAGCAGCGGCAACAGGATGCCGATGGGGTACTTGAACAACACGGCGACGGCAATGGCAGCGCCGCTCGCTGCATAGGCCCACTGCTCGCCCTTGTCTTGGGCATGCAGATAGGCCAGCACGGCCAGGGCTGTTGGCAGGTTGAGGAAGCCATCGGTCTGCGCCGTATTCCAAAAGTTGTTGCTATAGTAGGCAACGCTGTACAGCACCGGCGCCAGCAATGCTGCACGGCGCCCGAGGCCCAGACGGTCGGCGATGCCCAGCAACAACAGGGCAGTGGCGGCCTGCCAGAGCAGGTCGAGCCAACGGATGGCTTGCATCGAGTGGCCGAAAACGGTCAGGGCAAAGGCATGAAGAAGGTATGTGCCGGGCGGCTTGACGTTGAAGACGTCGCGATAGCTCACGCGCCCTTCGAGTGTCAGTTTCGCGACGGTAGCGTATTCGCCTTGGTCACGGCCAAAGGGATAGACGAGGCTGGGCGCACCGACGACCAACACCACGAGCAGCACCAGCAGGGCGCGGGTCACGCTGCTGCTATGCGTGGGCATGGTCTGTGTGGGTAGCCGAGCACTGGCGAGCATGGGGACTATCCTAGATGCAAAGCCAAGCTCTGACAAGCGCTGTTCTGCCGCGACGAGTGGCCCCGCCGCGAAAGCCCTCGGCTCCCCCGGGCGATGCAGTGCCTCTAGCTCGCATAAGCAACATCACGGGCGCCCTGCATGAGGGCGCCCGGTGTATGCTCGACAGTCCGCGCTATCTGCGCGGCGTGGCGGTGGGTAGCGGTGTTCGCGTAGGTGTGGGCCCTACTATCGCCCCCTGGACAGCACGGAGGGTATAGGGCTGAAGCGAGGTCTGGCTCCGATAGGTCGGGCGCACGCGCACATAGAGCGGTTCGCCGCCTGTGGCGACGAAATCTAGGCTGACCGGCTTGCCCAAGTCGGCGTCGGTGCGGCTGGCCAACACGGTTTTGTTGGCCGAATAGACGGTGAGATCGGCGGCGACGTTCGGAGCTACATCGCTGAGTGTCACCGTCATGTTGACCATGCCGCTGGCTTCTGGCGCGCTCAGGGCGAAATAGTCGGCGGCGCCCGAGGCGACCTCCCAGAAGTAACCCTGTACGGGTCCAGCGGCCCAGTCCCACGGGGTGGCGTGGGCGATGTCGTCATTGGGTTCTTGCTGGTCGCCTAGCAAGTCGGCGGCCAGCAGGTAGGGGTTGAGCGAGACCTGGCTACGATAGGTGGGGCGCACGCGCACGTAGAACGCCTCACCCGCGTTCACATCCAAGGTTACGCTGACCGCGCTACCTGCCGGGGCATCGGTGACACTGGCAATGATGTTCCCACTGGCGCTGAAGGCCGTCAGGTCAGGAGCGACAGCAGCGTCGACGTTGTAAAGCTGGAGGGTGACGATGGCGCTGCCCTTGCTTGCGGGCAGAGAGTATCGGTAGAAATCAGCGTCGCCCGAGACCAGCTCGAAGAAATAGCCCGACGCAGGGCCGGTGAGCAGCGGCGAATCGGCCGCCTCGCTCAAGATGTCGTCAGGTTCGCGCGGGTCGGGTACGCTACTCACCGAGAGGCTATAGGGCTGGAGAGACGTCTGGCTGCGCTCGGAGGGGCGCACTCGCGCCACAAACGTGTCGCCCGGGTTGGCGTCGATCACTAGCTCAATACTGCCGCCCTTGGGCGCATCGGACTTGGTGGCGACGATCTCGTCGCCGTAGTAGAGCGTCAGGTCGGGCGCTACCTCGGGCGAGACGCTATCCAGGCGCACGGTCAAGAGCATTGCCGTTTCCTGGCCCGACAACTCGAAAGCAAAATAGTCGGCGTCACCACCAAGCCGCTCGAAAAAGTAGCCTTGGGCAGGGCCGTCGCGCCAGTCCCACGCGGTCGCCGTCGAGCGCGTGTCGTTCGGCTCCTGCGGGTCGGGCACAGCCGATAGGTCAAGGCGATAACGAGCCGTCGAGATCTGCCCGCCATAGGAGGCGCGCACGCGCACGACAAAGCGGTCACCGGCGTTGGCGTCGATGGTGAGGGCCACGCTCTCGCCCGGTGTGGCGTCAGTGCGGCTGGCCACGATCTGGCCCTCATAGTAGAGGAACAGGTCGGCGGGGATGTTGCTGGGCACATCACTGAGCGTCACCGTGTAGATGGCCGATGCGTCGGCCGTCCACTGGAAATAGTCCTGGTCGTTGCTGGTGAGGAGCTGGCCGCGCATCGGGCCTCGCGCAGGCGCCCAAGTGTTCGCCGTCTGGCGGCTCTCGTTCGGCTCGGCTTCCTCCTGGCCGCCAGGCAATGCAGTTGGTGCTGCCGTAGCAGGTGGCGGCGTGCGAGACGGCCTAACCGTGGCCGTGGGTCGAGCCGTGGCGGTGGCGGCCGGGGTGGCGGTCACACGCGCCGTCGCGGTGGCCGGAGCAGCTGTGCGCGTCGCGGTTGGTGTGGCTGTGCGCGTGGCTGTCGGCGTGATGGTGGTGGTCGAGGTAGGCGTCGCCGCCGGTGGTGGCGTGAGGGTGTCGGTCGCTCGCGATGTCGCCGTGGCGGTCGGTGTTGACGTGGCCGTCTGGAAGGTGATGTCGAGCGAATAAGGCCCGTCACTCACGATGCTAGACACCTGGATATAGTACGTGCCCGCAGTGGGCGCGTTGAGGGTGCAGTTCTCTACAGCAGCGCCGACCTTGGTCCCGTTACACACCAACGTGCCGTTGGGAGCTGGCGCCCCCCTGGTGATTTTGAGGTCAAAGTTGGACCTGAGGATCATCCCTCCTAGCAGCACCCGAACGGACCCGAGGCCAGCGGGGACCTGTAGCCGGTAGATCGCCACATCGCCTTCATTCCAGAGAAAGTCCGACGTGGTGCCCGGGCCGATGTCGACGATCGTCGGGCCAGTTGGCGGCGTAGCGGTGGCCGGGGGAGGGGGAGGCGGCGGCGCAGAGATGTCCATCGTGCAAACGGCTTCGTTGTCGGTCACGTCCTTGTCGTGGGCCAGATGTGCCGTCGCGCGCAGCGTATAGGTACCCGCGATCAGATCGTCGGTCTCGCCGCGAGTGGCGAACACCTCGGTATCGCGGTCGACGCGGGTCCACTCGTGCCAGCTATTGGCTTCATGGTTGGTGATGGTCACGTCGCCGCCAGCGGCATCCCACGCAGTCACCGTATCTTGCCACGGCCCCCAGTCACCAAGGCCGACGCGCGTGCGATAGTGCTCCCATTTGTAGCCCGAGATCGGGCCTTGCGCGATGGTCACGCTGTCGCCATCGCTCAACAGGCGCACGTGGTCGTCCCCTTCTGCACTATCGACACCGGAATGTGCGCCCATGTTGTTCCACAGGTTGTACAGACCATCGCCCCAGTCGATCGTAAACGAGGCCTCGGTGGGTTGGATAAACAGGTCCAGCAGGTCGCACCGCGAGTCGCCGTGCACGTCGGGGCAGGTGCTTACGGCCTCGCTCCATAGCGTCCAGTTGTTGTAGGCCAGGGTAGACAGGTCGTGGTGCGCCAGCAAGAGAGACGTGCCCGATGGCCCGGTGAGGTAGACGTCTCCCGAAAACGCCCGCGTGTAGGCGGTGGGCTGATACTCGACAGAGGTCTCGCCGCGGTCGTTGTCATAGGTGACCGTGACCTCGCCCTGCCCGCAGGGGTTCAGTGTAGTTCGCTCATTGGGCGCGTAACGGCAAGGGTTGGTCTGGCATTGGCGCAGGCAGACATTGTACTGCCCCGCGGCCATCTCACGGCAGTCCATGGTATAGCCGCTCGGCGCGCCCACGATCTCGGCAGCGATGGCCAGCAAAAAGTTGAAATCGGTCCACCAGTTCGGGTCATCACAGCCGGTGAGCCGATAGGCCGTGTCGTACCAATACGAGAAGGTGTTCATATTCCCGTGGCCGAGCACATATATGTCGGCCACGCAGTTAGCAGCGCAGGCCTCGACGCGGCAGGTGGCCTGAGGCCCATCGGCGCTGACCGTCGAACGGGCCAGCAGGGCAGTGCAGGCGAGGACGATGATCAAGAGGATGCGCAACACCAGACGACGATGCAGCATGAGATCGCCTCCTCATGCCCGAAAGCGCGAGCCACCTTGGCCCTCTGGTCGTCGACGAAAGAAGGTGCTTGGGGAATGTGGCTCGGGGTCTGGTCGTGGTGCCTGGCCATATCCAGGCTCGCCATGCACTGTGAGCCGCTGCAGCGTGACATTCGCGGCGTGCGAGGGGCAGCACTCGGGCCGTGGTGCCTGCGCAATCGCGAGTTGATCCTGACCACAAGAGGAGCGGTCATGGACGCTGGCATCCCTCTCGTGCCGATGGGCAACCCTGGGAATATGCCTTTACACGTGAGTCTCACACCTCGTTCAACAGTATTATGACATAAACTGGCTGTTCGTCAATCATGTGTGTTGAGACTGTTGAAAAACAATCTCAAAATGCTTGTCAGAGCGGGCCAGGCTGGTAAACTGCAGGCAGTCCGGTTTGTGGAAGGAGCTCATGGCGGCACTGAGGTTTCAGAAGAGCGAACTAGACTCCTTCTATGGTGATTACCTGCACCAGAATACCGTTCCCCAGGGTCATTTCCTGCGTCCGCTGCGCGAGCTAGCGCCCTGGCAACGGTTTACCTACCGGCTGCTCGGGTACTATCGGGGTAAAGGCCAGGTCGGGCGTCCTCCATCGACCCGGCCATCGTGCTGAAGATGCTACTGTTGAGCTACCTCTACAAGCTTTCCGAGCGGCAGGTGGAAGAGATCTGCAACTGCTATCTGCCCGCCAAGTGTTTCCTCGGGCATCGTTCTCTCGCGCACCCGCCCTTACCACAGTCAGGACAACCGCTTTGCCGAGCAACGCAATGGTGGCCTGGTCCGAGCCTTGCTCGGCCACGAGCGCCTCGATACCGCCCAACAGACCTTGCAGCTCAGCCGGGCCTACGGCCTCCTGTGGTACGACTTCAACTTCTTCCAGCCCGTCATGCGCCAGACCGACAAGACACACGACGCGGGCCACACCTCTCGCAAGCACGAAGATGTGCGCACCCCTTTCCAACGCGTCCTGGCCAGCCAATGTGCCCCCGCCGAGCACCAACAACGACTGCAGGCCGAGTTCGAGTCCATGAACTCCTTTACCCTCAAACAAGACCTGGACTAAGCGCTCACTCTGGTGTTCCACCTGCCCGGCTCACAACCCCGGTCACACTGAAGACATCTATGAGGCCCTGGAACTCACCCCGGCTCGCAGAAAGGAGAAGGCCATCCCAGTAACATTTCCATTTGAACACCAGACACCCTTCGGTAACATGTTGATTTGAGCTGATACAGGAGGGCATCATGGAGCACACAACGTTGTTCGACAAGATCTATGGCTGCATCATCGGCGGCGCGCTGGGTGACGGCATGGGCATCCCCGTCGAGATGATGCACTACAAGGACAGAGGCCAAGTATGGCCGTATCACCGGTATCATCCCCAATCAGGCTCGTCTAAAGCTGGAGCATCCCTTCTACGAAACCATCAAGCTCGATTGGCGGCCGTTTCCTAGGTGGCAAGGCCCCCATCCGTATGGCGCATGGGGCTCTGAGCCGGGTACGTATACCGACGATATGCGCTTTCGACTGCTTGCCTATGGCGCGATCATCGAGAAGCGAGGGCGCATCACCGCTCAGGATTGGGCCCAGTACCTATACCGTTACGGCATGACGGCGCTGGGCATCGACTGTTTCGAGCCAACCTATTCCTGGGACGGCCCGCAGAAGGAGTGGGCTTTTCCATGGGGCGACTATTATGCCGGCATGTCCTCACTGCCACGACTTGCGGCTTTGATGAACAGCCATAGACCCCTCGAGCACTGGGATGCGCCTGCAGGCGTCATCAACGCCTGCGACCCTGATGCTGCCGCGCAAGATGGCTCTGTTACGGCCGTAGCCGTCGCCGCAGCGTTCCAGCCCGAGGCGACGCCAGACTCGGTCATCGGCGCGGTGTTTGACCATCCCGAGTGCGTGACCGGGCCCGGGGCTGACCAGTTCATGGGCCGGCTGGAGGCCCTTCTCGCTATCGCAGCCAAGTGCGCCGACGTATTCGAGCTCTATGCACCTTACTATGAGCGGTTCCTGGTGCCCTTTGGTGTGGGTACGGAGCTAGAGATGATCCCCTTCGCTCTGGCGGCTTTCTGGATCTGCAAAGGAGATCCTCGCTCGACTCTTGTTGGGGCAATCAACGTAGGGCGCGATGCGGACACCATCGCCTGCACGGCGGGCGAGATTGCGGGGGCCTACTCAGGTTGTCATGCCTTCCCTGCGGAGTGGGTCGAAACCACATTGAGGGTCAATCCCGTGCCAGACATGCGCAAAGTGGCTTTGCAGATGACAGAAGTCGTTGTCGAGTGCCTGCAGAAGCGCGAAGCGATCAGTGACAGCCTGAGACGCCTGCTCTAGAAGGCGGGGGCCAAGGTCTGGACACCACTCACGGTCTCTCGGCCTATTGACCGGAAAGTGCTGATTACTCGCCGAGAGCGTATACGAGAAGGTGCATCGACGAAAGGCTTGCCCGCGCGCTCGTGCGGTGTTACGATCGACCCATCCGTATGAGCCAGTCTCTGTGAGGAGTCGAGCCGATGAACAAAGTGAGGATCTGCGTCGTGGGGATGGGCATCGGACGCTCGAACGGCCGTGCTCTGGCAGCCAATCCACGTGGCTGCGTTACCGCTCTGTGCGATCTCTACCCCGACCGCATGGAGGCCTTTGCTCGGGAGCTTCCCGAGCCGGTCAGGTACTATACCGATTACCGAGAGATGTGCCAGGATCCCGACATCGACGCCGTCATGGTCGGCACGCCCAATCAGCTGCACGTGCCCGTCGCCCTAGAGGCTGTGCGTAACGGCAAGCACGTCCTCGTGACCAAGCCACTCGCTGACTCGGAGCAAGCCGCGCGTACGCTCGTCGAAGCCGCCGAACAGGCCGGCGTGGTGAACATGATGTCGCTCTCGATGCGCTTCTCGGACCCCGTGCAGTACCTCGGCCAGCTCGCCCACGACGGATTTTTCGGCGAGCTCTACTATGCGCACTCGCGCTCGGTGCGGCGTATCGGCATCCCCGGCGCGAACAAAGGGGTGCTGCACTTTATCCAAAAGGGCGGCGGCGCTTTTCGCGACATGGGCGTGCATTATCTGGACGCGGTATGGTGGCTGCTCGGCCGGCCCCAGCCGGTGAGCGTGCTCGGCGTGGCGGGCGCCCAGTTCGGCCCGCGCGGCCAGGGCTACTGGAAGGTCGAACACCAGCCCCCAGCCGAGTTCTACAGGCAGTTTGCCGCTGACGACTATGGCGGAGGGTTCATTCGCTTTGCCAACGGCACTGGCCTGCACATCGAGTCGTTCTGGGCGAGCCATCATCAGGAGATGGGCCAGATCGAGCTCTTTGGCACCGAGGCCGGAGCTCTCCTCGACCCGCTGACGCTCTACAAGACAGTCAACGAGAGCACACAGGACATCGCCGTCAAGCTCCCCGAGAGAGAGACGACCTCGTGGGACACGCTAGCCGGGCACTTTATCGATTGCATCCTGGACGGGACGCCTTGCCAGGCGCCCTTGCGTGACGGCCTAGAGGTGCAGCGGATGATGGAGGCGCTGTTGCGCAGCGCCGAACAGGGCCAAGAGATCAGGCTCGACTAGCGCCCGACACCATATATCGCAGCGAGGCCATCGGGATGCGCGCTCAGAGCTTGGGCACATAGTCCGGGTTGGGTAAGGGCATCTCGGCCTCGACGCTTACCCGCCAGTCGGCGAGCATCTGCTGAAGGCGAGCCGTCAGCCTAGGCAGTTCGGCGGCGCGATTCTGCTCCTCAGCGATGTCTTCGCGCAGGTTGTAGAGCTCGAGTCGTCCGTCTTCCAGAAACTCGATCAGCTTCCAATCGCCGGCGCGCACTGCAGACCCGGGCGTGCCACCTTGATTGCCGTAATGTGGATAGTGCCAAAAGATCGCTTCGCGGTCGAGTGTGGTGGCGCCCCGCAATAGCGGTACCAGACTCACGCCGTCCTCGTGCTGCGCAGGTCGCAAGGGCAAGCCCGCCATCTCGAGCAGTGTGGGGTATAGATCGGGGCTGGTCACCGGCACATCACAAGTGGTACCCGGCGCCGTCACTCCCGGCCAGTAGATGAGCAACGGCTCGCGTGTGCCGCCCTCATACATCCACCCTTTGCCCTCGGCCAACGGCGCGTTGCAGGTGGGCGATCCCTCCGCGGTGGCCAGGCCGCCGTTGTCGGAGGTAAAGAGGACGATCGTGTTGTCGGCCACACCAGCGTCCTCGAGCGCCATGAGCAGCCGGCCGATGTTCTCGTCGACGCTCTCGATCATCGCCGCATAGGCTGGATCAGACTGCAGCAGGCGGCGCGTCACGCGCTGCTCACGCTTGTGCTCACAGGGAAAGTGCTCGCCCTCGGCGAACGTCGGCCGGCGGTCCAGGCCCATCGCCTGCGCCTTGGCCTCGTACTTGGCGATCTTGTCAGCCTTGGCCTGGATCGGGATGTGCACACAATAGTCCCAGTAGTTCAGGAAAAAGGGGCGCCCGTCGCCGTGTTGGATCAGGCGAATCGCCTCATCCGTCAGCCGGTCGGGCAGATACTCGCCCTTGGGACCATCGGTCAGTGTGGGGATGCCCCAAGGACTCCAGTAGCCGTGGTTCGGCATGCCCCAATCACATCCGCCGATATTGACCCCGAAACCGTGGCGATCCGGGTAATAGTCACGCCCACCGAGATGCCACTTGCCGACGTGCCAAGTGGCATAGCCGCCCTCGTGCAGCGCCTTGGCCAACGAGACCTCAGACAGGGGCAAGTGGCGCGTATAGGGAGCATCGAGCAGTTTGCCACGTGCATCTCCGCCGATATAGTTGGTCAAGCCTACCCTGGCCGGATACTTGCCACTGAGGATGCTCGCCCGTGTGGGTGAGCATACCGGGCAGGCGGCATAGGCATTGCTAAAATGCACGCTCCGCGATGCCAGTCGATCGAGATTGGGAGTCTCGTAGAAGGTGCTACCATAGCAACCGAGGTCTCTCCAGCCAAGATCGTCCATCAGGATCAAGACGATGTTGGGCTTGGTCATTGCGCCTCCGCGGATCGTCGTTGGGTTGTTCCCGGTGTGCTGGGTGGGCGCCGCCCTAGAGGGAGACATGAGCAAGAGTGGCGCCGAGAGGCCAGCGCGCTCAAAACTCGCCTGGGGCGGACCACAACAGGCGGCAGCTCCTCCCAGGCACTCAGCCCTCGCCGACCACTTCGCGTCTGGACACAACACGGGCTGTGGTCGTGACAAACTCTTGCAGTTCCGATACACTGAGCTGCTCGATGCCCATCACCTCCAGCGTTCGCCCGCGTCGCCAATAGTCGGTTTGATGCACGATCGATGCGAGGCGCACCATGCTGTTGATCGCGTCGACGCGGACCCCATAGCGCTCACCGAGTGCCGCGATGGGCACCAAGCTCATGGGTACATCCTCGGTGATGTAGCGATGCATCAAGGTCGTCGGCGCCTTGATACCGCGATAGCCGCTCTGATTGTGTATCGCATCGTGCAAGGTCTCACCCGTCGCGTTGTAAGCCACAGCCAGCCATTCACGCGCGGACCGCGCCCGGATTCCCACTGCCGCAGCCACAGTTACGCGTTCCCGATCGAGCGCCTCCAACACGCGCGCCACCGAGGGCGTCACTCCCTCGATATAGAACTCATAGTCGCCACCGGTGGATTCGATCCGCCCAGCGTTCAGCAGAGTCAATGCCGGATGAAAGATCGCGCCCATGTTATCGAGGCCGGTGTGCAGCACTGTATCGCCGTCGATGTATTGAGGGAACGCGTCGCGGATGCGGTCGAGCACCAGCGCGGTGCGCGACGCGGGCAGAGCCGCGAGGGGCACGGCATCCTTGACACGTGTGATCCGCACTTGGGCCGGGCCCTCTGAGCGGCAGGCATAGAGTAGCGTGCCCGTCTCAGCCAGGGTGACGTCGGCCTGGCAGTGGTTGTCTTGCAGCGTCTTGAGGAACTCGAGAGTCCCTCCTGTGCGGCCGGGGTTCAGCAACACTATCTGCCCATCGACAAGGTGGGGTGCCATTTCCTTCGCCAGAGGCCGATGAGCAAAAGCCGGCACCACTACAAGGACGACTTCAGCATCGGCGAGCGCCTCAGCCAAGTCGGAGGTGACCCGCTCTAGGCGGCCAAAGCCGTGCGGCACATCGTCTTGCGAGGCAAGCTCGATGCCCCCACGTAGTTGAATCGCGCGGATGTTGTCGAACGTGCGATTGTAGAGGGTAACCGGATACCCCATAAGCGCCAGATGTGCGGCCATGGACTTGCCGCCATTCCCCGCCCCCACGACAGTATATCTTGTCATCGTTATTCCTTCCCTATTGCATCAATGCGGCGAGGCGCTCCGCCTCGCGCCATGGGCGACCAGAGACCGGATCGAGCGACACACATGCGCCGCGTTCATCGATACCCGTGACCACGGCGCCGCGCGCAAACGCATTGTTGGCCAGGTGGGGCGCATCGAGCAGCCCGAGGCGCACGGATGCTGCCAGGGTCGATGGGTCGAGCAGTGGATCCATGGTGGCATGGGCGCCTAGCGCACGGATATGCTCGATCAAGTCGTGAGCCTCAGCCCTGAGCTCCTCGCGGCGAGCCTGGACCGCGGGATCCGTCGTCATGTCTGGCTGGCCAGCCAGCGCACTCTCGATGGCCTGCTGGGCCAGCACACACGCCTCGATCACGTCGTCGGCCGTAGCCGCATGGTGTGCCTCGGTGTGCGCCACCACGTGCACGATATGAGGCTTGAGGGCCATCTGCAGATAGACGCTCGCCGCCAGGTGAGCACGCGCTGCTCGGAGGTCCTGCGGGTAGCTGAGTAGCCCCGTGCGTGTCTGCCGCCACACACGGAAGGTCGGGCCGGCCAGTTCCTCGGCCATGTCGAGCATAGCGAGCATCTTGGCCAGATCCATGCGATCGTTCAGCATCGGCGGGCTGTTGAACATGAGCTGCGCGATATAGTCCTGCACCCCGCAAGCACGAGCGATATAGGCAGAGAGGTAGGCCGATGCAACACAGACCGCATCGTGCGCGTCGCGCAGGCCCCAATGATGCGGCTCGTTGACCTCGACGGGCAGGCCGCGCGCGCCGTACCAGCGCAAGAGCATCAGGTGCTCGCCTAGCGAGTCTTCGAGAGACGACGGACCGCGACCGTCCATGGCATTGAACCAGTAGATCGGCACGGCAGGCCAAGCGATGTGGATCGTATCAACATACATCTCGGCCAGTGCGATGAGATCGTCTGTGCCGGTATAGGTGCGCATCAATGGGTAGTTTCCGCAGCGCGTGGCGGCGTACAGTTGCCGATAGTCGTCAGCCGAGCGCACCGGCACACCACCTGCTCCTGTTCGGCGTGCGTCTTGCCGTTCGGGATGGAAAAAGTTCTCTTGAGCATCCTGATCGGTGCCCAGAGAGACCACATCGAGCACCCTCGCCTCAGCGATACGAGCGATGCCCTCGATGGTCGCCGCCATAGTCGGTTGCCCAAAATGGTGTCGCAGCAGGGGATAGGGCGCCTTCCAAGCGATTCGTGCCAGGGCGTCCTGGGGAAACACCTCATCTTCCCCCGCGGCAGAGGTCTGACCACGAAGATAGGCGAGCAGGGCCATCGATCCCTCGCTACCGTCAAAGCTGCCATCAAAAAACCCAAGTGCCCGGGCGCGTTCGGCCACTAGCGGCGTGCCGCCAAAGATGAAGCGTACGCCGCGTTGCCGCAAGTCGTCCGCCGCCTCGGCAAAGTCGCCCAGCAGTCGCTCGCCCGTCTCGGGGGTAAGGCGATAGGATACCCCCACT
>JBDKSN010000102.1:0-6794 GCA_039680625.1 Anaerolineales bacterium | reverse complement strand
AAATGAGGGGCTTATGGAAACGATCGACACTATCATGACTCGCCGAAGCATCCGCCGCTTCAAACCAGCGGCCATCCCCGAGGACGACCTGCGAACCATCCTCGAGGCAGGGCGCCAGGCCCCCTCCGCAGCCAACCGTCAGCCATGGCACATCGTCGTCGTGGGCGACGCGGAACTCAGGCAGCGCGTAGCCCAGGCCTGCAATGGTCAGATGTGGATGGCCGACGCGGCTTACATCTTGGTGGCCTGCGGCTTACCCCAGGTCAGCGCCAAGTGGTACCAGGTCGACGTGGCCATCGCTATGGAGAACATCGTCCTCGCCGCGCACTCGTTGGGCTATGGCACATGCTGGATCGGGGCTTTTGACCCGCAAGAAGTGCGCCGCCTGTGCGGCATTCCCGAAGACCTCGCTATTGTGGCATGTTCGCCCCTGGGCGTGCCCGACAGCAATCCTCCGGCGAGGGCCCGCAAGGAATGGCGTCAGATCTTCTCACGCGACACTTTTGGCACCGCACTCTAGCGTAAGCCAGAGTACGCTTGATCGCGCTTTGGGCGTGGGTCGCCGCTCGCCGGAACTCGACGGGGAGTTCGGGCGTTTATATAGCGAGACACTCAGGCGACTGATGTCTACTGCGCAAGCTGAGGTTAGCTATGGAAATGCGTCGGTGGGTCTGGCTATCGGGTGGGATAGGCGCCGCTTTGATCGTCGTGGCGGTGATTCTGATGGGCCCCGCACGGAGCTTGATCACGGGTGCGCAGCCGACGGCTACGCCCGTCGATGTGCTCACGCTCACTGCTACCCCACAGCCGGGCGAGCTGCCTGCGACGGTGACGCCAAGGCCCGTCTCGCTCGAATGGGAGCGCACAGGCGGCCGCGAGGGCCGCTGTGACCAGCTGGCGATCAGCGCAAGCGGGGAGGCGTCGTTTAGCACATGCACGCTCGCGCAACAAACCGGCCAGCTTACCGCAGACGAGCTGCAACGTCTCACGACCTATCTTGGGCGACATTCGGACTTTGAGTATGCCATCGACGGCGCCAGCGAGAGCGATCCCAGCCTGACACTGCGGCTCTACGGCCAGGGCGATCGACCGCCGACTTCTTTGGAGCAAGAGGCGATCATGTTCTGGGCGCAGGCCGTCTTTGAGCGCCTGGTCGGAGAAGCGCAAGAAGTCGCCGCGGTGAGCGCGGCACGGAATGCACTGGCCCAGGAGCTCGGTATCTCGGCCGACGAGATCGACCTGGTCTCGGTGGAAGAGACCACCTGGCCTGACTCCTGTTTGGGCATCGCCGAAGCGGGTGTGTTCTGCAGCCAGGTGCTTACCCCTGGCTACCGCGTGGTGCTGACCGCTGGCGGCCAGACCTATGAGTATCACACGGACCAAAGTGGTGTCGCGCGGGCGGCCTTTGGGCTTGCGCCAACACCCACCGCTTGGTCTACCGCAGTGCTAGCCACTGCCACGCCCACCCCCTCTGTCTGGCCCACGTCCACTGCTACCCCCTGGCCTAGCCCGACGGTAGCACCGACCCGTGCGCCAGTGCCCTATGACTATTGGCGAGGCGAGTATTACGACAATAGCCAGCTTGCCGGCTACCCTCTGCTCGTACGCCGCGATGAGAGCATCGACTTTGACTGGGGCTATGCCAGCCCGGCCTATGGCCTGCCCGCCGACTATTTCTCTGTTCGTTGGTCTCGCCGAGCGGACTTTAGCGCCGGCGACTATAACTGGAAGGTCCGCACCGATGATGGCGTGCGCCTGTACATCGACGGCGTGTTGATCCTCGATCATTGGTACGGTGGCTACTCGGAGAACATCGTCAGACGCTATATGGGCGAGGGCCAACACGAGATCGTCGTCGAGTTCTTTGAGCTAGAGGGCATCGCGCGGGCGCGCGTCACTTGGGAAAAGCTCTACAAGCCCAAGACGCCTACGCCCACCCCCACGCCCGTGGTGCCGATCACCGAGTGGCGCGGCGAGTACTATGACAACCCGACGTTGAGCGGCAGCCCCAAGCTGGTGCGCAACGACTCGCATCTCGACTTCAACTGGGGCCATGGCCGGCCCGATAGCTCACTACCCAAAGATGGCTTCTCGGTGCGGTGGACGCGCACCTACAACCTGGCCGAGGGCGCCTATCGCTTTACCGTCCGGGTGGATGATGGGGCGCGCCTATGGGTCGATGGCCTGCTGCTCCTCGACGAATGGCGCCGCCAGAGCGAACAAGAGTATGTCGCCCATGCCTGGCTATCGGCCGGCCAGCACACTATCGTTTTGGAATACCAAGAGATCAGCGGCGACGCGCGCATCCAGCTCAAGGGCAGCCCCATCACCACGTTTACCGGGTGGAGGGGCGCCTACTACCCCAATGAGGGCTTGCAGGGCAGCCCACGCCTGGTGCGCGATGACGCCGAGATCGACTTTGACTGGGGCATCGGCCAGCCAGCCCTGAACATGCCCGGTGACCATTGGTCGGCACGCTGGACACGCGCAGTGGCGTTCGACGCGGGCACCTATCGCTTTAGCGCACAGGTCGATGATGGTGTGCGCATCTATGTCGATGGCGTGCCGGTGGCGAACTGCTGGTCCGTTTCAGCGCGGCGGGAGTGTGCGGGTGAAGCTACCCTCAGCGCGGGCATCCACGAGGTCGTGGTCGAGTACTTTGAAGCCGGGGGCGAAGCCGAGATCACGTTCGGCTGGGCGCGCATCGCCACCCCTACCGCCACACCGACGCTGACAGCGACTGCCACCGCTACACCGACGACCACAGCGACGGCTACCGCTACACCGACAACTACGGCGACGGCTACACCAGCGGCCAGTTTGACGCCCACGACCAGCGAGACCCCAACGTCGACTCTAGCGGCATCGCCGACCGGGTCACTGACGCCGTCGCCAACTGAGGCGTCGACCCAAACGCCGACGGCTACCCCAACCGCGACTAGCAGCCCAACGCTTACGAGTACGCCGACGGAGACACCGACCCAGACGGCGACACTCGTTCCGTCGGCCACACCTACCGAGACCAACACACCGACCAAGACGAGCACGCCTACTGCGACCAACACACCCACCAGCACGAGTACGCCTACTGCGACCAGCACTCCCACCAGTACGAGCACGCCCACCGCGACCAACACGCCGACCAAGACGAGCACGCCTACGAACACAGCATCGCCCACGGCCACCGCGACCAGCACGCTGATGCCTACTGAACTGTGGAACGCGGCCTACTATTCGAACGCCAATCTGCAGGGCATGCCGGCCTTCACCGAGACGGTCGCGGCCATCACCTACGACTGGGGCCTGGGGGCGCCCGCGGCTGCGTTGCCGACCGACGGCTTTAGCGCCCGCTGGACGCTGCAGACCACGGTCGAGGGTGCCTTGGAGGTCTATACGTGCAGCATCAGCGCTAGAGGTGGGGCGCGGCTCTACGTCGATGGTGTGCTCATGGTCGATCGCTGGGCAGAGAGCGCCACGAGTGAGGTTGTGCGTGGCACACTCACCACCGGTACGCACCAAATCGTTGTCGAGTACGTGAACCTGGCCGGCCCGGCCTCCATCGAGGTGGTCTGGCACTTGCCCGCCCAGGCCGACCTGGGCCTCGTACCCATGCCCACAATGCCTACAGCGCCTACCCTCATGCCCCTTTGGCGTAGGTTTTGGCCGAGCCCCTAGGGGCTCTGACCAAGCGAGGCCAAGCTGTGCTTCGGTCAGCTTGGCCTCGCTTTTGGTAGGGTCTATACTGCCCTCAGCGATGGCCTTGAGCCTCGCAGCCCCCCAGAGGATCAGTACGCGTGAATACAGTGATCGTTCGGCGGGCGATACGCGGTCTTGGCAACCTTGTCCTCCGACCGTATCCGATCGCTGGCACGACTGCTCAGCAGCGCGAAGGCATCAAGTACATGTGGTACGACCTGCTCTTCGCCAACATGAGCGTTGCGTTCTTCGCCGAGTTCCTGACGCTGTACATCCTCGAGCTCGGTGGCACCACGAGTGTGATCGGCACCATGACCTCGGCCAGCAATGCCATGGCATTGCTCGGGCCGATCGTCGGCGCCACGCTGGTAGCCCGTTCGGGCAAGCGCAAGATCTGGGTACTGATCGGTCCCGGGAGCATTGGCCGCCTCACTTTGTTGCTCTCAGCCATCACGCCACTGTTCTGCAGCGGGTCGACGGCGGTGCTCATCGTGGTGGTGCTCACCTGCATCCGCAACTTGGCGGGCACCATGTCCAGCCCACCCGGCACTTCGTTGCAAGGCGACATTCTGCCACCTGGCATCCGCAGCCGCTGGAACTCGCTGTCGATGGTGGCAGCCAACGCCATCACCGTCATCGTCGTACCCTTGACGGGTTGGCTCATTCGCGTGATCTCAGGCGTGGCTGGCTATCAAGTGGCGCTGGGTATCGCGACTGTGCTGGGCTTTGTGGCCACCTCGTTCTACGCGCGCATCCCCGAGCCTGAAAGTGCCGAGGGTCCACGCCAGCGCACCCCCGAGTGCGCCAAGGGGCGCTCGAGCCTCGCCGCCGTCTTCCATGACCAGCGGTTCATGCTGTACTGCGGCGTGATGTTCGTCTGGTCGTTTGGCCAACAACTCTCGGCGCCGTTCTTTACCGTGTACATGCGCGAATCTCTCGGCCTCAGTGTCGAAACCATCGCCTGGTTGGCAACCGGCACGGCAGTGGTCAACGTGGGCGCCCTGATCGGCGCTGGGCGCCTGGTCAACGATCGGACTGCTCCCAAGATGACCGCCATCGGCATGTTGCTTGTGCCTCTGATGCCCATTGCCTGGTACCTGGCAGCAGATGCCTGGGGCGTGCTCGCTGCCAAGTCTTACGGGGTGATTGCCTGGGCGCTGGTGAACGTGTCGAACTTGCCGCTTATCCTGGCGATCACTCCGCGGGAGCTGCGCTCGCGGTATATCGCCGTGCTGAACGTGTTCAGCGCCACTGCGGCGATCATCGTCCCCATTCCCGCGGCCTGGATCTATGATCAATATGGCTTCAAGACAAACCTCCTGCTCTCTGCCGCCGGACGTGGGGTCGCGGGCATCCTCTACTTGATCATGTACCTGCGAGGCAGTTTTCGTCGCACTTTCGACGAGCTCCCCGAGGACCAGGCCGTGGCTCGCCCAGCCCTCAGCACCGGCGCCCGCCACCGCGCCTAACCCTGGCTCGCGGATGGTAGCGTCGGTAGGCCCTTTGGCTCGACCATGACGGACGGCTACAATGGCGCCATACTCTTCTTGGAGGAGGCCATGCACTTGCGTCGCGTCGTGTGTTTGCTGCTGGCTGCTTTGTTGCTGATGGCGTGTTCGAGCACCCCCGCATCGACAGCCGCCGCCGGAATCACGTCAACTGTGGCTAGTCCGGCGGAGAGTGCCTCGCCTACAGTGCAGCCCACGGCTACGCTGCCTGCGCCGACACCCACTACTGCCCCCTCGCCCACACCTCAGACGGTGGCGGTGCTGGTCTCTGACGCCTGCCAGAGGGCACTGGCTGAGACGAGCGTTGCCCTGCCCACCGAGCTCACTGTCAGTGGAGAGAGTCGCGTGGTGAGCATCCTCACCGACGGCCAAGGCGACGGCGATGTGGCCTTGCGCCTGGCTCCCGCTCTGGAGGCTGCCGATCCTCTAGCCGTACGCTATCTCGCTGCCGTGGTGCCCTTTCACAGCCTTGAGGATGAGGTCTCTAGCGCCGACCTGATGACGGCTTGGGCCACTGGCGAGGGGCTTACCCTGATGGTGGACTCGCGAGTAGCCCCCGCGCTGGAAGCCGCCTGGGGTGCGCCCAGTGACGCGATCGGCGTAGCCGACCTCACTGCCGACGTGCTCACCGAGAACGACGCGGTCGGCCTGCTGGGCTTTGAACAACTCGACCCGACGTTCAAAGTGCTCCTTGTCGATGGAGAGAACGTGCTCAGCAACCGATTTGACGCCGCCGCCTACCCTCTGGGCGTGGCGTTGGTGGCCGAGGGCGACGCTAACCTTGTCGCGCAGCTGACGCCGCTGGCTGACGGCTGGGGCAATCGCGACCCAGAACGGCTTACCCAACTGGTCATGACGGGCGTCACCGCCATGTGCCGCCTGACGGCCGCCAAGATGGAAGAGCACGGCTACACCTATCCGGCCGAGGTGATTGGCCCGGTGCTGCGTGAGGCAGACATCACTCATGTCAGCAATGAAGTGCCCTTCATTCAGGGTTGCCCCGTCGACACCACCTCAGACAGCCTGGTCTTTTGCAGCGACTATGGTTATTGGGCCGCGCTCGAGGCTATTGGCACCGACATCGTCGGCTTGAGCGGCAACCATGTGAACGACCACGGCTATGCTGGCGCCGCTGAGTCGCTGGCCTACTACAAATCGCTGGGGGTGCCGGTATACGGCAGTGGTTTGAACGTCGATGAGGCCTGCCAGCCCCTCCGATGGACGGATCACGGCAACACCTTTGCGTTTGTGGCCGCCTTGGCCTTTGATCCACAGTATGCATGGGCCACCGCCGACCAGCCCGGCGCCTGCTACTATTACGACAACAAGGATCGCCTACTCAGCTTGGTACGCAGCCTGGCCAACGAGGTCGACGTCGTCTCGGTCGAGCTTCAATACTATGAGACGTACAATCCCTTCCCCACCGCCCAACAGGTGGTCGAGTTCCGCGAACTGCGCGAGGCTGGGGCCGACATCGTTACTGGCGTCCAAAGCCACGTGCCTCAGGCCTGGGAGCCCTACGGCGCCAACGACGATGGGGGAGCGGGCATCATCGTCTATGGCCTGGGGAACCTCTTCTTTGACCAGATG
>JBDKSN010000101.1:0-9838 GCA_039680625.1 Anaerolineales bacterium | reverse complement strand
GTGTTCGAAAAAGTCCGAAATGCAATGCGCCCTGGTGCATACTGCTGTGTCGTCGTTATGGATATTCGGAAGAAGAATCGCTTCTACCCTTTTCATAGCGACCTTGCCACCCTTATGCAGACGATCGGTTTCATCTATGACGACCTCATCATCTGGGATCGGCGACATGAATATAACAACATGCGGCCGCTAGGATATCCGTCAGTGTTCCGGGTGAATAAGGCGCATGAGTTCATCCTCATATTCCAGAAGCCTTTCGAGTGATCTCTCATAAGGAGCTTGCGATGCCCTTTCGACTTGATGACTACATCGACGGCGATGTAGCTTACCTTGCTGGCCTGATCATAGGACGTGGCACACTGTCTGAAGTGTCCGGGGTTCGGCAACTTACAATTGAGTTTAGCTACACAGCTCTTGAGGTGCAGGGTATCAAAGCCGTGTATGCAAGCGATGTAGCTGTTCGGCTGGGACTCGACGATATTCGCGATAGGCTACAGGAGCTACTGGACACTGATATTAGCAAGGTATCAAGGAATGGTGGCGTCGACCTTGTGGTCAGATTCATGCGTAACAGCATGATCTGGAGAAACATCCAATTGCTGACAAATGGCGCGACAAGTTACCCATATTTTGAGATTCCAGCCGTGCTTTTCGCTCAAGACCTACCTACAGCGTGGAAGAGGGAATTCGTCAGAGGATTTGCAGACGTGGCAGGCAATGTTCGCCTTGCAAATAGGTATGTGGACGGAAGAAACCGCGTGAGGCTCGATGTGCTGAACTACCCTTCCAACTGGAAGCTGCCTGTTCAGTTATGTCGTCTTCTTCAGGAACATCTTGGAGTGCCGGTCCAGTTGATTACCTGGGGTCATCCAAACATGGGTCGCGGCTTTCGTGAGCATCAGCTCAATGTCTTCGCCGATGCTTTCCTCCCGATAGGATTCTCGATGCAGCACAAACAAGACATCCTAGAGGAGCTTGCCCAAGCCAATAGAGTAGCTTTCCCAAATGTGACTCCAGCCCCTTGTCCCGGGGCGCGTCAACTCAAGACGCAAAAGCCTGTAGATGAAGGGGAATCTAACCTCGGCAAGCTCGATCCCCAGTTAGTTGGCAAGCATTTCGACGCATACTGGCAAATCTGCAGAGAACTTGGCTGCTGCAGACGCCCAGAACTTGGTCAACAGCTAGAGCTGCTTGATGATTCGGGAGAGTAAGGTGCTGCCCAACTGCTAGCTCTCAGCCTGTGCATATATGTGAATTGCTAGCGTGTACATTCCTAGTTGCGCTTTGGTTACTCGGCTGGTGAAAGTGAGATCAAGGTAGGGTGCTCTACGACCGTGAAGCAAGCATGTATCCGGCAGTATGTGCCTGGTTCCGAAGGTATCTACAGGACGGGAATCGTGATGCAACGGTAGCTGTCTATGATTCCTCTAGCAGTAGTCTGTATAAGCTGATACAGGTATATGGGTTGAATGTTGGCCTCCCAGCTGAATGGCCATCGTGGGACATTCGCGTCGATATAGTCGGCTTTGTTAGACGACAAGATACTACCGAGATCTCTTTTGTGGAATGCAAGAACCGCCCTATTACGCTCGCTCATGTTTCGCAATTGCTTGGATACAGTCGGGTGGCAAACCCTCGGCATTCCTTCATCATCTCCCCATGCGGCCCATCCGACTCGCTCAGGTCTCTACTGCTCAGGTATCACCGCAGTGACGTACTCGTCTATCACGAACCTCGCGGCGCGATAGCTCGCTCGATCGTGATTGCATCATGGCTGCCTTCAGCATCGTGTATTGATCTTGGCAGTGTGATTGCCGCTGATGGCGCACTGGGCGGTCGTCTGTAAGAACAGGAACTGTGCTCGCTGCTGGTTGTCATCGGCATCACATGTGTCCTCCGGTCCATCTCTGTAGAGCTGTTGCTGCATCTTCAGATGGGAGTGCTGTACGTAGCCAGATGCTCTCCCCTTCTCCGCTACTCGCGCCTCTCGGTCTTGTCCAGTGGTGTCGTTCTGGCTGGGCAAGGGGCAGTGTTGTGCATCAGACCCCTTGTCTTTTGACGTCTTTAGTGTCATATTAGGGTTGCATCTTTGCCTGTGACTCGCGCCACAAGGCCGCTCGTTGTGTGGCCCAACGGGCGGCGTCGGTGGAGTGGCCGTCGAGCCGAGGAGTGCACCGTTCAATTCTGACACCGAGGCGTGCGCCGCCACCGTGGCAGCGCCCAGGGAGTGAAGAAGGAGAGTTGCAGATGTCCCATCGTACGGCCCTGAACAAGCTCGTTCGTGTCGGCCTGATCAGCGTCATCCTGGCGACGACGCTGCTGGTCGCGCCGGTGGCCAGTGTGTCTGCCGGCGTCTCGTCGTTGCAGGCCACCATCCGCTCTATCACCGGTGCGGTGATGGGCACGGCCACCTTTACGCCGGGCACCTACGGCGGCGTCCGCGTCGAGATCTCGGTCAGCGGGTTCAACCCCGTGGGTGGTGACCGGCGGCTCACCATCCGCACCAACTATGGCGCCGAGCTCTGGGTGTTGCCACCGGTCCAGTTCTACCCCAATGGCAGCGCCAACTATGCTACGGTGACCACGCTCTTCTCGCTCGATCAGCTCGCTCAAACGGCTGGGGCCACCGTCGTCTTGCAGGCCGACAGCTATCAGGCGAGCGAGGTCATCGGCTGGGGCACGATCACCGGCGTGAGCTGGCCTGGCTATGGCTGGCAGCCTTACCCCGGCGGCTATTGGCCACAACCGCAGCCGCCCTGCCCGGTGCCGCCGCCACCGCCGCAGCCACAGCCCAGCGACCCCATCGTCGGTCGCCTGCGCGTGATCGCCTCGGATGGCCTGCGCCTGCGCTCCGGCCCTGGCTTGGGCTATAGCATCCGCCGCGTGGTGGGCTTGGGCACCATCCTCGAGTCTACGGGCATCGAGCAGTGGGGCAGTGGCCTCCGCTGGGTCAAGGTTCGCTACGGCGGCGTGTATTACTGGGCCTCGCGAGACTGGCTCCAGGCCTACTGAGCGTCTCGGCAACGGGCCTCTCGCCCTCGGGGAGAGGCCCGTTTGGCTTGCCCGCGTGGGGCGCCGCTAGCGCTCTTGCGCGTGTACGTCGGCGGCGATGTGGATGGCCAGTTTGAGCAGCTCGGCGATGCTGAACGTGCCCAGGCAGAGGCCCGTCATCGCGATCATCGCGCCCGCGAAAGGCAAGAGGTTGCGCCACTCCTCGACCTCGCCGAGGAGGATCGCAAAGAACACGACGAGCCAGACCGCTCCCAGGCAGCCGATCACGCGGATGGCCCCTGACATCCAACGCAGCGCACGATAGCGCCGCGCACCGCACGCCGGGCAGCTCGCCAGGCTGTTGTCTACCGGCTGTTCACAGCGAGCACAGGTCCACATCGACACACCTCCATATAAGGATGGATGCAAGCGAGTAACGCGCGGGCGCAGCGGCGAGTTCCAACGCTGGCACACCCGGCCGGTGGCCTTCATTGGTTGACAATGACCGCCGGTGCCCTATACACTGGACATAGCCATCGAGGCGGCCGCGCGTTGCCGCCCAAGAGTGGTTTGAGCAAGAGGCGGCGGGCGCCGATGGCCGCAACAGGGTCGTTGTGCGCAAAGGAGCCCGATGAATCCTCAAGCCTGTGAAGAGTACCTCCGCCAATGGTTCGATCGTCTGTGGAACCAGGGCGACCTAGCGGCTGCTGACACCCTCTGCCGCAAGCAGGTCGTCTTGCACTTTCCCGAGTGGCAGCACCTCATCGGGGTGCAGGGCTACAAGGATTACGTCACCTTTGCCCGCAACCTGTTCCCCAACCTGCATGTGCACATCCAAGAGATGGTCATCGAGGGCGACCACGTGGCCGTGCGCTACAGCTGGGTGGGCACCTACGCGGGCGGGCAGACTCCGCTGGGCGTGGGCCGCTCTGGCGCCGAGGTGGCCATGCAGGGCATCGCCATCTATCACCTGGTCGAGAATCAGATCGCCGTGGGTTGGGCGATCGAAGACTGGCTGAGCGTCTATCAGCAGCTCGGCATCGTGTCGGCCAGGGAGGCTCAGGCGGCCTAGAGCGCGGCGGGGCCTATTCCGCAGCCTCGGCCGCCGCGACCGACTCTGCAGCGGCTGCACCCTCGGCCAACACCGCCGGATGGCGCGCACGCCCAAAGGCGGCCACCAGCGCGACCATCAGCAGGGGAAAGATCGCCGCGACGAGGATGCCGCTCTTCAGGCCGATCTGCTCGGCATCCTGGCCCGCGAATAACGGCAGCGCGGTCAGGGCCGCCCATGGCCGAGCCAGCGCCGCACTGCGTTGGCTGGCGTCAGACACCACCCCCGCGACCCACGGCCCCAGCGAGCAACCCACGTCGCCAAAGATGGCCAGCACGCCGAACATGGCCGTGCCCCCTGTGGGGAAGGCCTCGGCGGTCATGCTCAGTACCCCCGGCCACATCAGGCTCACGGCCAGCCCGCTCAAGGCGCACCCCACCAACGAGAGCGCCGGCTGCCCAAACACCACCAGCGCATAGCTGGCCGCGGTCAAGAGCGCGCAGGCCAGCAGCGCGCGTTGGATGTTCAGTCGCTTGCCCAGCACGCCATACCAAAAGCGGCCCGCGCCCATCAGCACGGCAAAGGTCATCGGCCCCAACAGGTCGCCGGTGAGCTTGGAGAGGCGCAGGCCCCTCTCGGCAAAGAGCGACGCCCATTGCGCGATGGTCTGCTCGGCGGCGCCCGCGCAGATCATGAGCACGCTGGCGCAGACGAACAGCCCGCTGCTGAACAGCCGCCGCACCGGCAGGGGCGCGGGCTCGTCGAGCGTGGGCGCCAGGGGCACGCGGGCGAAATTGACCAGGTTGATGGCCGGAATGACGGCCCACAGCAGGGGCAACAGCTGCCAGTGGCCGTTGCCGAACAGGCGGATGAACACCGTCGACAACAGCACTGTCGCCACCTGGCCGAACGAGTAGAACGAGTGCGACAGGCTCATCTCGGAGGGCTTGGCGTCGCCGGGCACGGCGTCGACGATGGGGCTGGTGAGCACCTCGATCAGGCCGCCGCCGATGGCATAGACTACCGTGGCGATCAAGAGTCCCACGTAGGGCGAGGGCAGGGCAAAGGGCAGCGTGCCCATCAGCAGCAGGCCGAGCACCAGCGCGCCGTGGGCGATGAGCATCGACCGCCGCACGGTGAGCCGTGGCACGAGCTTGACCGAGGCGATGTCGGTCAGCATCTGCACGCAGAAGTTCACCAGGATCAACCGGCCCAGCCGCTCGTGCGACACGGCAAAGCTGTCTTGAAAGATGGTGAACAGCACCGGCGCCAGGTTGACGATGATCGCCTGGCTGGCCGAGGCCAACCAGCAGGCGTGCAGCGTACTCCGGTACCCTCCTTTGGCCATGCCGACTCCCCCTTTACCCGAGTGCCGTCGCGCCCGGGCGCGAGCAGCCCGCAGAGCATAGCACAGCCTGCGCGCAGCGCAAGCAGAACGCGCACGGCGCTTGGCCGCCGTCTGCAACATGACTAGAATGGCCGCAGCTTGACGCCGAGGAGGAGGTCCGCCATGCTCAGCCTGCTGCACCGTGCCTATTGGAGCGCCTACCTGGCCTGGCATCTGCCCGGGCAGGCTCGGTACCCCTTCCGCCCCGCCGAGCAGATCGAGCGCGACCGCGACCGCAACGCGCGCCGCATGGCGGCCTATGCCTATCGCTGGGTGCCCTACTATCGCGAGACGTTCGCTCGGCTCGGCCTCACTCCCGATGACGTGCGCACGTTCGACGACCTGAAACAGCTCCCGCTCATCGGCCCAGACGACCTGCAAGAAGACCCGCTGCGCTTTGTGTCGACAGAGGTCCCGCTCGACACGCTCAAGTTGACTCGCTCGGGTGGCTCGACGGGCCGGCCACGCAACATCTACACCCACTTGAGCAGCACCTATGCCAACGTGGCCTATAGCGAGCGCGAGACGAGCCTCCACCGACAGATCATCGGCAAGGGCCGGCGGCTGGTGGCGATGGGGCTGCGGCCGATCGACCCCACGCTTTCGGTGCGCGACAAGGTGCGCGCCAATGCGCTCTGGCCGCGTCGCGCCGATATGTGGCGTGGGTGGCAAGAGACGCCGTTGCGCGTGGATGCTGCCCCCGCCGAGATCCTGGCCGCGTTCGACCGGCGCCGCCCCGACATCTTTTACGCCTATGGCTCGGTCATGGCCCGCGTGTTCGCCTACGCCGAGCGCGAGGGCGTGGCCTTTCACGCGCCCACCATCGTGCGCTATGCCTCCGATGCGCTGCCGCCGACCATCCGCCAGTTGCTCACCGAGCGCTATGGCATCGCCGTGTTCTCGGCTTACCAGGCCACCGAGGCGCCGCGCATTGGCTTTGAGTGTGAGGCGCACCGCGGCTATCACAATAACATCGACCTCTACCCCGTGCGCATCGTCGATGAAGACGGCCGGGACTGCCCGCCCGGCGTGGTGGGCGAGGTGGTGGTGTCGACGCTGGTGGGCCGTGGCACCATCCTGTTCAACTATCGCCTCGGCGACCGCGCCGCCTGGCTCGATGAACCCTGCCCCTGCGGTCGACACCTGCCGTTGCTCTCATTCATCGAGGGCCGCACCACCGACATTCTCTACACAGCCGACGGGCGCGCCCTGGTCTATAACGCCTATGTCCAGCTGCTGCGGGAGCATCCGCTCGTGCGGCAGTATCAGCTCACCCAACACGCGCTCGACCGGATCACGATCGCGCTCGAGCTGGCGCCGGGCGCGGATCCCGCCGCCGTCGAGCGCGAGCTGCGCTCCGCGCTGCAACCGATCTTTGGCTCAGCGATGCAGTTCACCTTTCGTTTTGACGGCGACCTGGTGCGTACGGGCGCGGGCAAGCTGCGCTATATGCGTTGCGCGATCGAACCGCCCCTGACGGCAGACGCGCGGCCCGACCCCCACTGAGCGAGGAGCAGCCATGACCGCCCAAACGCCCCGTTCGCCGCGTGCCGCCTGGCCACTGCTGGCCCTCATCGTCGCCGTGCTGTTCGCCAGCGTGGCCAAGACCGCGGCTGACCCCGACTTGTGGGGGCATCTGCGCTTTGGCCTCGACACGCTCGCACAAGGCGGCGTCGTGCGCACCGATCCCTATGCCTATGTCACGACGCCCGGCTCGTGGATCAATCACGAGTGGCTGGCCGAGGTCTCGTTCGCCCTGGCCTACTCGGTGCTGGGGGTCTGGGGGCTAGGCGCCCTCAAAGCGGTAGTGGGGGTAGCCGTGCTGGGCGCGGTCTTTGTCCGCGCGCGGCACACGGGGGGCGGGCTGGTCGGCCCGACGCTGGTCAGCGTGCTCGCCGCGGTGACCGTCTTGCCCCAACTGCACGCGGTGCGCCCGCAGATCTATACCGTGGGCCTGCTGACCGCGCTGTTGCTGGTGCTCTGTGCTCACGAGCGGGGGCGCCGCGGGGTGTTGTGGGCCAGCGTGCCCATCCTGATGGCCTGGGTGAACCTGCACGGCGGCGTGTTGGCCGGGGCGGGCCTGCTGCTGGCCTGGTATGCCGGGCGGGTGCTCGAGCGTTTGATCCAGGCGCGGGGCCTGCCCGCCGCCGATGGCCCGGGTTGGGGGCGCCGCCTTGAGGCACTGCTCGCGCCGCAAGAGCTGGGTCCTGTGTTGGCCGCGCTCGCCGCGACGCTGGTGAATCCCTACGGGCCGGGGCTGCCCACTTTCCTGCTGCGCACGGCCACGGGCGCGCGCCCCGAGATCCAAGATTGGCAACCGGCGACGCTGAACAGCTATACCGGCGTGTGCTATCTCGTATTGCTGCTGGTGCTGGCTGCGGTCTATCTGCGTGGGCGCCAGAGGCCCTCCTTACCGCAATCGGCGATACTGGCCGTGCTCTTGGTGGTGGCCCTGGGTGCGCAGCGACACATCGCCTTGTTGGGCCTCGCCGTGGCGCTGCTGGCCGGGCCGGCGCTGCAGAGCCTGTTGCCCGTCAGTCTGCGGGCGAGCGCGTCCGAATCAGCGGTCTCGGGCAACCCGCGGCTGCATCGCACGCTGGATATCCTCGTCGTCGTGTTGGCCGTGGCGATGGCGGGCTATGGCCTGTGGTCTCTGGGCGACATTCGCTATGCCAGCGGAGACTATCCCGTGCGCGCCGTGCAGCTCTTGAGCGCTCACGTGGATGAGGCGAACCTGGTCACCCCCTACAACTGGGGCGAGTACGTCATCTGGCATCTGGGGCCCGAGATCCGCGTGAGCATGGATGGCCGCCGCGAGACGGTCTATTCCGACGAGGCCTATGCCCGCAGCCTGGCCTGGCATTTCGGCACCGACGGCTGGGATGCGCTGCTCGACGACCCTGCGGCCGACCTGGCGCTGGTCAAGGCTGGCCACCCCACCGACAACTTGATGCGGCTCAAGCCTGGCTGGGAGCGCGTCTATGCCGATGAGACAGCCGCAGTCTATGCGCGCAGCGGCTCGGCGCTGGCCACGAGGCTGCGCACCGCTGCCGCTGGGCTAGAACGCACTCCCCTGCCCGAGACGCTCCTCTTTCCCTGAGGGCGCGGTGCGCGCGATGAGCGCGAGCAGGTCGCGATGGAGCGGCGCATCGGCGTCGAGGGCTGCGTCGAACAGCGTGTCGACGTGCCCCTTGCCCGGATAGGCGCGCCAGGTGGCATCGACGCCCGCCGCAACCAGCGCCTCGTAAAAGGCGCGGGGGATATGCCCGGGCACCAGGCGGTCGCGCTCGCCATGGGCGACGAGCGTGGGCGGTGCGCCGGCCCGCACATAGTTCACCGGCGAGAACTCACGCTGGCCGGCCCGGCTGTGGCCAAAGGCGCTCCACTGCGGCCCGACCGAGACGCCCGGCGGAGATCGCCGCTGCCAGTAATCCTGCAGAGCCTCGACATCCATCACGGCGCCGCTCACCGCCAGGCCGGCGATTTCGGCCGGCGAGTGGCCATAGGCGGCCAGCCAACGCGGGTCGAGCGCCACCAACGCGGCCAATTGCGCCCCGGCCGAGTGCCCTTGCAAGTGGACGCGCCGTGGGTCGCCGCCATAGGCCGCGATGTGCTCGATAGTCCAGGCCACCGCCGCGGCCACCTCGTCGGCCATCTGCCCGGCCTGCGCGTGGGGATAGAGCGTATAGTCGGGCAGCACCACGACCAGGCCGGCGCTCACGAGCGGCGGCGCGCTAAAGGTAAAGAGCCAACGGGGAAAGAACATCCACCCACCACCGTGGATGTTGACCACCACCGGGCAGCCCGTGGCGCCCGACGGGGCGAAGACGTCGAGGGCCACGTCGCTGCCGGGTTTGAAGCGGATGTCCCGCTGCTCGGGAGGCTGTTGCGCGCGCAAGGCCAGCCCGCGGCGCTGGGCCTCGACGATGCGCGCCCTCAAGCGCCCCTTGGTCGATTGCGTCAGGCCCAGCCCCACCAGCCCCGCCGCCACGCCGACCGCCAGCCAACGTCGGCGTTTCATCGGATGCTCCTCTCGCCTATGCCGCTATTGTGCAGCGCGCCCGGGGTAGCGTCAATCACCCACCGCTCGCCTCTGGATAGTTGACGGCCCGCCACGCCTGTGGCATGGTGCCCGCACACAGACGCTAGAGGAGGTTCCTCGATGACACAGAAGGCCCTGCGGTACGGGTTGATCTCGCCGCGCGACTGGGGGCTGGCGCCCGCCCAGCCCGAGGCGCTCCAGGCATGGGCGCCGCTGGGCGTCGAGGCGCGCGATTGGGACGAGCGCGCCCGCCAGGCGACCTACCACTGGCTACTGAGCAACTGGCGCGAGGATGTGGGCGCCTTTGCCGGACATTACAAGGTGCGGAGCGATGTGTATGAGGAGCCACAACTGACCAACCTCATTG
>JBDKSN010000100.1:0-6254 GCA_039680625.1 Anaerolineales bacterium | reverse complement strand
TGGGACTAAGGCTCAAGAAAGACAGCGTCCTCGATCCCCTCAAGAGCTATCGGATAGCTCGGAACGCGCCGCCAGCGGCTAGAGGCTTCAGCAGTTCCCGAGCGCTATGGCGAGATAGCGTGGCGCTATTCGAGTTCGCCTCTGACGAAACCGGAAGTGCACCCGAGAATCTCAAGACGCTGAGCCAACTCGCAGCAAATGGCACTGTCAGTCGTCAGACTCCCTTCGTCTGCAGAGCTACAGGTTTGCTGACCGCAGCAGGTCAGGCCAGAAACATTGCGCTCTGGCGTTGTGAACGTCTGCCTATTCCTGCCGAATACCTCGTCTGCGAAGAGGCTGTCGAACGCTTGCGTATCGCCATCCGACTAGCCGAGGACGTGGGCTCAGCGTTGTACAAGGCTCGCGATCTGTTCGTCTGGCAGATGCGAATCAAGCCAGCCGAACAGCGTAGTATGGACGAGATCCTTCGAGACAAGGAGTTCGCGAAAGCAACTGCAACTAAAGGCAATACCAGAAACAAAGCTCTTGACGGCGTCCCGATGACCGAGCCTTACTGGTGGCAGCTCGATGAGGAGTTCCCCCCAATGATGGTGCGTCTGGCACCAGACGAAGAGGGCAAGGCTCTCCAAGCATGGAGGGCCGCGCTGCAACAAGCTGCTCAGAGTGCCTTCCGACAGACCATCGCTGGCATTACCCAGTCTGGCAGAGTGATCCGCGCAGCAGCACGGACAGAACAGTGGCTCGATCTGCAGCTCAATCGGATATTAGCCATCGACTAAAGGAGGTGAATATGGCCCGACCACACAGTGATGTCTTCATCGCCTACCTGCAGCGGTTTGCAGAAAACACCGGAGATGAGGAAACGCCGAAAATCGACCGAGCAGCACTGGCCACATTGCGACGCTCTTTGAGTGGCCAGCCGCGTGACGTCGTTCGTACTTTTCGCTACATCGGCCAGCTGTTGCCTCGGCAACGTGAAGCGCAAGATCTCTACGTCCTCATTGCGGGTCTGTTTGCGATGCATCCGATGAACACCGCAGAGGGCAACCTCGGAGATCATCTCGCCATGCTACGTGACGCCGTCAAGGCCGAAGGACACAATGGCAGGGCCGACACCATCGACAAACGGCTCGCCGCAATGCTGCAGGTGCGTCGTCCGCATCTGCGCCCCCATCTTCTGCGCATGATTACGTTCTTGAAAGCAGGCCAAGTGCCGGTCAACTGGGCGTTACTGCTGCGCCAGTTAGGGAACTGGGATGATCCCAGCGGCTGGGTCCAGCGAAGCTGGGCCACGTCTTTCTGGGGAAGTCAGAACGCTGACAGTGCACGTCGATCTTCGTCCATGAGTCAACAACAGGAGGTTTCGGAATGATCGTCGAACTGCATATCATCCAGAGCTTTGGCCCCTCGAATCTGAATCGGGATGACCTCAATCAACCGAAAGAGTGCCAGTTTGGTAATGTACGTCGCGCGCGCATCTCATCTCAGTGCATCAAGCGCGCAGTTCGGACCAGCCCTTGGTTCACCCAGGCTACCCAAGTGCCCATCGGGCAGCGCACGCGCCTCATCTTCTATTTGCTCCGCAAGAGTTTGGTAGAAGCTGGCAAGCCGTCTGAACAAGTTGAAGTGCTAGTGACTGACTTTGTCAAGGCATATGGCAGCAAAAAGAGAGATGTTGCACTAGACAAGACGAATCGAACCGACATCCTGTTCTACCTCAGCCAAGCCGAACTGGGGGATATGACTCACTTGATGCTTGAGCGGTGGGACGAGCTTGCGAGTCCGCAGACTGCACAAGGAACCATCGACAGCATCGTGGACAGGCTGGTCAAGGACCATGGCAACGCTACCAGTGCTCCGGACATCGCTCTGTTCGGCCGGATGCTCGCTGGCAGGCCAGAACTGAACCTGTTTGCGGCGAGCCAATACGCTCATGCCATCTCTACCCACGCAGTTGCCCTCGAGGATGACTACTGGACGACGGCGGAGGACCGGCCCGAACTGGAACCTGAAATGCAGCCAGGTGCTGCCATGCTCGACTACCTAGGGTTCAATGCTGCCTGCTACTATCGCTATGCCTGCGTGGATTGGCAGCAGTTGCTCACCAACCTGAACGACCAACACGATCTTGCCCGACAAACCGTCGAGGCTTTTCTCAGGGCATCTGCGCTGGCCGTGCCCTCGGGAAAACGCACCGCGTTCGCGCAGAACTGCGAACCTGCCTTCTTGCTAGCTGTTGTCCGGAACGACGGTTTTGCCTGGAACCTGGTGAACGCCTTTGAAGAGCCGGTCAAGCCTTTGCGCGATGGCGGTGTGATCGCTCCCTCGGTATCCGCTCTGGAAGCACATTGGACGCGACTGTGCCGCAAGTTCGGGCAGAATGGAGTGCAAGCAGTCTCAGCATGGGTAGCGGATGATTCACTGGAACTCGGTAGCTTAGAACCCCATCTCCATGATAGCTTCGATGACTGGGTGACCAGCGTGATCAGGGCACTGCCCGAGGTAGGCTGATATGGCTGTACTACTGTTGCGCCTATCAGGTCCTCTGCAATCCTGGGGTGTCCAGAGCCACTTTACCAATCGCGACACGGAGCGCGAACCATCCAAGAGCGGCGTCATCGGTCTGCTGTGTGCCGCTCTCGGTCGCACACGCACAGCACCCATCGATGACCTAGTGCGCTTGCGCATGGGCGTGCGTGTCGACCAGCCAGGAGAGAGGCTCAAGGATTTCCATACCGCACAGAACGTGCGCCTGGCTAGTGCGAAGGCCGTCGGCATAGCGGGAGGCAAAGAAGTGCGCGATAGCATCTCTGACCGCTACTACCTCATGGACGCGCGGTTCCTCGTCGGTCTAGAGGGCGATGATCTCGCCCTCCTCACCACTCTCTATCACGCGCTCCAGAACCCTCACTGGCCGCTCTACCTGGGCCGCAAGGCCTGCGTGCCCGGCCAGCCAGTGTGGCTGGAGCAAAACGGGCTGCAAGCCGACAAATCGCTCGAACAAGCGCTCGCCGGGTATCCCTGGCTCGGGCCAGCACGGGTGAACGAGGAGGATCGCCCCACGCGGCTGCGTCTGGCGATCGAGGATCCGAATGGCCCCATCGTGCGGCCAGACCAGCCGATCTCGTTCGACGAGCGCACCTTTGGGCCGCGGCGCCTCTCCATCGCCTACTGCGACTGCCCGGCGGTCTGCCTCGAAGAGGAGGTGGCGCGATGTTCCTCTCGCGTCTGATGCTCAATCTGCGTCACAAGCGCACCCAATCCGAGTTGGCGCGCCCCTACGAGCTCCATCGTACGGTGATGAGCGCCTTCCCCGCGGTGTTGCCTGCCGAGGAGCGTGTGCTCTTTCGGCCAGAGCTCGACGAGCGCCTGGGCACTCTTCGAGTCATCGTCCAATCTCAGACTGAGCCCGACTGGCGCCGCCTCCTAGCCGTGCCGGGCTACTTGCAGTGTTCACCCGAGTCCAAGACCGTCGCGCTGGCACTGTCGGCTGGCCAGGTGCTCGCCTTTCGCCTACGCGCCAATCCGACGACCAAGAAAGACAGCCATCAACGCCCGGATGACCACCGGGAATACCCCAATGGTGTCCGCCTCGGCATCGCCGACGAAGATGGCCAGCGTCGTTGGCTCGACCGCAAAGGAGAGCAGCACGGCTTTCGTGTCCTGCAGGTGCAGGTCCGACCTCAGGGCCTGCAAAGGAGCTACAAGAGCGAGCAGCAGGCGGGGGGCCAGCCTAGGGTATATGCCATGAGTCATCTCGCCGTACAGTTCGACGGGTTGCTACAGGTCACCGACCCCCAACTCTTTGGCCTGGCGGTGCATGACGGCATCGGCAGCGCCAAGAGCCTGGGCTTTGGCCTGCTGTCGCTCGCGCCACCACAGCTCGCCTATGATCGCTGATCGACGCTCGGGGGCTGCTACAGAGACGGCCCCCGAGCATCACCCATAAACAGGAGCCGTTGTATGGCCCTAGACCTTCACGCTTTGCCCAAGCTTCGTGACGGGCTGAGCTTTCTCTATGCAGAGCATGTGCGGGTAGAGCAAACCACCGAAGCCATCGAGCTTCAGGACAAAGACGGCCGCACCTCGGTGCCGGTAGCGGCGCTCGGCGTGCTTCTCCTCGGCCCCGGCAGCACCATCACCCACGCTGCAGTGCGCGCCTTGGTCGACAATGGCTGCAGTATCGGCTGGCTTGGCGAGTACGGCGTGCGCTGCTATGCCCAAGGGCTAGGCGAAACCCACTCGGCGCGGCACATCCTGCGTCAAGCCGAGCTGCTCTGCAACGCAGAGACGCGCGCCGTGGTCGTGCGGCGCATGTACGGCTATCGTTTCGGTTATCAGCCCGGAGCCGAACTGAGCCTCAACCAGATCAGAGGTATGGAAGGCGTGCGTGTCCGCGACGCCTACGCCGCCGCGTCGGAACAGTACGGCGTGCCCTGGGTAGGCCGAAGCTATGACCGCAACCACTGGAACCAAGGCGACCCCGTGAACCGTGCGCTGTCGGCGGCGAATGCCTGTCTCAATGGCATTTGCCATGCGGCCATCGTCTCGGGAGGCTATTCGCCTGCGCTAGGGTTTGTCCATACCGGCAAGCAGCTCTCTTTTGTCTGGGACATCGCCGATCTATACAAGACAACGATCACCATCCCACTCGCCTTTCGTATTGCTTCCGAGTCTGCAGAGCAGGTCGAGCGTCGTGCCAGGCTGGCCTGCCGCGACGCGTTTCGTGAGCAGAGATTGCTTCAGCGGGTGCTCCCCGACATCGACGCCCTGCTCGACCTCCCCGTGCCCTATGAGGTCGAAGCGGAACAGAGTAGTGAGGACGGCACCTACGGCCTTGGCCTGTGGGCCAAGCTATTTGAGGAATCTGAAGGAACTTGATATGCTGGTCATGGTTCTGGAGAGGGTGACCCCTGGGCTCAGAGGCGAGTTGAGCCGTTGGCTCATCGAGCCACGAGCCGGCGTTTTTGTGGGCAGTGTTTCGGCGCTGGTCCGTGACCAGCTATGGGACATCTGCGGAAAGCGCCTCCATGGTGGTGCCATGACTCAGATTTGGACTACGAACAACGAGCAGGGCTTTACGCTGCGCTCGACTGGCGACACCGGTCGGCAACTACGCGACTGCGAAGGGCTATGGTTGGTCTGTCGTCCGTGGGACAAGCAAGCCCCTGCCCCGAGCGAGGGTAGCGACGGCGCATCGGCGAGCGCCAACGCAGACCAACCCGCGTAGCCGACATCACCCGCTGCAAATGACTGCCTCAAATGCAGGTATTTGCTGCGAAGGGCCTTCCCCACACGCGTGGGGGTGAACCGCGATTACCTTGAGAATGCGCTGCTCGACCACGTGCCTTCCCCACACGCGTGGGGGTGAACCCCGGTCTGGTGGTCAAATAGGAGGAAGAATGGCGCCTTCCCCACACGCGTGGGGGTGAACCGATGGCGTATTCCACCGATGGCGCTACCACAGCGCCTTCCCCACACGCGTGGGGGTGAACCGTTTTCTGGGGTGCCAACCACCTCCGCCGATTCGCCTTCCCCACACGCGTGGGGGTGAACCGGAACTTGGGCTAATACAGTGTGGCACGGCGCAGCCTTCCCCACACGCGTGGGGGTGAACCATATACGGTATCGCCGCCATCGCCGAGCCGGTTGCCTTCCCCACACGCGTGGGGGTGAACCTTCGAGGCGTTATGGAAAGACCCTGCGCCAGTAGCCTTCCCCACACGCGTGGGGGTGAACCTGGCTCAAAGCCATCGACTGCACGTAAGTTCACGCCTTCCCCACACGCGTGGGGGTGAACCATCTGGCCCATGCCCGTAAGGCGCGGGGTCGACGCCTTCCCCACACGCGTGGGGGTGAACCGCTCCTCGTCGGCATCTAGGCCCGCGTCACGCCGCCTTCCCCACACGCGTGGGGGTGAACCGTATTCATCTGGCCCGCAGGTTTTCTTCCACCCGCCTTCCCCACACGCGTGGGGGTGAACCGGTTGAGCGAGGCCGACCTACCGCTAAGCCAGCGCCTTCCCCACACGCGTGGGGGTGAACCGGCACTGGTACAGCAAGGACTAACAACAGAGAAGCCTTCCCCACACGCGTGGGGGTGAACCGCCCCAGCACATCGCTGGTAGCGGACATGTCACGCCTTCCCCACACGCGTGGGGGTGAACCGCGCGACTATCGGCGGTTCATCGCCGAGCAGGAGCCTTCCCCACACGCGTGGGGGTGAACCGACGTGACAGACATTCGCAGCAACGT
>JBDKSN010000099.1:0-8670 GCA_039680625.1 Anaerolineales bacterium | reverse complement strand
CTCGATGACACGTTGCTCATCAACGACTGGAATGTGTTCTTCCCCGTGTATCTCGACCTGTTGACCCGCTATCTGGCCGATCTGGTGCCTCCCGAGCGCGTTGCCGTCGCCCTCAATGCCGGCACCGAGGCGATGGCCAAGGCCGATGGCTCGCAGGGCACGCTCGACCGGCTCTTTGTCGACAAGTTCGTCGCCGTGGCCGATTGCGACCAGCAGCGGGTGGTCGAACGGTTCGGCCAGTTCTACCGAGACGAGTTCAACCGCCTGCAATCGTTGACCGCGCCAGACCCGGCATCGGCGGCCCTGGTCACCGTGGCCAAGGAGCACGGGCTCAAGCTCGCTATCGCCACGCAGCCCTACTTTCCGCTCGAAGCGGTCTTGATCCGGTTGCGCTGGGCGGGCGTCCCGGCAGAGACGGTGGGCTATGACTATATTCCCGCCTATGATAGCGTCACGGCCTGCAAGCCGCACCCCGCTTTCTTTCAATCCATCCTAGCAGCGCTCGATGTCGCCGCGCCAGAGGCGTTGATGGTTGGCGACAGCGCCCAGACCGACATGGCGGCGGGTCGGCTGGGCATCAAGACGTATTATGTCGAACGAGGCCGCAACGACGATGGCAGCGACGTTTGCTGTGACGCTCGCGGCACGCTGGCCGACTTGGTGAAGATGATCGAATCGGGGGCTATCCATGAGCTATGAGCAAGTAGACGAACGCGTGCAGTCGCTGATCCAGACGGTAGAGGGCGCCTTTGCCCAATCCTTTGGCGGGCAACCCGAGGTGCTCGTCGTCTCGCCAGGGCGCGTCAACGTGATTGGCGAGCACACCGACTATAACGATGGCTTTGTGCTGCCCGCCGCTATCGATCGGCACGCGGTGATCGGCTTGCGCCCGCGACCAGATCGCGAGGTGCACGTGCATGCCGCCGACTTTGGCGACACGGCGACGTTCTCGCTGGACTATCTCGTGCGCACGCAACAGCAGTCGTGGGCCAACTATATCAAGGGCGTCGCCTGGGCGCTCCAAGGGGATGGCTTCAAGCTCCAGGGGTTCGACGCGGCCCTAGCCAGCGATGTGCCCGTGGCCTCGGGCTTGAGCTCCTCCGCCGCGATCGAGGTGGGCTTTGCCTGCGCCTTTCAGACGCTCTCGCACCTCGATCTGGACGGCGTTCGGCGCGCGCTGCTCTGCCAGAAGGCAGAGAACCTGTTTGTGGGCATGAATTGCGGCATCATGGATCAGTACGTCGTGTCCCTGGGCAAGGCTGGGCATCTGCTGTTGATCGATTGCCGTAGCCTGGGCTATGAGCTGGCGCCGCTCCCCGCGGGTGTGAGCCTGGTGATCTGCAACACGCGCAAGAAGCGCGGCCTGGTGGATTCAGCATACAACACGCGCCGCGCCGAGTGCGAGCGTGGAGCCGCAGTGCTCGGCGTCAAGGCGCTGCGCGACGTGACTCCCGAGATGCTCGATGCCCGCCAAGGCGAGCTGGAGCCGGTGATCTACCGTCGCTGCCGCCACGTGGTGACCGAGAACGCCCGCACGCTCGCCGCCGTGGAGGCCATGCGCGCCGGCAACCTGGCGCGGCTGGGCGAGCTGATGAACGCCTCACACATCTCGCTGCGTGATGACTATGAGGTCAGCTGCGTGGAGCTCGACACCATGGTCGAGCTGGCCTGGAAGCAGCCGGGCGTCTATGGCGCGCGCATGACGGGCGCTGGTTTCGGCGGGTGCGCGGTGGCGTTGGTGGCCGACGAGTGCGCACGGGATTTTGCCGCCAAGGTAGGCCCGCTCTACAAAGAGGCCACCGGCATCGACGGCGAGATCTATGTCTGCCGCGCCGATGACGGGGTGCGCGCCCTCGCCTGAGGGCACGGTTTGGCCGACTTTGCTCCAGCCAGGGCACATCGCTTGCCCTGGCTGTGTCATACCTGCCGCTAGACGCCTAGCTTGCGCAGGTAGCCGATGGCCCGTTGCGCCGCTGTGTCGCCGTCTGGTTGGGGCATGAACTCGCCCGAGATCCAGCCCGTGTAGCCCGTCGCCGCGAGGGCGTCGAGGATGCGGGCGAAATCCAGATGCCCTGCGCCCGGATACCAGCGGTTCGAGTCGGCCACGTGAAAGTGGAATATCCGCTCGCCGCAGACGCGGATGCTCTCCTCGATCTGCGGCTCTTCGATGTTCATATGGAACGTGTCGAGCAACAGGCCCAGGTTGTCGGCGCCCACGCGCGCGAGCAGGTCCAGGCCCTGGGCGGCGTTGTTGATCAGCGTGGTCTCGTAGCGGTTGATCGGCTCGAGCGCCAGGCGCACCCCCTGAGCCGCCGCGGCCTGGCAACAGGTTTGCAGCGCCGACACTAGCCAGTGCATCGCCTGGGCGTGGTCTACGCCCGGCCGCACAATGCCCCGCAACAACCCGATGATGATCACCGCACCGGTGCGCGCCGCCAAGGGAATATGCTCCAGAGTGCGTGCGATGGCCGCCTGTCGCACCGCCGCATCGGGATCGGTGTACGAGAGGCCCTCTTCTCCCCAAGCCTGGCCCGTGCCGATGGCTGGTATCGCCAGGCCATGCTGCGCCGTCAGCGCCAGGAGGCCGTCGACATCCAGCATCTTGGGCTGGCGCACGGCCACTTCGACGCCGTCATAGCCCCAAGAGGCGATGCGGGCGATGTTGCCAGCCAGGTCGCCCTTGAAGGCTACGGCCTGGAACTGGGCTGGCTGCGTAGACAACACGATCGAGAGCTTCATGGCTGCCTCCGAAAACGTGAGACCCCAGGCCAGGCCAGGGGTCTCACATCATGTTGACTGACGCCTATCGCGTCTCTTGCTGCCCCAACAGCGGCAGGGCATAGACTGGCTTCCAGCCCGGGCTCATCGGCTCGCGCAGATAGGGCTCCATCTCGGCGGCCGTGCGCAGCGTGACTTCTTCGACCGGCGGCACAGTGCCAGCCGGGAAGGCGCTCAAGATGTCGTCGACCAGCAGGGTGAGATAGCGCAGGATGGCGGCCAACGGGCGCTTGGCCTTCCAGGCCTCGGCGTCGGCGGCGTTGCCCACCACGCCCTCGGGCGTGGCCGCGATCTCGATCGCCGAGTGCCCCTCGCCCTCTGACCAGCGGCTCGGGCGCCCATAGGGGTCGACCGACTTGTCAAAGTGGCCCTCGGGCAGATAGCCCTTGCCCTTGGTGTTCACGGCATAGGTCATATCGACCATCTCGGGGAAGAGGTACAGCGCCAGCGAGGTCTCGGCCTCTTCGGCATGGACAAAGTCGCTGCCCCAATAACCGCCGAGCTCCTTGGTGTAAAAGAACTCGCGCACGGCGCGGTGCCAGTCCATCACGCGAAAGATGCCGGGGAGCTGATAGCGCTTGCAGAACTGTTGCACTGTGCTCTCGAGCATCCACAGGTGCCCGTGGTTGTTCAGGATGATCTGCTTGCGGTAGCCATCGTTCCACAGGCCCAGCATCACGTCGATGAGCATCTCGCGCGAGATGTCCTCGCGGATGGGCACGGTGCCCGCCATGCCATAGTGATGATACGGATGCGAGCCGAACATGAGCGGCGGCAACGAGAGCGCCACGGGGTAGCCCTTCTTCACAAAATAGCGGCGCACACCCTCGGCGATCTGGCTGACGAACATGGTGTCGGTGCCACTCGGCAGATGCGCCCCGTGCATCTCGGTGCAGCCCACGGGGATGATCACGATGTCGTTCTTTCGGCGCTCCTGCACGAGTTGATGGCGCGTCGTGGTCTGGATATACGAGCCGGGCTTGCCCCATTCGATGGGCGCGGGCAGGCCGTACTCGGCCAGGATGGCGTCGATCTGGGTATCGCTCGCGTCCCACACCTCGCGCTTCATGCGCCCAACGCTGTTGTCTTCAAAGAGCAGGCCGGGCGTGTGGCAAGTCAGCCAGCCCGCTTTGGCAGTTGTCTCGGTCATGTCGAACTCCTTGTGCTTGTGATCTCGCTCAGGCGCACAGGCCGCCCCTCACGATAGGACTGGATCGCTGCGTGGCCCATGACCACCGGCGCGCGGCCATCGAGGCCGCTGACCGGCGGAGGCGTGCCTTCACGGATGCTCTCGACGAACGCCTGCATCTCGCCGATGTAGGCGGCTTCGTAACGCTCCAGGAAAAAGTACAAGGGCAGTGGCCCGTGCACGCCCTGCGCGTCGCTCAACACGGCGCGATGCGGCGTTTCGTTGGCCGCGCTGATCATACCGGCCGAGCCAAACACCTCGACGCGTTGATCATAGCCATAGACGGCGCGGCGGCTATTCTCGATGACGCCCAGCGCCCCGTTGGCATAGCGCAGCGTGACGATGGCCGTGTCGATGTCGCCCGCCTCGCCGATGGCCGGGTCGACCAACACAGCGCCGGCCGCCGACACCTCGACCACCTCATCGCCCACCAGAAAACGGGCCATGTCAAAGTCGTGGATGGTCATGTCGAGAAAGATGCCCCCCGAGACGCGCACATAGGCGATGCTTGGCGGCGCGGGGTCGCGGCTGGTGACGCGCACCATCTCGGGGCGGCCGACCTTGCCCTCGGCCACGGCCTGCCGCACAGCGGCAAAGCTGGGGTCAAAGCGCCGGTTGAAGCCTACTTGCAGGGTCACCCCACACCGCGCCACCGTGGCCAGGGCCTCGTCGATGCGCGCCAGGTCCAGCGCGATGGGCTTTTCACAAAAGATGTGCTTGCCCGCCTCTGCCGCCTCGGTGATCATCTGTGCATGGGTGTCGGTGCTCGAGCAGACGACGATGGCGTCGATGTCCTTGCGTTCGAGCAGGCGGCGGTGATCCTCATAGGCCACGAGGTCATACTCGCTGGCCAGGGCGCGGGCGGCGTCGCCAAAGACGTCGGCCACGGCGACCAGGCGCGCACCGGCCACGCGCTGGGCCAGGTTGGCCGCGTGCACGCGCCCGATGCGGCCGGCGCCGATCAGCCCAAACCTCAATTGCTCAGCCATCGGCTCACCTCCCAGACAGAGCGATCAGTTGGGCTTGACCAACAGCTTGCCGTCGGTGCGCTTGGTCGAAGCGGCGATGGCGTCGACCGTCTGGTCGAGGGTATAGCGCCCGGTGATGATCGGGCGCAGGTCTAGTCGACCAGAGGCGACCAGGCGAATGACGTTGGGGAAGGTGCCATTGCCCGAGTGCCCCTGCGAGCCAAACACCTGCCCATGGCGCACCTGGAAGGTCTCGAGATACATGGGCACGCGCTGGGCGGCGCGGCCGATCTGCACGATCTTGCTGTTGACCGCCATGGCCTTTTCCATCTCGGGGATCGTCTTGACGGGGGCACCCGCAGCCTCGACGAAAAAGTCAAAGCCCTCGCCACCGCTCAGCTCCATCAAGACTTGACTCGGCGTGACCTCGGCGGGGCTATAGGTATAGTCGGCGCCCACGAGCTTGGCCAGGGCGCGTCGCTCGGCCGTCATCTCGAACACCGCGATCTTGCCGGCGCCCGCCGCGCGGGCGATGCCCGTCGCTGCCAGGCCAATGGCGCCCGCGCCAAAGATGGCCACATACTGGCCAGGTCGAAAGCCCCCGCCACGCTCGATCATGCCGTTATAGGCCACGGTGGTCGGCTCGGTCATGGCGCCTAGCTCGAAGGCTTGGTTCACGTCGCCCAGATGCTCGGCGATGGCGTCGATCTTCCAGCAGAATTTCTCGTCGATGGCGATATAGTTGGCAAAGGCGCCGGGGATGGTAAAGCCGATCTCCTCGAGCGCCGTGCACTGGTTGGGATAGCCGTTACGGCAGTTGATACAGCGGCCGCACCAGATCATCTCTTCGGCAGTGACCATGTCGCCGACCTTGAGCATCTTGACTTGCGGCCCGGCCGCCACGACCACGCCACTGAACTCGTGGCCGAGGATGGTCGGGAACTTGGTCAGGCCAGGGTAGAGGATATAGCCGTCTTGGTCGGTCTCGTAAAAGTGCATGTCATAGCCACAGACGCCGCACGCCTTGACCTCGAGCACTACATCCTGTGGGCCAGGCGTGGGGTCGGGCCAGTCGGTGACTTGGAGCGTCGGATGCCGCCAGACGTTGTGGCCACTGATGGCCTTGCCCGTTTGCTTCTCCCACTCCGAGACCGGATAGTCCGGCCGCGGATCCCACTGGGCATTGAGCACCAAACCCTTCATCTTGCACTCCTTTTCATCTGACTCCACTGGCGTGGCCGCCAGAGGATTCGCGCACAATGAGCTGCCCCTGCAGGCTGAGGTGATCGGGCTGCTCGGCATCGCTCGACAACAGCGCCAAGGCCCGCTCCACGGCACGCCGGCCCATCTCGTGCTTGGGCTGAGCGATGGTCGAGAGCGAGGGGTGCATCAGCGCCGCAAAGGGGATGTCATCAAAGCCGACCACGGCCAATCGCCGGGGCACGGCCAGTCGCGCGCGCTGCGCCGCAGACACCAGCCCGATGGCCGTCATATCGTTGTAGCAAAAGGCCGCCGTAGGCCGAGGCCGTAGCGCGAGCAAGGCATCGAGGGCCTGTTCGCCCCCACTGGCGCGGCCGTCGCCAGAGAGGACCACCGTGTCATCTATGGGCAAGCCTGCGTCATGTAAGGCCTGGGCATAACCCGCGCGGCGCTCGCTGTCGTCGCTATGCCCCGGCAACCCAGAGATGTAGGCGATGCGCCGATGGCCCAGGCCCAGCAAGTGCTGGGTAGCCAGATAGCCGCCGTGGCGGTTGTCTACCGAGATCGAGACCACCCGCGCTCTGCCTTGATCGTTATGGCTGTTGATCAGCACCACCGGCACGCCGGTCTCTTCGAGGTCGTCTTGATAGAGGTCGCCGATGCGCGACGAAGCTACAATGACCGCGTCGGCCCGACGCGCCCGCAGCATCTCTACCGACTGCACCTCACGCTCGGGATCGTTATCCGAGCTGGTGAGGATGACGCTATAGCCGTTGGCGTGCGCGGTAGACTCGATGCCCTGCACGACCTCGGCCACAAAGGGGTCAGCGATAGTGGTCACCACCACGCCGATGGTCATGGTGCGGCCCAGCACCAAACCGCGCGCCTGAGCGTTGGGCACATAGCCCATCTGCTCAGCCAGCGCCTGGATGCGTTGACGCGCGGCCTCGCTGATCAGCGGGCTATCGGCCAACGCCCGCGAGACGGTCGAATGCGAAACGCCGGCCGCCTGGGCGATATCCTTGATCGAGACGCTCATGCTCCGCCTTGCACACGTGTGCAGGATGATCTGGAGAAAAGGCGCTGCAAAGGCGCCTTTTGATGCAATCGTGTGCATAGCATAGGCAGTGACGAGGGGATGTCAAATAAGCGAAGCTGTCCAGGCGATCGAACGCTTGGTCAGCAGGCCGGCGTTGGTCACCTAGCTCAGGATCAGCATGGCGATGCCCAAGACGGCAAACACCACACCCACGATCTTGCTCAGCAAGGCTTCATCGACGCGGTTGGCATAGCGCGCGGCCAATCTGCTGCCGACCACCGTGCCCACAGCGCTGAAAGCAGCCGCCTTCATCGGAAGGTTCCCGGTCAGGGCGTGCCCCACCGTGCCCGAGGCGGCGGTGAAGGCCATGATAAAGGTCGATGTGCCGATGCCCTCGTGCATCTTGTAGCCAAGCACAAAGACCAGGATAAGGAGAATCAGCACACCTCCACCGGCGCCCAACAGGCCACTGAGGATGCCCACCAACATGCCCAGGCCGAGGCTCGAGAGCACCACGTTCTTGCGCAACAGCTTGACCAGTGCGTTCTCGGTGGGCATCTCTGCGGCGGGAGCTTTGCTCAACAGCGCCGTCTTCTTCTTCCGGCCGCGTAACCAGAATGTGGCCGCGGTGACAAACAAAAAGATGCCAAAGGAGCCACTCAGTCCGGTTTCCGGGATCTTGGGCGAGAGCAGGCTGCCCAACTGCGCCCCCAGCACCGAGCCGACGGCGATCCACCAGCCCTCCTTCAACTTGAGATTGCCGGCCTGATAGTAGGTCCAGCTCACGACGAACGAGGCGATGGTGTCGGTAAAGAGGCTGGCGCCAATGGCGTCAAAGGCCGAATAGCCCAACAGAGCGAGGCCGGGGACAATGACCATGACCCCGCTCGCGCCGATGAGCCCGGTGACGATGCCCGCAACGAACCCAATCCCGAGGATGATGGCGATAGACATGCGGCACTGCTCCCACTGATGGTACGCCTAGTATAGACGTGGCGGGGCAATCGGCAAATCCTGCAAGAGGGCGAGCCCGCGATAGCGGGCACAAACACACCGAGATTCCGGTCTCGCGTAAACTTGACAGCCTCCTGCCGGTGCGATATACTAGTCTTTGCCGTTAGGGATCATACGATTCATTCGGCGCCGTTTGGGCCGGTGCCCGCAGGCAACGGTACAACAGACGGATTTGACAAGTGCAGAGAGCGGCCTAGAATCTTTCCCTGTTGCGCCTGCGAATGGCGCCTGGCGAAGGAGCTGTGGAAACCGAGCGAGACCGAAAGGGATCGCAGAGGGAACCAAAAAACAGCACAGCGTCGCGATTTGACAAAGGGAAGCGGGGGCGATATACTGACCTCTGCACTCTGGGGAGGGGAATCTCCAGGGGGAGCGGCACCTTAACAACTAAAGAGTGACAAGTGTCCTGAGAGCGGCCGGATAGGCGAGTAAGGAACGGAGCCTCGTGAAGAGGTAAAGATATTCACGGAGGGTTTGATCCT
>JBDKSN010000098.1:0-5265 GCA_039680625.1 Anaerolineales bacterium | reverse complement strand
GCGCTGCGGTACGCGTCTCGGCGGCCATCAGCAGGATGGCCGACAACACCGGCCCGACGCACGGACTCCAGCCGATCGCAAAGGCCAGCCCCATCAGCAGCGACCGCCAGAGGCCCTGGCGGCCACGCCCAAGAGTCACCTGCCTTTCAGCGGCCAGGAAGGGCAACCGGAGGACGCCCAGCATCTGTAGCCCAAAGACAACCAGCACCAGACCGGCCACACGCATGACCGTCGGCATGGCCGGGTAGAGCCACCGCCCGAGAGCACCGGCGGCCGCTCCTAACGTCACAAAGGCCAGGGCAAAGCCCAGGACGAAAAAGGCCGCGTGACGTAGGCCGAGCAGCCTCTGATTGGTCGCATCGTTGGGCACGACGCCGCCCATCATGTAACCGAGATACACAGGGATGAGGGGCAATACACACGGTGAAAAGAACGAGGCCAACCCACCGACGAGAGCCGCCCAGAACGACACGCTCTGCGTCGGCATCAACGCGCTCCCACCGTGATGCGCGCCTCGGCGAGGCCGCGGTCGAGGATGGGCAGCAATACGCGAATCGCGCCTACACCAAAGAGAGCACCGGTCAGTACGCGACTGAGCGGCGAACTCTGCCACAGGCCGACGAGCTGCCCACCGCCATCGATGGCCATCGGCGCGGCGCATACGGCCAGCGCCCACAATGGCCACCGGCGGAGCCGGCCAGCCCACGGCCCATAGGCCACCATCGCCAGAAACATGCTGCCATAGATGGCGACGTCGCGCTGACACACAGCCATCTTGTAACCCAACCGCGCATCGCCGATGTAACGCACTGGCACTGCGCCGCCCAGGGCGGCCGATAGTTCGGCAATGCTATAGACGGGCTGGGGCCCAAACAGAAAAAAGGAGCGTTCCGGCAACTGATGACACAGCGGCCGGAACAGCAGATAGATCCCCTTGGCAGCGCGCTCGTGCCCGACATACATGAGCACCGGCGCGAACAAGGGCAAAAGAGCGTAGAGGGCGAGCGCGAAGGTGAGTAGCAATAACAAGTGCCTGACTAGCCAGTTTACCAATAGCAAGGCCAGGCGCCCTATCCGGTCACCCACGGTTCGGCCAGACGCATGCAGAGCACTCTTGCCCGTCACCGCTATTGCAGAAGCTGATCGACGACGCTGTTCAGCGCCGCCGCCTCAGTGATCGCACCCACGTGCGAGCCGCGAATGAGCCCGTTGCGATCGATAAAGTAGCTGGCGGGGATCCCGCTCACCTGGTAGAGCGTGCCAATCTCGCCGTCGGCATCGATCAACACGGGGAAAGTTAGCCCCTGTTCATCGACGAACTGCGCGACGGTGTCGGGAGTCTCGGCTACGCTCACCGCCAATAGCACAAAACCATCCCCCTCGCGGTCGGTGTAGACCTGTTGTAGGATAGGCATCTCACTTTGGCAGTGCGGGCACCACGTAGCGAAAAAGCAGAGGATGACGGGCTGGCCTAGATACTCGGACAGCTTGTGCGTGCGCCCATCGACGCCCTGCAGCGCAAAGTCCGCGGCAGTCACACCCACCGCTGGCTGCCAGGCTGGCGTCGCTGTGGTCGAGGCTTGTGCACCTTCTGCTGGCGCGATTGTTGTCGGTTCGAGCGTTGCCGTAACCGGTGCTATCGTGGCTTTTGTAGCTGTCGCCTGTACCGACACAGCGTCTGCCTTGCTGGAACAGCCGACAAGGAGAGCAATAACGAGCAACAAGCTCACGCTCAGCCCTGTGTATCGTCTCATAGTGTAGTCTCCCATAGCGATCTAGGGGCTTATTCTAGGCCAGTAGCGACGAGAGCGAAATGCCTCGTCGCTACTGGCCGGTGCCTCAGCCGGTAGTCGTCGGCGGATAGCCGATCTCTTCCAGCACCTTGACGGCCGCCGCCAGGGCTGCATCCGAAGCCACTTGGAGTCTGACCGTCTTGCTGGGCACATCGACCTGCTCGACGGTAACGCCTTGCACCTGCGCGAGCTCGCGCTTGATCGTCATCGCACAGTGCTGACATGAGATGTCCGGGCAGTACAACGATATCGTGTTCACGGTATGTCCTCCGATAGGCGCATCCGAATATACCCCTATAGGGTAAGATAGTCGGGTGGCCGCCTCTTGTCAACCTGGACGAACAAGCGTTCTTGACATAGAACAGATGTTCACGCTATAATGTACTCGAAAGCGTAACAGAGGAGTCACGCCGATGGTAAACAAACCGTCTCTTTCTGAGCGTCAGAGTCACATCCTGGCCATGATCGCCGACTATGTCGAGGAGAACGGCTACCCGCCTACGATCCGCGAGATCGGCGAGCAATGTGGCATCTCGTCTACTTCGGTAGTCAGCTACAACCTGGACGTGCTCCGGCGCAAGGGGTACCTCGAGCGTGACGCGCTGGTCTCGCGGGGCATCAAAGTGGCCGACGGTGGTGACAAGCGGGCCGCCCGACGGACGACCGTGCCCTTGTTGGGCTTTATCGCCGCCGGTGAGCCTTTGCCAGTGCCCGACCCCGAGTCAAACCTCGACGAGTTCGAAGACATCGAGATCCCTTCGGACATTGCCCGCTCCCGCGAGAGCCTCTATGCCCTCCAGGTGCGCGGCACCTCGATGATCGACGCCCTGATCGGCGACGGCGACCTAGTGATCCTCGATCACGACACCGACGTGCAGAATGGCGACATGGTCGCGGCCTGGCTTGAGGAGGAGAAGGCGACGACCCTCAAACGCTTTTACCGCGAAGAGGGCGGACGCATGATCCGCCTCCAGCCCGCCAACCCTCAATTCGAGCCAATCTATGTACCGGCCGCTTCGCTCAGCGTCCAAGGCCGGGTAGTGGGCGTGATCCGCAGACTCTAGTCGCTGACCCTGTCTGCTCACACCAGAGCCTGGCCCATCGCCCTGCCCACAAGCCGCGGCGACATTTGCGTTGCGGTGTTTCCGCCATAGACTAGAGCGATCAGCCGACGGGGATGTGGGCATGGAAGAGCTACAGATCATCGTCAACCCCCAAGCGGGTCGCGGCCATGCGGGCAGGATCATTAGCGATCTTGCTCGAGAGCTATGCGCACTGGGCGTGCCGTACACGCTTCATCTGACCGAGCGCCCTGGGCACGCCATCGAGCTGGCAGAGTCTCTTGTCGCCGCAGGGTATCGTCGTCTAGCCTCGGTCGGCGGCGATGGTACTGCCCACGAGGTGATCAACGGTCTGATGGCCGCCCAACGCCCGGGCGAGCCCGTCGAGCTGAGTTGCGTCCCCGCTGGCTCGGGCAATGATTTTGCCTTGATGAACGGCCTCTCGCCCGAGCTGACCGAAGCCTGCCGTACCATTGCCGCCGGTCACAGCCGACTAATCGACCTCGGCCACGTGACCATCGACGGCCGAATCGCCCGCTATTTCGACAACACGGTGGGCATCGGCTTTGATGGGCTGGTGTGCCAAGAGACGCGGCGCAACAAGCACGCTCGCGGCCTCGCGCTCTACATCCCCGCCGTGCTCAAGACGATCTTGGTCACGCTGCAGTTCGCCCCCAGCACTCTCACGGTCGACGGCACCACGACGCAGATCGCCCCCATGATGGTCACAATCTGCAACGGCCCACGCGAGGGCGGCGGCTTTATGCTCGCTCCAGAGGCCAAGTTCGATGACGGCCAGCTCGACCTGGTGGTCACCGGTCAACTCAATCGCCTACAGATGCTCGCTCTGGTGCCGCGCTTTCTCAAGGGCACGCACCTCAGCCACCCCGCCGTCAGCGCGTGCTCGATGCAATCGTTCTCCATGTCTTCAGCCGATCCACTCTATGCCCACGTCGACGGCGAGATCCTCGCCGAAGAAGCGCACCACATCGCCATCCACGTCGTGCCGCAGAGCCTGCGCCTGGTAACGCCAGCCTACGCCGAGGCTCGGCGAACACGCCAGCGGCCGCGTAGAGACGCTCGACTGTCTCCATTGACCCATATCGAGGCCGACGGCAGTTTGTCACTCGCCCCACGCCAACTTATAATCAGCGGGCAATGGTCACTGGAGCCGCATGACACAGGAATCGCCTACAGAAGGCCAACCAGCACAAGCTGGCGAACGCGTACTGCTGATCGACGAGCGTGGCAAGCGCTACTATGAGCGACTCCAGGTCGGTGGTCAGTTCCGCACCAATCACGGCATCATCCCCCACGACGAGCTCATCGGCCAGAAGACGGGTCGTCAGGTCTTCACCCATCGTCACGAGCCTTTTGTGCTGCTCCGCCCATCGTTCTATGAGGAGCTGCTCACCCTCGAGCGCAAGTCGGCGATCATCTACCCCAAAGACATCGGCCTCATCTTGCTCAAGCTCGACCTCTGGAGCGGCGCACAGGTCATCGAGGCAGGCACTGGCAGCGGCGCCCTCACTTGCGCGCTGGCTCGTGCCGTGGCCCCTTTGGGCCGAGTGCATTCCTTCGAGCTGCGCGACGACATGCTCCATGTCGCTCGCCGCAACCTGGAGCGCCTGCACCTGGCTGATTATGTCGAGCTACAGCAACGCAACATCGCGGATGGCTTTGGGCTCTCGGGCATCGGCGCGCTCTTTCTGGATGTCCGCGAACCTTGGCTCTACATGCGCCAGGTCCAAGAAGCGTTGGCTGACGGTGGCCGTTTTGGCGCGCTCGTGCCCACAACCAATCAGGTGAGTGCGCTGCTGGCCGCACTGCCCGAGGGACAGCTCGATTGCGTCGAGGTCGCCGAGGTGTTGCTGCGCGAGTTCAAGCCGTTGCCCGGTCGACTACGGCCTGCGGATCTGATGGTCGGGCACACGGGCTTTCTCATCTTTGCCCGCAAGATCGACTATGCCACCGCTCCACTGAGTGTGCTCAGCTCGACGGTGGCCCAGGAAAGGGAGGATCTGGATCGATGACGGCAAACATCAGGCGGATCGTTCTGGATGTGCTCAAGCCCCACGAGCCCGACATCATCGAGCTTGCCCAGCGCTTGGCGAGCCTCGAGGGCGTCGATGGGGTCAACATCAGCATCTATGAGATCGACCGCCAGGTCGAAAACGCCAAGATCACGGTCGAAGGTGGCCGTCTCAACTATGAGGACATCTTGGCCGTAGTCGAAGACGCCGGCGGCACAGTACACTCGATCGACGAGGCAGTCGCTGGCAAAGTCGTAATCGATGATTCGCCAACGCCACAAGAGGCAGTGGGTTTTGTGCAGGCCTGATAGCGCCTGTGACACCACTCTTCTCTCGCACGACCTAACCAGGTAAGCCAGCGATGCTCGTCGAGCGCTA
>JBDKSN010000097.1:0-8884 GCA_039680625.1 Anaerolineales bacterium | reverse complement strand
TTTCGCGTATTCGAGGGCATAGACGCGCGCGCGTAACACTTCCATGGCGCGCAACTTGTTCTGCAGCTGTGAGCGTTCGTTCTGGCACTGCACCACGATGCCCGTCGGCAGATGGGTCAGGCGCACGGCCGAATCGGTCGTGTTGACCCCCTGCCCGCCATGGCCACCCGCGCGATAGATGTCGATGCGGATGTCGTTCTCGTTGAGCTCCACATCCAGCTCGCCGGCCTCTGGCAACACCGCCACCGTAGCCGTCGACGTGTGGATGCGCCCGCTGGCCTCTGTATCGGGCACGCGTTGCACACGATGCACACCGCTCTCGTACTTGAGCCGCGAGTATGCGCCTCGGCCACGCACACTGAACACGATCTCCTTGTAGCCGCCGATACCCGTCTCACTGGTAGAGATGACCTCAGTCTTCCAGCCGTGAGCCGCGGCGTAAAGGGTGTACATGCGAAAGAGATCTGCGGCGAACAGGCCTGCCTCGTCACCGCCCGCGCCGGCGCGGATCTCGACAATCACGTTCTTGCTGTCGCGCGGATCTTGGGGCACCAACAGTTGCCGAAGTTGCTCGGCGGTTTGGGCCAGGTCACTCTCCAAGCGGGCGATCTCCTCACGGATCAGGCCCGCCATCTCGGGATCTTGTTCGGCCTCGGCCAGCTCGTGCATCTCGGCCATTTCGCGCTCGACAGCGCAATAATGCTTGTAGGTGCGCACCGGCTCCTCGAGCTCGGCTTGTTCCTGTGAATAGGTGCGCAAGAGCTCGGGGTTGGTCACCACCTCTGGCGAGGCCAAGAGACGATTGAGTTCCTCATAGCGCTCGACGAGAGCGCTGGTCTTTTCAAACATGAATACTCCACGTGCAAACCACGGTTCAACCCTAGATTATACTAGCGCTGTGAAGGGGCGCCAATTATCGCCGTCGCCGGACGATGCTCAGGCCATGCGCCACCGTGGATGCGGCTGGCTGGGATGAAAGGCGTCGCTGCGCAACGCAGTCACTTCGGCGGGCACCCGAGCTAGCGCCTCAGTGACGACACTTGCAAGCACTGCTGCAGGCATCTCGACGCGGGCATTGATCAGCAGGTGCGCCAGCTGTCCTTGCAGCGGTGGCAGAGCGGTGGCCCAGTCAGCGTCACCCTCGTCGATAGTGAAACTGACCTTAGCCTCGCCATCGGCAGCGCTGACCACAAACTTGGCATGTGCCAGGGCTGGCGTCGCGGCACGGATCGCCGCCACGATGCCCGTGATCGCCATGATGACCGCCTCTCGCACCGGGCCAGTGGGTACCGCAATATCCACCATCTCGTCAAGCCAGGCCAGGCGCGCCTCGCCGGCGCCATAGTGGCCATAGTCGATCACCAGCGGGGTCGGCGCCAAGGCCAACTCACCGTGCTCGATCTGCTCCAGCCAGACTGCGACACTTGCCGCGTCTAGCGAGTTCTGGTAATGCAGACCCTTGCCCGATAGGCTGTTCGCTGCCAGATCGGCCAGCTCAGCCGACTGCTCCGGCGTGAGCAGATCGATCTTGTTGACCACCACCAAACCCGCCTCAGCGAGCTGCTGATCAAAGACATAGACCACGTCGTCGCTGAAAGGCAGCGGCTCGCCGCGGAGGCGGCGCAATAGCAGCCGAGCATCGGCAAACACCGATAGGCTTGTAGGGGGCAAGTCGATACCGCGTAACGACAACAAAGGTTTGACTACCGTAGCCACGAGATCAGCGCACGACCCTACCGACTCGGCAAAGATCACGTCGGGGCGGGCCGACTCGCGCAATTCGGCCAGACGCGCGGCAAAATCCTCATAGCCGCAACAAAAGCACCCACCCGACACTTGTACTGCGGGCACATCCTGCAGGGCGAAGAAGGCGGTATCGACCAGGTACTTGCCCTGATCGTTGGTAACCACTCCCACGCGTTGCCCCTGAGCCAGCAGTTGTTTCGCCGCGGCCGCGATCGCCGTGGTCTTGCCGCTTCCCAAGAACCCTCCCACCAGGTGCAGCCGCGTCATGGCACACTCACTGGGCGGGCAGGTACTGACGAATGGTGTCGAGCAACTCACGATGACTGGGGATGATCGACGAGTACTTGAGCTCGCCATTGACCAAGATGCTGGGCAGGTTGGTGATGCCCATCTTGTGCATCCGCGCGATGTTCTCTGGCACCGTGATCTTGTACTCGACCAATTCCACACGGTCGCCCAGCTCGTTAGCCACCTCTTGGGCTGCCGCCAGCATGTAGGCACAGGCCGCGCACGAGGCTGAGTCGAGGGTGAACACCTCGATCAGGGGGCGGGACAGATGGGCATAATCGGGCAGCACGACATCATAGTCGAGCGCGGTGCGTTGATAGTTGCGCACGATTTCCCGGTACGTATCCGGATCATGCACGGCCTGCGCCGCGCCGATCGTGTTCTCGATGGGCGTGGCATACGGCATATCGCAGCCCGGCGCGACGATCAGGTTGTGATGGTCCACTTGGTCCAGGAGATCGACCACGAACTTGATGTTGTCTAGCTGATTGCCCAGCAGCATGCAGGTAGTCAACGGGATGTTACCCCCGATGGCGATGTTGTAGCGATCGGTGATCAGCTTGGCTTTGGGCAGATCGATGTTCTCGTCCACCGAGATCGAATCCGGTCCGGTAAGGCACATGACCTCGATGTTCTTGGTCGCGTCGCCGCACACGAAAAAGGACGAAAAGGCGCCCGCTTCGCGGATATCGGTAAACAGTTCACCATAGGGTGCCTGCAAAAACTGTTTGAATGTCCGCGGCGAAACCTGCGAGACCAGCGGATCGACAATGGCGATCACGTCCATCCCCTCGGCGAGGTAGAGTGCGGTCATCCGCTGCGCCACCGCCTTGGCGAAATTCAGCAGGGCGTGCACATAGTCTGGGCGGTCGAACATGTCCATGAATAACTCGCTGCCGCGCAGGTGTGAGGCCAGCGTGAGCGGGCCAGTCACCAGGCCATACAAGGCCGTCTGCTCTCCCACGGCTGCCTTCAGGCGACGCATCGCCTCGAGTACGATCGGCAGGCGGCCATCGCTCGCCTCGGGCAGGCGCGTCGGCACGACAGCCTCGTTGCTCAGCGGATGTGTCGCCACCGACGGAGGCGCCTCTTCAGCCCAAACCAGTGCGCACCCCAGGATCTCGGCCTCGAGCTGCAGATCGAACACCACGGGTTGCCCATCGGGCATGTAGAGCTGATTGACTGCCAACAACGAAGACACCAGCTTGTCAACGTCGGTGAGCATCTCGGTAGCGCTATAGCCCTTGAGCCGACCCGCATGCACGCCCGCAAAGGGCACCCAGGGCACCTTGTCGGCCGACTCGTGCCGCAGCGTGGCTAACAGCCTCTCTCTACCCGTCATGCTCATCGCTCACTGCTCCTCATCTGGTATCGAGTTTGGCCTCGGGGCCGCATTCAGCCGAAGGGCAATGTCTTCTAATGACCAGCTGCTCAGACTGCGCGTCAAGGCCGCTGCTGCATCGTGCCACACCAACCGCGCCACACTGTCATCGGCGCGGGCACACGACTCTGTAACCCCATCGCAGGGTGCAAAGACGATGGGGCCATCGACAGCGGAGACGATGTCAGCCACCGTGATCTCCGCCGCAGGGCGGGCCAGAATATAGCCGCCCCCCGGTCCTTTGACGCTATGTACAAGCCCAGCAGCCTGCAATGATCGAAACAGCTGGGCCATATAGTCCGCCGAGAGGCCCTGCGCTCGGGCCAACTGCGCACGCGACACGGCCTTGCTCGGTCCACGAGCGGCGAGTTCGCCCAAGGCACGCAGCGCGTAGCGGCTTTTGGTCGTGAGTTGCATCCCGCTCCTGCCTGACGATGAGGATATAGAGGTTGACCGTCCGTGTCAACTATCGCGTCGACTGAGCCGACTCTTGTAGGCTGCTTTGTACTAGGCTGTGATCAGTGGTAGAATAACAACGTAAACAGTCCGCCACCTTGGGAGGGTGGGCCCGATTGCGACTCACGAGTTGCAGTCAGATTCGCGAGAGCATCGCCGTGCGATTGCTTGGCCGGGCCTGTTAGGCGCAGAGAGTGGGTATTCGGGGCGTGCCAGGGGCTATGGCCCCAGTTCTCGTGAGGCACGCTGCCAGGTCCCGTGTGCAGCACCTGTGATGTGCCACACGCAGCCAGGACCGAAATGCGCGCTCTCCGCCAGGTTGCTCGTGGAACGCCGAGCAGCATTCATTGCCAGACAGGCTGAGGACGGCCGTCCCGCCATTGTATGCCGTGCAAAAATGGCATGGCTAGGGATCCGACGAGGTCGTCTATCAAGCCACCTTTGCTCCGCAGCACCTCCCCTCTCCGGCATCGGACGACAACTCTGTCATCCAACCAAACCATGCCCCTACAGAGCAATGCGCTGCTTGCGCGGGTGTATTCGGCCATCGAGTGGTGCTCAGCTGCGTTCCCATTGGCGCCCTCTAGCCTTGCGTCAAGCCTCAGACATTGCTGTACAGCGGTATGGTCTCGTGATGCGAGCCTTGCGCCGCATCATCGGTGAGCCTGCAGCTTCTGCCGGCCAGATTCTGCTGGTGGTAGGTTGCTGGGCTCAGAAGGGACCAACGTGCCTAGACGCAAAAAGACCACTACGACTGTATCCCCCGATTGGTATGCCGTCGACCTCCATGTACACACGCCTGCCTCTAAGGATTATATGCAGAGCGGGGTCACCTACCTCGACATCCTGCGCAAGGCCGAGAAAGAGGGCCTGGCCGCTGTCGCCTTTACCGACCACAACACGGTGCAGGGCTATGCGGCGATGCGCCAAGAGATCGCCGATCTCGAACGCTGGGAGCAGGCGGGGCGCATCACTCCAGAGGAGCGTGCCCGCCTGGAGGAATACCGGCGCGTACTGAATGAGGTGCTGGTGTTGCCCGGCTTTGAACTCACGGCGACCTTTGGCTTTCATGTGCTGGCCATCTTTGACCCAACCACGCCGGTGCGCACCATCGAGCTCCTCTTGTTGCGCTTGAACGTTCCCGCCGCACTTCTGACGGCCGGTGAGACCGAAGTAGGCTCTACCACCGACGTGATCAGCGCCTATCGGCTCATGGCCGAGGCTGGCGCGCTGGTCATTGCGGCCCATGCCAATTCTTCTCACGGCGTAGCCATGTTCGGGTTGGGCTTTGGTGGGCAGACGCGCATCGCCTACACCCAAGATCCCAACTTGCATGCCCTGGAGGTGACCGATCTCGAGGGGAACAAGCGCCGCAACACTGCGTCGTTTTTCAACGGCTCCAAGCCCGAGTATCCGCGTCGCATGCACTGCATCCAGGGTTCTGACGCTCACCGCATCACCGGGCAGGGCAAGAACCTGGGCGTCGGTGAGCGGGCGACCGAGCTGCAGCTGCCAGAGATGACCTTTGCTGCACTAAAGAACGTCTTCTTGGGCAGCGACTTTGCGCGCACCCGACCTGCCCGCCGCGCCACCGAGGCGCCCTTTGATCACGTGCAAGCGGCACGCGCCATCGGCCCCAGCATCGTGCAGAGCTTTCATGAGAACATGACTCGGCGTGGCGGCTGCATGCACGCCATCCTCTGCGATGTGGTGGCCTTTGCCAACACCAATGGCGGCACCATTTACGTTGGAGTCAGCCCCAACCCGAAAGTGCCACCCAAGGGGGTCGAAGATCCGAATGCGGCCATTCAGGAGCTCGAAACCGAGATCGATCGTCTGGTATACCCGCGGCTAGACGTCACCTTCTCGGCATTGGTGAGCGAGGGTAAGAATATCGTGCGCATCGTCGTGCCGCGTGGCGAAGATCGGCCCTATGTGCTGGAGGGCAGCCAGATCTATGTGCGCCAAGAGGCCGAGACGAGCCTGGCCATGCGCGACGAGATCGTGCAACTGATCACCACCGCCGCACGTGAACGAGGCAAGCCCGTGCCGCCACCCAAAGCGGCGCCTGGCCCAGCGGTGGCCCCTCCCGAGCGGCCCTCACGGGGCGAACGCGCCGAGGCTGCTCGGCCCACGACGCAGCAAACCGCAGGCCAGGCTTCGACGCCCCTGCCGCTACCCACGCCAAGCGCGATGGTGCCAGCGTTGGCTCGGACAGAACCAGCCCCAGCTGTAGCGCAGGAGCCCAAACCGACCGTGCGCGCCGAAGAGAAGCCTCGCTCCGAGGAGTTGGGCGACGCGCCTCGCACCGGCGTGGAGATCGCCGCCAGTGAGACGCGGAACGGCGTTCAATATCACACCATGCGCGACTTGCGCGACGGCGGCCAGGTGGCGAACGTGACGCGCAGCTCGGCTCGCCGCCTCTGGCGGTATGCGATCGCCCTGAAGGAGAAAGGTGCTTTCTCGCCCGAGAAGGTCACGTGGCATGGTGACCGTGGCCTGTGGCACAAATACCTGCGCTCGGGGCGACCACACTACGACCTCGTACAACGCACCCCCGATGGTTCGCTGCGCATCTATTACGGCGTGAGCGAAGACGGCATTCATGGCGAGTGGCGTCAGGTTGTGGGGATGGAGGACTAGCCCATCGACACGGCATGGCGCTTGCGCCCCTTTGCAATGGCAGACCATGATCAGGTTTTGGCGCTATGGCGCGAGGCCGGACCCGGCGTCGAGATCCAACCCTCTGACCAGCCCGAGGGCCTGGCGCTCAAACTGACGCGGGACCCAGACCTGTTTCTGGTGGCAGAGGCCGATGGTGCTATCATCGAGGTAGCGATCGGCGCTTGGGATGGTCGCCGAGACCGGTTGCATCATCTAGCGGTGCAGCCCGATGGGCGCCACCGAGGCGTCGCCAGCGCGCTGATTGCAGCGATCGAGGATGGGCTACGCGCCCGAGGATGCCCAAGTCAACTTGCTGGTGCGTCAGGCCAACGAGCCTACCATCCGGCTCTATCGCTCTCTCGGCTATGCCGATATGGAGGATATCCACGCGATGGGCAAAGAGCTGGGCTCTCATGAGCGTTAGCCTTGGCCTAGTGCAGGACAGTTGCGGGGCGCCGGCCCGAACAGACCGCCCTTGGGAAGCGCACCATGTTTGAGGTCTGTTTTCTGGGCACTTCGGCTTCGGCGCCCTCGGTCGAGCGTGGGCTGTCCTCTGCATTGGTGCTCCATCGGGATCAACGCTTCTTGGTCGATTGTGGTGAGGGCACCCAGCGGCAACTGCTGCGCAGCGGCTTGGGCTTTCGCAAGCTCGACAAGATCCTGTTGACGCATGGCCACCTCGATCACATCTTGGGCCTCGGTGGCCTGGTGTCGACCTTTTCGCGTTGGGAGTCGATCCCCACGCTATCTATCTATGGCGGCAACTGGGCGCTGCAGCGCGTGCAGGACCTGATGAAGGTCGTCTTGCGCGGCGGCGAGGTAGACACGGCGATCGAGCTCAACGAGATCCGCGCCGGCCCCATCTGGCAAGGTGGCGGCATGACGATCAGCGCTTTCCCGGTCTCACATCGTGGCCCCGGCTGCTTTGGCTTTAGCTTTGAGGAGCGCGCCCATCGCCCCTTCTTGGCCGACGTAGCCCAGTCCCTCGGCATCCCCAACGGGCCTGAACGCCGCCAGCTCGTCGAAGGACGGGCGATCACCCTGGCAGATGGGCGGGTCATCGAGCCCGAGATGGTGCTGGGTGAGTCGCAACCAGGCGTCAAGCTCGTGCACGTAGGCGATGCCGGACGCACAGACAACCTCATCGAAGTGGCCCAAGGCGCTGATGCCCTGGTGATCGAGGCCACCTACACCAGCCGTGATCAAGAGATGGCGTCACGCTTTGGCCACCTCACGGCCCGCCAGGGCGCCGAGCTGGCCGCGCAGGCCGGCGTGGGTGCGTTGTTCCTAGTGCACCTGTCGCGCCGTTATTCAGAATACGAAGTGCTGCGCGAGGCGCGCGCCGTATTCGAGAACACCTATGTGCCGCGCGATCTGGACATGTTCCGCATCTTGCGCGGGCAGGTGCAGCCCATCAGCGACGATGAGCGCAGACAGCTCGCCGAGCCAGAACCCTATGGTGCCGACGACTATGCGTGAGCTCGTGCTGGTCAAACTGGGCGGCTCGTTGATCACCGACAAGCTGCGCCCCGAGACGGCACGCCTCGACACCATCCAGCGCCTCGCCAAGGAGATCGCCCAGGCGCTGGCGCAGCGACCGACCCTCAGCTTGGTACTAGGCCACGGGTCGGGCTCATTTGGGCATATTCAGGCCCAGCGCTATCACGTGCACGAGGGCGGGCTGACGGATTGGATGGGCTACGCCCAGACCGGCGCAGCGGCGCAGCGCCTCAACCGCATCGTCACCGACGCCCTGCTGGAAGCAGGGGTGCCCGCGGTCTCGTTGCAGCCATCTGCGTCGGCCCTGTGCCGCCAAGGTGAGCTTCTTGCGCTCAGTATCGAGCCGGTGCAGCACCTGTTGGCCCATGGTGCCGTGCCGTTGCTCTATGGCGATGTGGCCATCGACGCGGTACAGGGCTCGACCATTGTTTCGACGGAACAGGTGCTCGCCTATATTGCACGGAACCTAGGCCCAACGCGATTCGTCGAAGTTGGCGAGGTTGAGGGCGTGTACACCACGGACCCGCACCATGATCCCAATGCCCGGTTGTTGCCGCGGATCACCCCGTCCCAGCACGCCGCGCTGGCCGCGGGGCTGCAGGACTCGCACGCCGTCGATGTCACCGGCGGTATGAGGTCCAAAGTGGCCACGCTCCTCGCTCTGATCCAAACCATGCCCGGCCTGACGGCGCGCATCATCAGTGGCGAGACGCCCGGCGCGTTGGCCACGGCTCTGCTCGACCCGCAGGCCGAGCTAGGCACGCTTCTTTGTGCAGACTAGTCAGGGGTGGTCAGCGATGATCGCTTCAGCACGACCAACTCTCAGGAATGGAATACCATGCCCGGATT
>JBDKSN010000096.1:0-3879 GCA_039680625.1 Anaerolineales bacterium | reverse complement strand
TACCTGTTCATCGCTCACGACCTGAGCGTGGTCGAGCACATCACCGACCGCGTGGCCGTGATGTATGTGGGCAAGATGGTCGAGCTCGCGGCGACCGACGAGCTCTACTACCATCCCAAGCACCCCTATACTGAGGCGCTCATGGCCGCAGTGCCCAAGCCCGACCCTCGTCGGCGCGACCGCCCCATCCGCCTGCCCGGCGAGGTGGCTAGCCCGTCGCACCCACCGTCGGGCTGCTATTTCCATCCGCGGTGTCAGTACGCTCGCGACATCTGCCGCACGACGCCGCCCACATTCGAGGAGATCGAGCCGAATCACTGGGTTGCGTGCCACTTCGCTCCCGAACTCAAGTTGCGAGGGATCGTGGTGTGAGCTATGGAGACCAAGGCCCCGTGGACAGAGACGGCCCTGTACTATGTGCTGTGGGCGATCTCGACCTTCCTGATCTTGGGCGACATCCTGGCGTTGAGGCGTGGCATCCAGACCTTGGTTGCGTGGCTGCTCGAGTTGTTCCCGCCGCGCAACTCGGCCGATGACCCGGCATATATCCTGGGGGCCGTCGACCTGGTTCTATGGCTGGTGCTCATCGCCGCCGGGCTGGCTGTCACGATCTTGATCGAGTATCACTTGCGGAGAGCAGGCGGCTCTGTCCACGAGACGAGCGGCGCGCCCAAAGAGAGCGGGCCCAAGCGCATGCTGCACACTGCCCTGGTAACTTGGGCCTGGGAGATCGGCGTGGTCGTGCTCGGCCTGGCGATCGACCTATCGATCCGTCTGTTCACGAGCTAGGCGCAGAAACGCACAGGGCCTGGCTGGCAAGGTCAGGCCCTGTGTGTCCCCAAAGAAGCGGCCAAACCAGCCGTCTCCCCCGGAGGTCATGTTGTTTCGCATCGTCCTGAGCCGTCTGCGAGGTCGCCCCGGCCTGGCGGCGTTGTCGGTATTGGCCGTCGCTCTCGCCGTCGGGCTCACCGCCAGCGTGCCCATCTTTGCTCAGGCGGTGAACCGAGCCATCCTCGAAGAAGAGCTCTCTAGTCTCGAGGCTGACCTCAACCGCTCGCCTTTGGCCATCCGGGCGTACTATCTACCCAGGTCAACCGAGCCGTTCACGTCGAGCCAAGCCCTCGCGACGCTGGACTATCTGCGCGACATCTACACGCGCAACACGGACCTGCCCGCAGCGCGGAGCCAGGTGGCGATCAGTTCGGCAGCGTTGTTGCTCAAGACGAGCTCTCCCTCGCAGTATGGGCCAGCGGGAACGTTTCTCGCCAACGCCAGTATTGGTTTTCTCTCGGATGTCGACCAGCACATCGACATCGTTGATGGCGACGCCTGGGGGGCTACCTCTCAGAATGGCGTCCTCAACGTGTGGATGCATGACTCGTTCGCTGCGGAGCTAGGTCTGCACGCGGGCGAGACCTATGTGCTGCAGCCTATCGCCCTGCCCTCTGCGATCCAAGTGCGGATCGCTGGCCTCTGGTCGCCCACAGATGCGAACGAACCCTACTGGCCGGCCAGCCCGAACTCGACCTACCGCAGCCTGCTGCTGGTGCAGGGGAACGAATATGCCGCGCTCGTCGAGCCTCTGCTCGGCACCATGCCCACCTCGTCGATTCATTGGGCGCTCGACCTCGACGAGGGACGTTTCGTGCCCGAGCTGGCTGGGCGCTACCTCGAGGGTTTCCGACGATCGGCGGCCCAGGCGCAACAGCTGGTGCCGGGTGTAGAGCTCAACGTGGCCGCAGAGGCCGCCCTGGACGACTATCTCCAGCGCCTCAAGCCGCTGACGCTCTTGCTGACGGGCTTTAGCGTCCCTATCATCGGTTTTGTGCTCTATTTCCTGGCGCTCGTGTCGGCGATTGCCGCCGACAGCGAACGTCAGGTGGCCGCCGTGATGGTCAGCCGCGGCGCCAGTGACCAACAGATCTTGCTCCTGGCGCTCATGGAGGGCGGCCTGCTCGTGCTGGTGGGCACGCCCATCGGCATCGGCCTGGGCCTGGTCGTTGCGCGCCTCATGGGCTACACCACCAGCTTTTTGCGCTTTGGTGCACTCTCTCCGCTTCACGTCTCGTTGGCCGGCCTGAACTATGGGCTGATCGCTGCCACCATCTTTGTCGCGCTCTTGGCCCGCGTCTATCCGCACCTGGCGCATCGCGGCCAGACCGTCATCGCGCATGCCAGCGAAGTGGGCCGGCAATTGCGGCCGCCCTTCTGGCAGCGATACTACCTAGATGTGCTCATGCTGCTGCCCACTGGCTATCTCGTACGCCAGATGCGGATCACAGGCTCTATCGCCATCGGCGGGTGGCATTCCTCTGGCGATGTTTTCACCGATCCCGTGGTGTTCCTCGTGCCCGTGCTGTTCATCCTCACTTGCGCCCTACTGGCAGGTCGGCTGTTGCCGCTGCTGGCGCGGCTCTGCGATCGACTGTTCTCTGGAGCATTGCCCATTGCACCCGCCCTCACGCTCCAACAGCTAGGACGGCGCGGTGACGTCTACACCAACGCTCTCCTGCTCATCCTGACGATGATGGCCATCGGTGTCTTTGTCGCGTCGATGGCCCTCAGCCTCGATGGTTGGCTGAGCGACCGGATCGCCTATCGCCTCGGCTCAGACATCTCCTTCCAGGTCGATGAAGGTCCGTCGGGTCTCACCGCGGGCGCCGGTGCGCTGGCCGAAGGAGGTTATGTCGAGGAGATCGAGCCCAGCCGCTGGCTGGTGCCCCTCGACGACCTGCTGGCGATCGATGGGGTCACGGGCGCCACGTGGACGGGCAAATACCGCGCCACGTTGCCGGCCGATCCGACGAGGATGACTCGCGGCTGGTTCATGGCCATCGATCGGCAGACTCTGCCCACGGCCATCAACTTTCGCACAGACTATGCCAGCGAGCCGCTTGGCTCGCTCATGAACCGCTTGGCGGTGCGCCCCAATGGCGTGTTGGTCTCTGAGGACTATCTCACGCGCACGAGTAGGCGCGTGGGCGACTCGCTCAAGGCCTGGGTGTCGACAGATGGCGCCAACAACGTTGAACTCGATCTGGTGATCGTCGGTACCTATCGCCTCTTCCCCACCGTCTACGACAGCCAGTCTAGAGTCGCCGCCACCGAGGAACCGAGCTCTGCGCAGGCGCGGGACGAACAGATGGACACCATCATCGGCAACCTGGACTATTTGATGAGCATGGGCGGCGGCGTGGCCAGTTATGATGTGTGGGTGAACGCTGAACCGACGGCGGATCCAGAGGCTCTGCGACGCAGCATCGCTGAAGTAGTGCCCTATCAGAGCGACTATCTCGACGTGTGGACGCTGACCAAGGAGGAGATCGAGCGCAAAGAGCGCATCGGCGTCTATGGCGTGCTCAGCTCGGGATTCATCGCCTCACTGCTGCTCGCGGCCATGGGCCTGCTGGTGCAACATCGTCGTGCGCTCGAAGAGCGTCTCTGGCGCCTGGCGGCGCTCCGTGCCATCGGGCTGAGTCACGGCCAAGTGCGCGCTCAGGTGCAGCTCGAGTATCTGCTCGTGCTGCTCGGCGGCCTGGTCACCGGTGCGGGCATCGGTGTTGCCACCGCCAAGACTTTTGTCCCGTATTTCCGCGTCACTACCGAGGATGGGCTACTCCCCTTGCCCCCCTTGGCCGCCAAGGTCGATGTCCAGAGCATGTGGCTTATGGCGGGAGCCTTCGCCTTGACCCAGATGATCATCCAAGGCGGGCTACTGCGACGAGCTCTGCGCACTGACCTGTTTCAGGTGTTGCGCATGGGCGCCCGCGAGTAGCCCGCCTGGTGTTGCCGCCGATCGCCGCCAACGTCTACATGATCTCGAAGGTCATCATGATGTTATAGAACATGCCGGCGTAATAGTCATAGGTCTCGACATCC
>JBDKSN010000095.1:0-7995 GCA_039680625.1 Anaerolineales bacterium | reverse complement strand
GCACCAGGGGCACACGCCGCAGCCAACAGATGGGACGGGCGATGAGCACATCGAGGTGGCCGGGGTAGCCCACCACCACGACGTCGGGGCGTGGCATGAACAGCAGGCGCGCAGAGAGGCGGATATACGCCCATCCAAAGCGGAGGAGAAGGCGCAGACTCAGCCCGTGGCGAGCCGTCTCAGCTACCCGCTGTTGTCGCTCTCGCCACACAGTGGCATGACATTCGTTCACCTGCGCCCCCGCCCGGCGCAGGCCGGCGATCAATACTCGATTGCGCACCGAGTCGCGGTCGTACGTGCCCCAAAGGCAAACTCGCATCACATGGCGCCTGTTGCGGTATCCTGGACGATGGGCTGACGCCGAACCACCAGCAAAGTGAAATCATCGGCTTGCTCACTGCCCTCGACGAACGCCGCCTGCGCTTGAACGGTCGCGCGGATCACCTGCTCCGCCGATAGGCCGGCCGACTGGCGCAGCGTGTTTTCGAGGCCTTCGACACCAAACTCATCGCCGTCGGGCGAGGTGGCTTCGGTGACGCCATCGGTGTAGAGCAAGAGCACGTCGCCGGGATAGAGCATCGTCGTGCGCTGCTCGATCTCGGGGTCATCAACCACCCCGAGCACGATGCCGGGCGAGCAAAGGGTCTCGATGTCGAGGGTGCTCGCGCGAAGGAGGAGCGGCGGGTTATGGCCCGCACGGGCGTAGCGCAACAGGCCACTCCGGAGATCGAGAATGGCATAGAACATGGTCACGAACATGCCCGAGCGCGATTCGGGCAACAGGAGGGTGTTCGTTCGCTGGAGAGTGCGAGCCGCTGAATAGCCTTCGAGGGCCGTTGACCGCATCACCGTGCGCGACAGGGCCATGTAGAGAGCGGCAGCCACACCCTTGTCAGACACATCGGCGATGACAATGCCCAGGCGGTTCTCGTCGAGCGGGATCAGGTCGTAAAAGTCACCGCCAACACCGCGAGCGGCCTTCCACTCCACGGCGATGTCCCAGCCAGGCAGGTCGGGCAAGCTCTCGGGCATAAAGCTCAACTGGATGTCGCGAGCAAGGTGCATCTCCTGCTCAAACTGCTGCTGACGCAATATCTGCTGGTGCAGTAACGCGCTATCGATGGCTAGCGAAGCCTGTCGCGCGATGTCGGCGAGCAGATTCGCTGCCTGCCCACTCAAGGCCTCGGCACGCTCAGCCCCGGCGAGCAGATAGCCGACGACATTCTCACGCGCAGCGAGAGGGATCACTACAAACGGCGTGTGCTCGGCCAAGACCGAGGACAACGCTGCCATGTCGTCGGGTGCCTCGACGACCAGATGCTTCTGGCTGCCCCAACAGGCAGTGATCTGCTCGCGGGAGCGTCGGGCGAGCTCTCTGGATATCTCGGCGCCCACCTCGGTGGGCAATCCGGTAGTGTGCAGGATGGGGCGGCGTTCGTCATCCGGCCAGACCACCGCCAGGCACCATGTCACCTCGACTAGGCGTGGAGTCAGGTCGACTACGGCCGCCATGCTCTCGGATAGGCTGGTCGCACTGCTCAAGACATTGGCTACCTGGAGCAAGGCCTCCGATATGCGGGATTGCTGGCGCTGTAGCATGTAGAGATGGCTGTCTTCGATGGCCACGGCGATCTGATCGGCCAGCACCTGGAGCACAGAGGCGTCATCATCGGTAAAGGCCTGAGCGCGATCGCTCTGCAGGTCGAGCACGCCCAGGATGCGGTTCTCGACCCGTAGCGGGATGGCGAGCTCGGCACGTGTACGGTCGAGGGACGCCTCATGGAGGTACAAGTCGTTGTGCAGCACATCGTTGGCCAGGTGGATGCGCCCCTCTTGCGCGGCGTGGCCAATGAGACCAACGCCCAAGGGCACGGTCAGCCCGCGATGCTCGATCTCGGCATCGGAACTGGCGGTGAGGATCAGGGTCTTGTTGTTGTCCGACAGACGGTAGATGCTGACGTGATAGTAGCCGAACGTCTCTTGCACGAGGTGCACGGTGTCGTGGAATAGAGTCTGCAGATCGAGGATGGCCGCGACCTTGCGCCCCACCTCGGCGATGAGCATCAGTTGGGCCGTGCGCTGCTGTTGCTGGCGCAGCAGCGCCGCGGCCTGGAGACCGAGGGCGGCCTGAGAGGCGAGCGCGGTGACGTCTGCCAGGTGCTCCCGGGTGAACGCACCTACCTGGTCACTCTGCAGAGCGATCACTCCCAGCAGGGCATCATTGGCATAGATGGGCACATACAGACCGCTGGCTGTGGCATCGGCGATAGCTAGCGGCAGTGGAGTGGGTGGCTCGTGCTCTCCGGGGAGCAAGACGGCCTCACCGTTTTGCTCGACCAGCGCGAGGGCGGCGGCCGCATCTGCTTCGCGGAGCGATAGTGGTTGCCCAGAATGGCTAGCGAGAGGGCAATATACCGCGCCAGACGGCTCGCGCAAGACCAGGGCAAAGGCGGCTGCGGGGACGATCTCTTGGCAGTACTCTTCCACCAGCCGACACATGGCGTCGATGTCGAGACGCGCCTCGAGCAACTCGCGACCAAAGGCATAGAGTCGGCGCAGTTCCCGGCTGGCTTGGCGCTCATGCGCCAGCTGCCTCACCGCCCACAAAAACGCGCCCAGAAGCACCAGTAGGCTGACCACGAGCAGAGCGATGCCGATGACCAAGCCGGGGCTCTCAGGCGTCATGCGTCTCACTGGTCAGGGCAGGATCGCCCTCGATCGGGAACAAGCGATCAAAGCCGGCGATGCGCAACACCCGCATGATGCGTTCGGGCACGTTACGCAGCACGAATCGCCCTCCTGAGGCCTCTTGGCGGCGCAGCGCCAGCAGCAAGACGCGCAATCCACTGCTACTGAGGTAGGTGACCTTGGACAGGTCCAGAATGAGCACGCGTACCCCGGCGGCGTGTAGCGCCTTGAGCTGTTCGTCTAGCTGGGAGGCGATGCTGGCATCAATACGACCGACACCTTCCAGGACGTAGGGTGCTTGCTCGGATGGGGTGCTCATGGACAGGCGCGCCGCTTACGCAAGATGACCTGGTTACCCTGTATGGGGTCAAAGCTGAACTGGATGTCGTCGACCAGCTTGCGCATAAAGAACAGTCCGAGTCCACCGATGCTGCGCTCCTCGAGCGGTGCGGTGACGTCTGGCTGGGGCACCAGGTCCGGGTTGAACTCACGGCCAAAGTCGGTCACGCGCACGACAAAATCGGTGTCCTCGATGTAGCAGCAAACACGGATCTCGCCCGCTGGCTCGCCGTCATAGGCATGCTCGATCGAGTTGGTGCAGGCCTCGTCAGTGGCCATCTGGATCTCGAACACGCGTTGTTCGTCTAGACCGGCAAGCCGCGCCTGTTCAGCGACGAACTCGGCGATCTGGCTGAGGTTGGCCCGGTCGCTCGTGAAACAGACCTCGCTGGGGGTCATCGCTAGAAGCTACCCACGGCCAAGGTGGCGTTGTCGTAGATCTTGATGAGCGGCAGGATGCCGGCCATCTCGAGCACTTGACGCATTCGGTCGTTCACGCTGGCTAGTCGCACATCGCCGCGATTGAAGCGCCGGCATTCCTTGATAGCCATGATCAGAACACGAATGGCCGCGCTGCCAAAGAAGGTGACTTGAGAGACATCGAGTACGATGCGATAGACACCGGCATCCATGCTCTCACGGAGTGCCTTCTCCAGCTCGGGCGCACTCTGGCTATCATAGCGCCCCTCGAGGGTGATCAGGTCGCAGCGTTTGAGGCTTGTGCGTGTGGTGCGAGTCATGGTCGTCTCCTCGGGTGATGAGTCAACTCATTATAGCATGCTGCCGTGTGGGCGCATCACGCGGGCAGCGCAGATTCGTGAACGAGGGCTGGTCGGCCAGCAGCCGTCACCGTGATCTCGGTGAACAGGTAGGTGTCGTCTTCGCCCAGGCCAACCGGCGCGCTGTGATCGTGTCGTGCTGTGTTCAGTTGAACCGTGGCTGCGCCCGCCGCCAGCGCGGATGCCGTGGCACGATCGGAGCAATAGACAGTGGCATACTCGATCGCCTCTGCGGCCGAGCCGAATTCCCGGCGCTCGCCCGGTACAAAAGCGATAAAGCTGACGCTGTCCTCGGAGGGCGTCACCTGTGCTCTCTGGCGCACCACCACACTCCCGGCCACGGCGCCGACGGCGTTGGCCACTTGGGCATGCTCGGGCACGATCACGGGGGCCGCCAGAAGCTCACCCGAACGGGGCCAGTAGGTGCCCGCAGGCGCGCCAATGGCGACGACCGGCCGGTTCACGCGTAAACCAAGGTGCAAGAGGCTACCGTTGCCAGGCCCGAGGGCCCGCCGCAACAGAGCGTCTAGCGACCCATCGACGGGATGCTCGGGGTCCTCGCTGGCCAAGATGGCGCGCACCGCGTGGTGGGCGCCAAGTTCCACTGCCCTGGCCAGCGCTTTGCGGCAGAGTTCATCGCGCTCCAAGCCCAGGCGCCTGGCCAGCAGTGCTGCGGCCAAGTTGGCCGCCTCAACGTCCCACTCGCGATACCAGCCGAGGACATGGGCGCAGTCGGTAGGCGTGAGCCCTGCGCGGATGACCAGCCCCTCGCGCAGCAAACGATGTAGATAGCGGTCGTACAACCCTGGGTGAGCCATGATCTCGCGCAACTGCGCTGCAGACACGGGGCCGCGCAACAGGGCCTCTTGAAGTGCGGCCTCAAAGGGCGGCGACTGCAGAGTCGAGGGCCAGGGGCCGTGCTGGAGCACATAGAACTCGCCGTCGCCAGGCTGTCGCGGAGCCTGCCATTGGGCGCGTAGCTCGGGCATGATCTCTGGGTACACGCTGGTCAGGACAGAGATGGGCACCACGCGGCTGGGGCCAATCTGCAGGGCGCCTCGTTCATCGCGCCACACCTGGCTATCGCCTCCAAGGCCGCACGTATAGACGTCGATGGCCTCGACCATCGTGCGCCATCTGCCCACAGTAGCGCCCTCTGCACTGAGCGTCGGGTTGCCGTCGCGAACGATGGCGATGTCGGTGGTGGTGCCGCCCATGTCGACCACCACGGCATCGCGCTGGCCGCCGAGGGCCAGTGCGCCTACCACGCTGGCGGCAGGGCCAGAGAGGATCGTCTCGACCGGCCGTTCACGAGCGACTTTGGCGCTGATTAGTGAGCCATCGCCCTTGACCACCATCAGCGGAGCCGAGATGCCTCTTTCGGCCAGCGCCGTGCTCACGGCATCGAGCAGGTCGCACACGAGCGGGATGAGGCTAGCGTTCAAAGCGACGGTCGTGGCGCGGCGCAGGGCGTCTAGCCGGCTACTCAGCTCATGGCCACAGGTCACCGGCTTGTGGGTGAGCCGGCGGACGAGATCGCGCACCGCCAGTTCATGTTCGGGGTTGCGCGCGCCGAAAAAGCCCGAGATGGCGAACGCCGCAACCTCGCCATCAAGCGCGCGAACGGCCTGTTCAGCGCCGGCCAGGTCGAGCGGCGCCAGTTCACGCCCGCCGCTATCGTGACCGCCCGACACCAGCGCCACGTAGGGGGTGTTGAGTACGGCGCAAAGGTCGGTCTCAGGCGCGATGTGCCCCCCGTAGCCGATGAGGATCGCTCCGACCGGGGCGCCCTGCCCCTCGACCAACGCGTTGGTGGCCAGGGTGGTGGATAGCGACACCAGGCCGATCTCGTGGGGGTCGAGCGCCACACCATCGATGGCGCGAGTAATACCTAGGGTGAGATCATGCTTGGTGGTCAGCGACTTGGCTGCCGCGACCACACGGCCAGTCTCGTATTCGATGACCACTGCGTCGGTATAGGTGCCGCCCGTATCGATGCCGAGTGCGAGTGACAAGGGGCCTCCTGATCAGCCTGGGTTAGTGAGTAAGCCGAGAGCTAGTCGGCGTTCGGCGCGGGAGTGTCGGCCAACGGTGTGGGGGCACTCGTCGGCGCGGTGCTAGATGGCGATGGTGTCATGCTTGGTGAGAAGGTCGGCGTCGAAAGGACGTCGTGGACGCGTAGGAACTGGCGGGCCACCCGGCTCGGGCTCTTGCCGTCGGCTACCTGCTGGAGCAGTGTGGCCAGCGCAGCATTGTCGAGCGACTGGCTCAGCCGGCGCAGGTAGGCGGCTAGCTCAGGATAGTTGTGGATCAGCGTCGAGCGCGCCACCGGGGCTAGGTTAGAGGCTGGCAACAAGCTCCGGTCATCCCACAGCCAGCGCAAACTCACTGTATTGGCCGGGATGCGCGCCGCCGAGACCAAGGCGCCCTGGCAGGAGCCGTCATTGAGGCTGACGATGGCTTCACTTTCGGGCATCCTGCGCCAGTTAGCGGCCTTCAGGCTCAAACCGTAGACTCGTTTGAGGGCGGTTGGGCCGAACGACGAGCTGGCGATCTCGTCACTAGTGCACAGCACCAGATCGGGGTTGGTGTTCTGCACATGATAAGCGAGGTCGGTGATCGAGCGCACGCCGGCATCATCGGCCCAGTCTTCGGGAACGATCAGTACTAAGCGGTCTTCCACACCAGTATAGGTGATCCAGGTCAGTCCATGGAGCGTGTCTTCATCGCGTACCCGGCGATAGAGTTCGGCCGGGTCAGTGAGCGCCTGGTCGTGGCCTAGCTCTTCGGACCAGACGCGCCCGGTGTAGTCCCAGATGAGGTCGACGCTGCCCGCCTCAATGGCCTTGCGCACCATCCATGGAGCGCCGAGCTCGCGCCGGGCCTCTACCCGATAGCCCGCGCTCTCGAGGAGGTCTATGGCGAGCTCGCCCAACACCTGCTGCTCGACCGAGTCGCCGACGCCAACAACAATCGGGGTGCGGTTGCGTTCAGGCGCAAGGCAGCCCTGCACAGCGGGCAAGATCGCCACAACCAGCGCAAGCAACAGCAGAGCGCCCCTAATCTTGTGGGTCATAACGATACCCCGTCCACCGCGCGATGATGGTTCGGCCGTTGGTCACCTCTTGGACGATCCTCGCTACCTCTTCACGGGCCGTGCTGGGGGCAACCAGGGTCAAGGCGACGTGGTCGGTAAAGAGCACATCCTCGATGCTGACGCCCAACCGCGGCAATCGATAGCTCAATGGCCCGTAAGCTGCATAGTCGCACGTGATGCGCACCGTGTGGCGCAGCACTAGCGTCAACGTCGGCAGCTCAGCCAGGGCAGCGCGGATGCAAGCACTGTATGCGCGCACCAGGCCGCCGGTACCCAGCTTGATGCCGCCAAAGTAGCGCGTGCCGACGGCGGCTACTTGGACAAGCCCAGCCCCCTCAAGCACGGCCAACATCGGGCGCCCTGCAGTGCCCCCTGGCTCGCCATCATCCGACGAGCCGATCTCACCCTGAGGGCCATCGGAGAGGCGATACGCCCAGGCATGGTGCGAGGCATCGGGATAGCGCTGAGCCACGCCCGCTACAAAGACCCGCGCCGCAGCAGTGTCTTGAGCGCGCCCCACCGTCCCGATGAAGCGCGAGTTCTTGATCACGAGCTCTGCGGCAGCCGTACCGTTGGGCACCTGATAGCGCTCGACGAGCATAGCTGGCCTACCTAGGTGGATCGTGCTAGAGAAGAGCTAGATCTCCGGCGCTCTCAGGCCTGCACAAAACCCACCGCCTCTTGTGGCGTGGGCGAATCATCGATCACGACTTTGCCAGCGACCGCCTCGTCGATCGAGTGCACCGTGCCACCGGCGTCTTCGACCACGGCCAGGATGTCCTCATAGCTTAGGCGGCCACCCTCGACTGTGATCTTGGCGTTCTCGACTTGGCGGTCGATCTCATAGATGCTGATGTTGACCCCATCGACGCCCTCAAGGCTAGCTATGCGTTGGGCAAGCTCGATGATGTCTGGCTCGTGTGGCTTGAGCACATCTAGTACGATCCGCCTGATGTTTGCCGTCATCGGTCCAAATCCTCCCTTTCCTCTACCACCGTCGAGCTGGGCATGGCTAGCGGAGCGGTGGCATAGTCGATCTTGCGTGCAAAGATGAGAAAGCCCGTGTGCCCGACCATCAGATCCGCAGGCCGT
>JBDKSN010000094.1:0-14392 GCA_039680625.1 Anaerolineales bacterium | reverse complement strand
TGGCGGTGGCCTACTTGGTGATCGTGCTGGTCAGCCATCAGCCCGAGTATCGGCGCACCTACCCCGACCACCGTATCCGCGCGTTTTGGGTGCCCTACGGCGACGAGTTCCCCGAGCAGGGGCTTTTTGGGTTTCCCTATCGTGCTGGCTGGAAGGTAGTCGGCCAGCTATATGCCGAGGGCGTGCTCGCGGGCGACTATGACACCAACGAAGAGACGCACATCACCCGCTGGTACACCCGTGCGGCGCCAGTCTGCGAGAGCGATCCCACGTACTATATCCTCGCGGCCCATGTTCAGGATGAGCAAGAGGTGCCGCATGACAAGATCGAGGCCAAGTATACCCTGGTGGGGCGCGTCGTGCGCGATGGGGAGAGCACCCTCGAGATCTATGAGCGAATGCCGGCCAAGCTGAGTTACACGGAATACGACGTAACTACACTGGGCGCGCAGTTCGATCGCGAGCAGACCGACCCCTGGTATGATGCTGGGCAGGTCCCACTCGACCCATTGGCAGAGATGCAGATCCCGCTGGGTGCCCGATTGGGCGACAGCATCGAGCTGGTCGGCTACGCCGTCAATCGGGTCGGTCCGCGCCCGCAGGATGCGGTGGGAGTGTCGCTATTCTGGCGGGCGTTGCAGCCCATTGACGATTCGTATACGGTCTTTGTGCACATCGAAGACCCCGGTGTGGTTCATGCGCAAAAGGACTGCAAACCGCGCTGTGGTGATGCGCCCACAGATGAGTGGGAGGTGGGCGAGATCGTGATCGACAGGCACACGCTCTGGCTGAGCGCAGCGGTGCCTCTGGGACCGCACTCGCTGGTGGTGGGCATGTATGATGGCGACACTGGCCAACGCCTTGCTGTTAGCGATGCCGATGGCCAGCCGAAGGGCGATGCAGTGTTGCTGGGCACCGTGGACGTCTTGGATAGATAGTGAGGATGATGACGACCTCAGCAGAAACCTCTACACGACGTACCTCTCGCTGGGTGACCCTTGCGGTCGCGGTAGTGCTCACCGCATCGGCGCTGGCGGTGCGTTTGCCCAAGCTCGATGTTTTCATCACGCCTGACGAGCTCAAGTGGGTGTGCCGCAGTATCAACCTCCACCGCGGCATTCATTCGGGGAACTTGGCGCAGACGCGACAGACCGGCCATCCTGGGGTGATCACCATGTGGCTGGGCGCGCCGTTCATGGGGGTTGATGTCGACGAGCCGTGGCTAGACACGTGCAAAGCGCTCAACATCTCGAATATCCTGGTCGAAGAGGGTGCGGCACTGCCCCGCGAGCTGGGCCAGTTGCTTTTCAAAGCGCGTCGCAGCGTGGTCTGGTTCACTTCGCTCTGCCTGGGTCTCAGTGTGTTGCTGTTGGCCCGACTGTTCGGCCTGCGTGTGGCCTCGCTGGCGGGAGTGCTGCTGGTGCTCGATCCGTTCCTCACCGCGCACTCGCGCTTTTTGCATCTGGACGCCGTGACCACGATGCTCTTGCTCCTGGCCGTGTTGTTGCTATTGATGGCGCGGCGTTCGCAACGATGGCCATGGTGGGCGGCCTCGGGTGTGGCGGCGGCACTGGCCATGCTGAACAAGTCTCCAGCGATGTTCATCATCCCCTACACCGCCCTTGTGGTGGGCTATGAGTGGCTCATCGATCGGCGGCCGTTCAAGATCTGCTTGCGCCACGCCCTGGTGTGGGCCGTCGCGCTCGTAGTGGCCGCCTTTGCTGCCTGGCCGGCCCTCTGGGTCGAACCTGGGCCGACGATCAAGCTCGTCCTGGATACGGCCTTCTTCTATGCGGAAAACCCGCACACCAATTCGAACTATTTCTGGGGTTCGCCACGTCCCGATCCGGGTGCGGCTTTCTACCCCGTAGCGCTGGCTTTTCGCCTGACGCCGCTCTCGTCGTTCGGCTTCTTGCTGGGGCTACCCTGGCTTGTGAAAAAGAGTGAGCGCCGCGTTGAGCTGTGGGCCATAGGCGCCTTTGTGCTGTTCTATGGGGTCTTTATGACCCTTGGCCAGAAAAAGTTCGATCGCTATCTGCTACCCGTGCTGCCGTTCGTGGACATCATTGCCGCGGTAGGCCTGTGGGGGTTCATTGACTGGATCCTGCTACGCTTCAAACCCTCGTTGCGGGCACTGGCTCAAACGGTTACTACCCTCGCGCTGGCGGTCGTTATCGCGTTGACGGGATCGAGTGTGCTGGCGACATCACCGTACTATCTCACCTACTACAATCCGCTACTCGGGGGAATTCAAGCCGCAACCAAGGTGTTGTTGGTGGGCTGGGGTGAGGGTCTGGAGAAGGCGGCAGCGTATCTCAACACACTCCCCGCCAAGGGCGATAATATCGCGGCTACTCGCGCGCTACCTGACTTTTCACCTTTCTACAACGGCGTTGCGATCCAAACGGTGGCCTATGACCCCGCCACCGTGCGTTATGTGGTCATGTACATCAATGAGGTGCAGCGCCGTCTCGATGCCGAGATGCTGGAGCGCTACTATGATGTCGCCGAGCCTCTGCATGTAGTGCAGATCGACGGCGTTCACTATGCCTATATCTATGAGAACAAAGCACCTCGAGTGGCGGCCGAGACGATTGCAGCGCTCGGTGAGCCGGGTCGAGATGCCATTCTGGTGAACCGGCCTTCGCTGTTCACTGACGAGTACACCGGCAATCTGCCCGTGTATGTTGTTGATCCCAAGGCCGACCAGAAGGCGGTGCAGGCGCAACTAGAGAGCATCCGCGCCCACGCTGATCGGCTGTGGTACGTGTCGTTCTGGCAGAAGGACCCGAATCCCCTCACCGACTCGGTCGAGTTCCTCTTGCGCACTCATGCGGCGCAGATCGAGACGACCGAGGCAACCGACGTCAAGGTGACGCTTTGGGATCTGAGCGACGACATCTCCTTTAGCGATACCGGGGCGACACAGGCGGTGGATGTACGCTATGACTGCGGCCTCGAGCTGGACAGCTATGTCCTGTCTCCGGCACAGGCGCGCTATGGCAGTGGCGTGGGCATTGCCCTCAATTGGAGCGTCACGGCCAACCTCTCGCGGTACTATAGCCTCTACATTCATGTGCTGGACGAGACCGGCCATCGTTGGGGGCAGGGCGATACATGGCTCGTCGACGAGTCGCTCGTGCCCACGGCTGAATGGGTGGCGGGCAAGCAGGTGACGCAGAACGTCGCCATCGACCTGGCGCCGGGCATCATGCCGGGGCGATACCGGCTCGTTTTGGGCCTGCGTGACCGCCTGGGTGATGATCACCCGAAGGCCAGCTTGGCATCCGGCGAAGAGCTAGGGCTTGAAGTCGAGCTGGGCAAGCTCGAAGTCGTCTCTTCGCCGTGGACTGCCGGTGAGGCCATAAAGCCTGCACATGCGGACCAGGTCTCGCTCGCCCCTGGCCTCAGCCTAGTCGGCTGGGATGAGCTGCCTAACGAACTCTATATGGGCGACAGCGCCGATGTGCTGCTCTATTGGCGGGCAGAGGAAGAGGCCCGCCCCGATTATGATGTCGAGTTGGCTTTGGTAGATGCGGCGGGCGTAGAGGTCGCCTCACAACGTACGTCCGTGGCGGATGCTGGCTATCCCACCTCTGCCTGGAAGTCGGGTGAGGTGCTGGCACGGTACTACCGACTGACTCTGCCCGATGATGTCCCGTGGGCCGATGCGAGCCTACAGGTGCGGTTGCTCAGCTCGGGCCAGGGCGTTGGCGAGAGGCACGTTCTGGGCCAAGTCGCTGTACGAGGGCGCCTTGTGAGCTTGCCCAGCATCGCTCATCCCCAGCGCGCTACGCTGGGCAACAGCATTGCCTTCCTGGGCTATGACTTGTCCGAGAGTGTCAGCGCAGGCGGGACGGTAGAGCTTACGCTCTATTGGCAGGCGTTGGCCGAGGTGGAGGCGAGCTACACCGTCTTTACGCATCTGCTCGACAGGGCAGGCGCGGTGAAGGGGCAGTTGGACAGTGTCCCACTAGGCGGTCGCTTGCCCACCAATAGTTGGAAGGCGGGCGAGTATGTTGCCGACTACTATGCGATTCCGGTAGATGCCGCGGCGCCCGCGGGTGAGTACCAGATCGAGATCGGCATGTACGATGCAGCGCAGAACGCCACGCGTTTGCCCTTGGTCGTTGAGGGCGTCAGGCAGCAGGATGATCGGCTATTGCTCGACACGCCTGTGCTGGTGACTGCACAGACTGGCTCATGAGCGCCAAGCTACGGCAGCGGCTGTTCTGGGGCGGCCTCGTCGCCGAGCTGCTGTTGTTCCTGGCGTGGCAGGGCACGCACCTTGGTGGCTTTCAGTGGACCACCGATGAGGGACTGTACGTCATGCGCGTGCGCCTGCTACAGCAGGGGTATGCGCTCTATCGCGACATCTGGACCGACCAATTGCCCGGTTTGGTGCAGATCGTGCAGCTGGCCTTTGCCGTAGGTGGGCCACATGTCGAGGCAGCGCGGGCGGCGGTGGTGGTACTGGCCGGCATCGGCTTGGTCAGTGCAGCTCTCGTGGCACGACGCCTGAGTGGCGACGCTGGGGCGCTGCTGGTGCTGCCTGTCGTGGCCATCGTACCCAACTACTATTGGCTCTCGCGGGCTGTCGTCTCGCCTGACCTGCCCTCTACCTCGCTCGCTGTCGCCTCTCTGGCGCTTGTAGGAGCCTATACAGCACGCCGGCAACGCGGATGGCTGTTGGCCTCGGGCTTGGCGATGGCGGCAGCGCTGTACATCAAGGCCACCGGTGCGTTGGTAGCGGTGCCGTGTCTGGTTTGGCTCTGGTGTGAGCGCTCGGATGTCCGTGAGTTCTGGCAGGATGTGTTGATGTGGTCCTTGGCCGTAGGGTTGCCGTTGGTCACTGCGTTGGCACTACAGCACCCCGCGGCGATGTGGGAGCAGTTCATGGGCACGCAGGCCACCAGCGCGGCGCTCGAGTTCAAGCTCGGTGCGCATGCGGTCAAGATTGGCGCGTACCTGCGCGAGAACTGGGGACTGACGGCGCTCGCCCTGAGCGGGCTGTTGGTCGGGGCGTCGCAGAAGCGGCGCAGCCTGGTCATCCTTGGCTCTTGGTTGGCCGCCGCCCTGGCGATCCTGTTGGTGCGCTCGCCGATGTGGCCCAAGCACCACCTCAGCATCTTGCTCTATCCGTTGGGTATCGCTGCGGCTCCGGCATTCGAAGAGTTGGTGCGAGCGATGCGTACGCGCCGGGCGAGCTGGGCGACGGGGCTGGGCGTGCTGGGCCTGCTGGCGCAACTGTTGGCCCTGCCCGGCATCGTCCGCGCCGACGCCGCCCTCGCCGCACCGCAGACCTACGCCAGTACGCAGGCGGCCGTGACGTTTCTCCGTGAGCGCTATCCTGAGGGCACGGTGGTGGTCAGCGATTATCACATGATCCCGTTTGAGGCAGGCTCATCCGTTCCACCGGCGCTGGCAACGGTCACCAAGAAGCGCATGCAACTCGGCTTGCTGACGACCGAGGCGCTCATCCAGGCGACGGAGCAAAGCGGCGCCCAGGTGATCCTGCTGTGGGACGAGCAACTCGCCAGCGACGAGGCCTTCACCTCTTGGGCGCGTCAGCATTACGCCCTCGCCTTCAAGTGGGGCTACCACGAGATCCTGTGTCTGCCGCCACCCGGAGAGGTGCTCTACGAGGCCAATGTCGACCTGGGATCCGCGGTACGGCTCGAACGCTACGGCATCCGTCGTCTGGCGACGGATCCTGGTGGAGAGCTGGAGCTGACGCTGTACTGGCGCGTGCTTGCCTCGCCTGAGCAAAAGCTATGTGGCTTTGTGCATGTGGTCAACGATGCAGGCGACAAGATCGCCCAACAAGACCAGCTTGCAGTTGGCGTCGAGCATGACTCGACTTCCTGGCGGGTGGGGGAGCTGATCGAAGATCGCTATGTGATCAGCATCCCCAGCGATGCGCCCGCGGGTGAGTATCGGTTCTCAATTGGCCTCTATGATGCGGACACGGGGCGGCGTCTTCAAGCGCATCTTGCCGATACGGGGGAGGGTCTCGGCGGCCAGGTCACGCTCCAGCCACGCCCGGTGGTGCGGTGGGCGAGCGTGACGACGCCGCCGGTGATGGATGAGACGGTCACTTACCGGTTCGACGGCGTGGGCGAGCTGGTGGGCTGGTCGCAGGGGAAAGACGGCGATGCGCTCAACGTGCAGCTCGCCTGGCGAGCGACAGCTTCACCGATGACAGACTATGTCGTATTCAGCCATCTGCGCCAGGGTGGCGAGCTCAAGGCACAACACGACGCACCGCCCGCCAACGGGTCACGGCCAACGACGGGTTGGCGCGAAGGGGAGTACATCCTCGATGAGCGCCACATTGCCACCCAAGGGCTGTCTGCGGGCATCTACGACTTGTACGTGGGTCTCTATCATCCCGCGACCGGCCAACGCGTAGGCGTGACTGCGGCGGATGGCACGGCCCAACCAGGAGATGAGGTCTATCTTGGCCAAGTGGTGCTGACGCCATGAGCGCCACGGCAAGACGGCGGCTCCAGTGGTCGGGCGCGGTGATGCTGTATGTGACCTTGGCCCTCCTCGTCACCTGGCCCGTGGCGAGACAGTTCAGCACGCACGTCGCTGGCTTTCCTGGGCGTGACAGCCTGCAATACACATGGTCTCTCTGGTGGTCTCGCCAAGCCTGGTTGAGCGGTCAATCGCCGGCGGAGGCCACGCTCCTCTACCGACCGTGGCAGGCCACCAACCCGCTGCTCGCCGTGGCGCCGATGCTCGATTGGCTGGCCTTCCCTTTGTTCACCGTGCTGACGCCCACGCAGGTCTACAACACCTTGTTTCTGCTCAGCCTCGTCTTCTCTGGCTTGGCCATGTTCTGGCTGGCGCTCGACCGCACTCAGCACTATGGCGGTGCGCTGCTGGCTGGGGTGCTCTACGCCTATGCGGCGCCGCGACTTGGCCATGCACTGTTGGGCCACTTGACTCACCTTGCGTCCTGGTGGTTCCCGCTGGCGGCCCTCTTTGGGCTACGCGCGTTGGATCACCCCAGGCTACGACCGGCGCTGCTCTGTGGCCTATGCGCCGGGTTAGGCGTGCTCGTGGCGCCCGTGCAGGCGGCTTACCTAGTCGCGCCTGGGCTGCTGCTCCTGTTGGGGGGCGAGGCGGTTCGGCGGCACCAAGAGCTGTCGCGCGGGCATCTGTGGGCGGGCATCGCGGCAGTCGTCACGGCCGCCGTTGTGATCGCGCCCAGCTATGGCCCCTTTGTCGTCGAGTCCTTGCGTGAGAGCCGCGACCTCTCGGCGGTGGGGGTAGAGGCCTATTCCGTGGACCCGGTGATGCTGGTCACGCCGTCACCCTTCCATCCTTTGTGGGGTGGGCTCGTTCAGCGTTTCAGCTATGCGCGCACGGCTATCCCTGAGGCCAATGATCTGGAAAAGATCGCCTATCTGGGCCTGTTGCCCATTGGCCTGGCGGCTGTTGGCTGGCTGCACAGCAAGCACGGGCGGTGGGTCTGGCTGATGGTGTCTGTTGTAGCGATCATCCTCGCCATGGGTCCAGAGCTGGCGTTGGCCGGGCGAGCCACGGGGGTGCCGTTGCCGTATGCGCTGCTGCAGAGGCTGCCGCTATTCTCATGGGGCCGCACTCCCGAGAGGTTCCTTCAGTTGGCCAGCTTTGGCTTGGCGATGCTCTGTGCCTATAGTCTGCGTGATCTGCGAGCGCGCGGCTGGCTCACCGCAGCGATTGTGGCCGTCTGTCTGCTCGGTAGCCTGCCGATGTGGCCCTTTCCCGAGGGCACGCCCAAGCCACCCGAGCAGCTCACCGGCCTGCGCGACACCGATGGCGTGGTGCTCGATCTACCGATCAGTAAGCGGCAGATCGGCAACCTCGCCATGTACTATCAGACGGAGCATGGGTTGCCGATCATCGGGGGCTACATTCACCGCGACCCGGAGGGGCAGCGTGCCTATGTCAAGGCGCTCGACGCGGCCATCCTCGGGCAACGCGAAGGGGCGGTACGAACACTGACGCCATCGGAGCTGGAGGGCCTCTTGCAAGGGCTGGGCGTGCGTCATGTCTTGGTGCATCGCGATTTTGTTCGGGCCACCGATGTAGCCAACACTGCCGAACTGCTCTCGGCGGCACTGGGTGCACCCCCGCAAGACTGGGGTTCGGTGTTGGCCTTTGCGGTTGCGCCTCTGCCGTCCGAGCCGGCGCCCGAGGCGGTCTACGGTGAGGGCATCGACCTCAGTGTGGTATCACTGCAGGCTGACGAGGGCCGAGTTGTCGTAATGCTGCGCTGGCGGGCCGAGACTACGCCCCAGCATCCCTGGACCGTGTTCGTCCACTTGCTCGACGGCCAGGGTCGTCGCGTGGCGCAGCACGATGGCGAGCCTGCCGGCGGCAACCTGTCGATGAGCCTGTGGGCTCCGGGGCAGACGGTGCTGGATGAACACGTCTTGACATTCGAAGGGTTGCCCGCTGAGGACTGGACGCTGGCGGTGGGCCTGTATGACGCCGCCACGGGCGAACGGGTGCCGGTCACCACGGCCGGCTTGCCCGTGCAAGATGACGCAGTGCTGTTGAAGCTTGACGATTGAGCGCAAGGTCAGAGGATTGGGAATAGATGTCGACTGCGGTGCACCAGAATCCGAGCAAGCTGCGGATCAATCGACGTTTGGCCGTGACCTTGTTGGCCGTGGCCATCGCCCTGCTCGCCTGCGTGTACTATGCGCAGCGACTCACCGCCTGGCTAGCCTATGACGACGAAGGCGGCTATCTCTATGCTGCCTGGCGCATCTCGTTGGGCGAAGCGCCGTACCGCGACTTTATCACACCACAACTCCCTGTGTTCTTGTATCCCGGTGCGGCAGTGCTAGCGCTGAGCGGCTACTCCACCTATGCGGCACGCTTCTCGATGATCCTATACACCGTCCTGGCCTCGCTAACCCTCTTCTGGATAGTGCGCAGGTTGTGGGGCGACGGGATAGCCCTCGTGACGCTGGTGCTCTGTCTCGCGCATGAAGAGTCCTTCTGGGCGGCGAGGTTTTTCCGCCCTGAGGCGCCGATGCTCTTCTGGGGATTGGTGGGCCTGGCGCTGTTGGTGGCCAGCTATCCTCAGAGGAGGCGTCTTGGGCTAGCGGCCGCCGGCGTGGCGCTAGGCCTGGCCACGATGAGCAAACTCTTTGGCGCGCTGATGATGGCGGGGGTAGGGATCTTTGTGCTCGCGGAGGGTGTGCGCACCCGTGACTGGCGCGACATGCTGCACACGGGCTTGTGGCTCGCTGTGCCGTACTTGTGCATCGTGCTGGGCTTTACGGCAGCGTTCAGCCTCGTGTCGCCGGATTTTGTTGCGGCTGTGTTAGGGCACCATCTCAGACAGGGAAGCGGTATGCCGGTGCCCCAGGTGATCGACAAGGGGCTGATCCTGTACTGGGACTATGTTCGTACCCAACCGGTGTTGTGGGCGCTGGCCGTCGTTGGCATTGTGGCGAGTCTACACGGGGCGCCCGAGCGGCGCGCATTCGTGTGGCAGTTGCCGACATTGTTGGCGTTTCTGGCGATGACGCGTGAGCTACAGGCGCGACATTTCACCTATGCGGTGCCAAGCATCGTGGCTTGTGCTGCTGTGGGTCTCGGCTGGCTGCTGACGAGGGGGGCGCAAAGCTGGCACTGGCGTGGCTCGCGAGGGGTGCTGGGCATCGTGGGTGCGGCGCTCATCGTGGCTGTGCTCGTGCCGCAGCTCCGGCACAACGCCATGGTCGCTGCGTGGACCGATACGACCACCCCCGAATGGGCGACCTATGTAGACAGCCTCACCCAACCCGATGACGTGGTCATCTCGGACTATCCTGGCATCAACTACTATGCGCGGCGCCCCTCGACGCGCCTCGCAGCGGGAATCTCGCGGGGAGCGGCCAAGAGCGGACAGATCACCGGCGCGGCGCTCATCGCCGAGATCGAACAGTCTCAAGCCAAGATGGTACTGCTCAACGTCGCCCAGGGAGCACACCAGTTTGCCAACCTGCAAGACTATGAGGCCTTCAAGCGTTATGTGCAGGAGCACTTTTACCTCATCGAGCGCAAGCAGTACGACTATCGTTTGATGGAAGTCTACCTGCGAGACGACCTGTGGCCAGGGGATAGGCGTCAGGTGCTGTTGGGGCATGACCTAATGCTCACCGGAGTGCAATGGGTGCGCCAGCAGGTGGCACCCGGTGAACAGGCCCAAGTGCTGTTGCGCTGGCAGGGGCAAGCCGACATGGATGTGGATTACGCCGTCACTCTGCGCCTGCTCGACGACGCCGGCCAGGAGTGGGGCCTGGGCAGTAAATCCTTGGTCGACATCGATCGCGAGACGTACTGGGACGAGCGTGGGCTCGAACAGCCTGTGTTGGTGCCGACCTCGAAATGGCCTCTGCATGAAACGACGATTGGCAACTACGAGCTGCCGATAGAGGTTGGCACGCCGCCGGGCAGCTATCGTGTGGTGGTTAGGGTGCACCCCAAGGATTCATGGGCCGGCCTTGCGGTGGTCGATGAATCGGGTGCAGCGGTGGGCTATGATCTCTTGTTGGGGGAGGTGCAGGTCACTGGCTCTCCTGACCAAGCTCAGGTGACGCTAGAGGTGCCCTACGCTGCGCCTGCGAGCTATGCGCCTGGCCTTACGCTGCTGGGCAGCGATGCCCCCGGCCATCAAGTGCGTCCGGGCGATGCCCTGAGCATTGCGCTGTATTGGGCGGTTGACGATGCGCATCAGGCTGAGCAGACCCTGACTTTCTGGATCGACGATGCCGGTCACACGGTGCTGTATCATGGGGCGCTCCTTGGACCCAATGCGGAGCCAGCGCTGATCGTTACACCGGCGCAGTTGCGGGGGCAATACCTGCTCAAGGTGCCCGCCGAGATCGATTCCGGCAATTATACGCTCTATCTTGGTGCGGGCGATGAGGCCGAGCCCCAGATCGTGCTGGGCACTCTTCAAGTCGCCGGGGAGGCACGTGTGTTTACCGCGCCACCGATGGAACATGCAGTTGGCGCCACGGCTGAGGGTGTGGCCGTCTTGTTGGGGCACGACCACGCGGGCTCGGCGCAGCCGGGCGGTCAGGCGCAAGTCACGCTCTACTGGCAGTGTGTGCAAAAGGTCGATGTCTCGTATACCGTGTTCGTGCACCTTTTGGATTCGAGCGAACACGTCTGGGCCCAGCACGACTCGGCGCCTGCGAACGGCGAGTCGCCCACGACGAGCTGGGTTGCGGGGCAGGTGGTGGCCGATATGCACGTCCTCACGATTCCCCCAGAGATGCCGGCGGGTGAGTATCATCTGGAAGTGGGGCTGTACAATGCCGAGACGGGCGCTCGGGTGCCTCTCTACGGCGCCGATGGCGCGCGTCTGGCGAACGATCGGCTGCTGTTGGATGTGGTGCAGGTGATCGAGCCTTAGTGCCGAACTCGCGGGCAGAGGCCCCGTGCTCCGTATACTGAGAGTACTCAGGTGCGGTGTAGCACTGTGATCTGTGCGGATCGTCCGAGCACGTCTACAGGCACGATGGTCGAGCTGTAAAAGTGCCCCGTCTCTTGAGCGAACTGCCGCAGCAGGCCGCCACGAGAGCTCAGGGTCACCGCGATGCCCCCTGAGGCTAGAACACGACCCAACTCGCCGATCACCTGTCGATATAGGCCAGGAAGCTCTGCAGGCGTGGACATCTGCACGCCAAAAGGCAGATTCGTGGCCACTTTGGTCACACTCCCGCTGGCCAGAGGCAGGGTGCGTGCGTCCCAATGAAACAACTGCCGCGGCTTGTGTCGAGGGCCGATGTTCTCGGCAGCGGCAGCGACTGCCTCGGCAGCGATGTCGCCGCCCAGCAGAAGGCGATGCCAGCCAGACAGGGCGCGCTCGATGAGGATCGTGCCGGCGCCGCACATCGGGTCGAGGAACACATCGTCGGCGGTGGGCTGGCTCATCCAGGCCATTGTGGCGGCCACCGACGGCCTGAGGGTGGCGGGCAGATGCTGCTGCTGGTAGTCGCGATGGCGCATCTTGCTGCCCGTGAGGCGTAGCCCCAGCAGCGCGTCATAGCCAAAGTGGTTCAGCCACAGCTCGACCATCTCGCCCTCGGGCACAGCCTGCCAGCGCCCACGCGTTGCGCGACGGAGGGCGCGCTCGACGACATGCGCCAGGTCGCTGCGCCGATAGGGCTGCTCTGGCCCCGCCAGCCGTACGATGAGCCGATAGGTCAGGCGGTCACGGCGTTGCTTGATGAGGGCGAACTCATCCGCAAGGCGTTCCACTTGCCGGACCACATCGCCGCGTGCCACGGCCTGTTCGATGATGCTCAGGCCCTCGCGCCCCCAAGGGATGTCGGCTAGGCGCAGCACCACGGCAAAGACATCCTCGGCAGTGCGGATGCGGCTCAGTTGAGAGACGAGGTCCTCAGCCTGGAACAGGGCAAGGCCATTGCGCCCCGGCATGACCTTGAAGCCGTCGGAGCTAGCCTCGGCGACGTGGGCACGAATCTCAGTCCAGGCGATGCGCTCCAAGCCGGGCAAGGTATGGGCGTAGTATAGTGGCGCGGGGGATCCCAAGGCGCTGGCTCCTGAAGCAGTATGGCGTCATGGCGGCCGTTTGGGCCGCGGCAAGACGTCGTCTATAATATCCGAAATGAAGGCATTCTACAACAGGCCGAGGTACCTATGATCGGTGTAGCTCAACTGCGTAAGGGCGTGACGTTTGAATTCGATGGGCAGCTCTGGCGAGTGCTCGAGTACGACCACTACAAACCCGGGCGCGGCAACGCAGTCATCCGTACCAAACTACGCAATCTACGCACGGGGGCGATCATCAACAAGAACTTTATCTCGGGCGACCGCGTGCAGGATGTGCGCCTCGACCATCAGACCGTCGAATACCTCTACAACGACGGCGAGACCTACTACTTTATGAATACGGAGACGTTCGAGCAGCCAGCGCTCCCGCGGCGACTGCTGGAGGACGTGCTCCCCTATATGAAGGAGAATACGACCCTAGAGATCGAGTCGTATGAGGGGGAGCCGCTGGCGATAGAGCTGCCCATCACTGTGGAACTCAAGGTAGTCGATGCGCCTCCCGGCTATGCCGGCGACACAGCCACTGGCGCTACCAAAGAGGTGACGCTGGAGACCGGCCTCAAGCTGCAAGTGCCCCTGTTCATCAACGAGGGCGATGTGCTACGGATCGACACGCGAACGGGAGAGTACTTGACGCGCGTGTAGCACGCATGCCTTGGCCAGATCGAGAGAGCGAACCCCGCGCGAGCAGAGTTCGCTCTCTTTGTTCATTGCCAGCGTGCGTTCGTGTCCGTATAATGGACTTGCGAAAGGGTCGTATGGCGAGGCACAGAAGGAGGATCGATGGAAGATCAGCTTTCAGAGCTGCGTCACTGGATGAGTCATGGCACCCCCCGACAGTTCTATACTGAGATTGCGTACAAGATCACACCCCATGGCTTTGTCGCCGAGATCGATGGCGACAAGGTCACCTGCTATCGCATCAAGAGGCAGGGCGGGTTTCTCGGCCTTGGCGCACGAGAGATCAAGACGCCTGTGCTCGTCGTCGAGCGACGCGGCGAAGAGGTATTCATCGACGAGGAGCACGCCGATCCCGAGTTCGTCGCGCTATTGATCAGCCTGTTGCAGGCGCACTAGGCGGCGTTCGTCTCGGCGGAGCGCTACGGCTGCTAGGCCGCGGTAGCAGAGACCATGGAAAGCCTATCGAGTGGCTGTGCACAACTAGACGCGCTGCTGGAGGCGCTCTGGCCGGGTGACAATGTCGTCTTTGTGGGAGGTGAGGCGCTCAACTATGTGGCGCTGTATCGTCCGGCGTTGGCCTATGCCCGCGAAGCGGCGTTGCCGACGCTGACCCTCGGTGAGGTTCCTGACGCGGCAACAAAGCAACTGACGGTGGCCGACATCTGGGACGAGGCGCAGGCAGCGCTCCGGCCGGGGGCGATCGAAGCAATTCCTCCGCGGGCCTATCTGGTCATCGCCGAGCTGAGCCAGCTGCTTGCCGATGAAGAGCAGGCGGTCACTTTTTTTACAACGGTCTGCCCGGCGCTCTATCAACGTCGCGCTGTGGCCTATTGGCATCTAGCGGCGGGTGCGTTTAGTCCGCACTCTCTTGCTCGAATCCGCGACTGCACACAGGTCTTTATCCGGCTAGAGCGCAACGGCGCTGAGTCGATCATCACGCCGCTCAAGGTACAGGGGCGATACGCCGATGACATGTTTCGACCGCATCGGCTGATCACGACGCCTGAGCTCGCCGTGCTGCCGTTGCGCGCCGACCCCTTGGCTCAAGGTGAATATGCCCTCGCGCTCGAGAGCAAGAATCGCGAGCTGACCGCGATTCGCGACGAGCTGAATCGCGTGAATGCCCTACTCGAAGAGC
>JBDKSN010000093.1:0-10235 GCA_039680625.1 Anaerolineales bacterium | reverse complement strand
ACCAAGTTCGTGTAAAAAGCGACAAGGTCTGTGGCCATGGGCGTGGGCTGCGCACTGCCCCCTTCGGACACCACCCGGGCCAGGAACGCAGCGAGGGCCTCGCTCTCTCGCAAGAGGGCGCTGCTTCTCGCGTCCCGCAGCGAGCTCCACCGCGCGCCGAGGGCGTGGACATCGGTGTCGAGCAACACCTCGATAGCCGCGGCGAGCGCTTGGGGAGCCTGCAAGCTGTCAAGGCCAATGATGGGCACGCCCTGTTTCACGCTCACGGGGCCTTGCTCACCGTTCTCTTCGAGCACGACACAGCGCAGCGCCGTGGTGCGCGCTAACGAGGTGAGTAGGCCAACACAACGGCCCGCCGGGGGTATGGGCGCAATCACGGCCAGCGCGTTGCTCGTCAGCGCGTAAGCCTGAGCGTAAGCGCTGTCATCCAGAACCCAGGCGCGGTGCCAGAGCCCATAAGCGCGGAGGCTTCGCCGCCAGAGGTCGCGGTCCGCGCCACCGATGACGACCAGCTGCAGGTCATCGTGGCTGCACGCCAGACAGGCAAAGGCCTCGGCGATAGCCCCGATACTGGGTGCGTTCGCCGGCGCCCAAGTGAGCAGATAGGGCTGCGCCGTGCCCACGGTAGGGTGCAGGCTCGGCTCTGGCGAAAGATCGTCGGGAGGCACCCACAGGGCCGGCAGTCGAGGCCGGGCGGCATGTAGCAGAGACAGCCACTCTCGCTCGGGCAGGAGGATACCCGCCGCCCGAGGGATCAGCTGGGTCCATAGTTGGGGAATACCCGTCAGATCACTCAGGTAGAGCACGGCGAGTGCATCGCCCTGTTCTAGCCAAGCCGACGCCCACGAGGCTGTCCTCTGGCTGATGGGGACGATGGCCAGCTCGACGGTCGGCCCCAACATCGTGGACGCCACATGAAAGGTGACGCGCTGCTCGGGCAGGCGGCCATGAAGGGCGCACAGCGCCGTCAACACGCCCAGATCATCCTTCCAGCCCGGGGGCAACACCACGGCGATGCTCATCGGCTAGGCATCCAACAGCCGCGAGATCGTCGTATCCCAAGTGATGTCTCGCACGAGCTCGGCGCCGCGCTCGCCCAGCCGACGCGCCAGACTAGCGTTGTTGTGCAGTTCATCCAAGCGGTGGGCCAGCTCGACAGGCTTGGCTGGGTCTACGACATAGCCCGTCTCGCCGTCGGTGACGAACTCGAGGGTGCCCCCGCTATCGGTGCAGGTGAGCACGGGTTTGGCCGACTTGAAAGCCTCGACCGTAGCCAGGCCATAGTCCTCGTCGACCGGGGCATAGTATACGGCAAGGCAGTTGGCATACAGCTCGATGAGCTTGTTCATCTCGACAAAGCCCAGGAACTGACAACGGTCGGTGACGTGTAGCCGACTGGCCAACTGATGCAAGCGTCGAGTGTCCTCGCCCGTGCCGGCGATCACGCAGCGCACGGGCGTGCGTACCAGCGCCATGGCGCGGATGAGCAGGTCGACGCGTTTGATCGGCGTGAGGCGGCTCACCGAGAGGACATAGTGGCCATACTCTCCCGCGTGCAGCCGTTCGTCCTGAGCGGGCGGGGGATAGAGCACCTCGGCGCTGAGGCCGTTGTAGCGCCACAATCGATCGGCTACGTTGTGCGAGATGGCAAAGATCTTTTTCGACTCGCCAATGGTCGACGTGTCCATCTGGGTGACGGCCTCACAGATCTCGCGCTCCTCGGCGGTATTGCCCATAAAGCCAAAGGGCGTGCCGTACAGGTCATAGACCTGGCGCAGTTGGTGGATGAGCCAAGTGATCTTGTAAGGGTGCTGCACGGCATAGGAGGGATGCTTGAGACAGATCACGCGATCGACCGGCAACAAGTTGTACGTGTGGGTGAGGTCCAGCAGCCGCCAGAGCATGTATCCTTTGATGATCTCGGCGCGTGGCTCCCACTGCTGGGGGATCTGCACGAGCGAGACCTCCTCCCCATGCTGGCGCAACTGCCCGTACAGCGCGTTGGCGTGGATCTCGGCGCCGCCATACTCGAACGGAACCTGGCTGTTGCAGATGATGGTGCGCATGTCAGAGATCCCCCGCATAGCCGCAAAGCGCGTACCAGCCCGAGGGACCCTCGGGCGGCCACGGCGAGGCCAGGTCAGCCACCTCGTTGAGACCGGCGGCCTTGAGCAGCTCGGCCGCCAGCTCATGCGGATAGGGGCGCACGGCAGCGGGATCGGCCCACACATATCGACTGAGCGCGTCATAGTCGCTCGCCTCCACACTAGCGACGACAACGGGCGCTCCAGCAGCCAGTGCGCTCGTGGCGCTCGTCAAGAGCTGTAGACACTCGTCGGGCGTATGGCGCCAAAGGCCATCGGCCCAGACCAGCCCGCCGAGCGAATAAGCCGGTAGGGCAGAGAGGTGCTCCGGAATCCCCTCGGCGAGCACCACGGCATCACCATCAGCGGGCGCGAGTTGCCCCGGCTCGCTGAGGGTGTAGGCCGCCACGCCCAAGTCACGTGCATGGTCTACCAGGCGGGGGCCATCTTCGCCAAGGAACAGGAGGGGCAGTGGCGCGTCTTGAGGGGCGAGCTGCTCGGCGAGCAGCAAGCGGCGGATCACGGCATCAAAGCGCGACACGGGCAGAGACAACGTCGCCGGCTTGGCCAACAGACGGAGCGGAGCCAGCGGTGCCGTGCGCTGTGGCTGAACGGCCTCGCCTGCCCAGGGCGCCTGCGCCGCCAGACGGCGCACAGCCAGCTCGAGCTCTTGTCGTCGGCCCTCGGCGGCGGCCAGCTCGCGATCGACATAGCGATAGGCGTCTTGGAGCGCCGCAACCACGGCCTCGTTGAACTCGTTCTGTTGGGCTACGAGCGGGTTGATGTACCAACGCAACAGCCGTCGGCACACTTTTTGTAGCAAGGCGACGATCTTGGGCACGAGCCCGCGTGGCATTTGGGGCCAACCGATGGGCAGATGGGGATTGACCCATTGCCGCGCGCGCACTTCGCGCAGAGGGTCGACGGTCGATGGCGTCTCGGCACCGGCCATACGTTGTAGCCTGAGCTGGGCCTCGATCCGTTCGACGATATCGGCCGTCTGGGAGGCGCCAGCCTTTGGTTCAGTGAGTGTTGATGTGCTTGGCATCCGTCGTGTTCTCGCTGCTAGGTGTTATTGTTGATGGCTGCATGCCATCGAGCGATCGCTCCTGGCCACAGCGGCCGAGCTTTCGCCGCAGGCAAGCCCGTCATGCGTAGAGGACGATCTCGGGAGCCAGTTGCTGGTACACGGCAACCGTCTGGCGAGCCGTGGCCTCCCAGGAATAGGCCTTGGCCCGTTCTAGGCCACGACAGCGCATCTGGGCGCGCAGCTCGTCGTCGTCAGCCACGCGCTCGAGGGTGCCGACCATGCTCTCGATCCGCTGCGGGTCGAAATACTCGGCAGCATCGCCGCCAACCTCGGGCAGGCTCGACGTGTTGCTCGCGCAAACCGGGCTACCGCAGGCCATGGCCTCGAGTACCGGCAGGCCAAAGCCTTCATAGTATGAGGGTTGTACGGTGAGCATCGCGCCCGAATAGAGCGCCACCAGGTCTTGATCGGTGACATAGCCAGGCATGAGCACCCGGTTGCTCCAGGGAAGCGAGCTGATCTGCCGCATGGCATCCTCGAACAGCCAACCACGTGCCCCCACCACCACGAGCATCTCGGCGAGCCCCCGCTGAAAGAGAGGCCCGCAGGCCAAGGCGAGGTTGGCGATGTTCTTGCGAGGTTCGAGCGTGCCCACGGCAACGATGTACCGGCCGTGAAGGTTGAACTTGATCCGCACACGCTCGATCTCTTCGGGCGTGGCTGGCGCAAAGTGAGGCGCCGCAGCCTCGGGCACCACGACGATCTTGTCCTCAGCGAGGCCATAGCGTTCGAGTAGATCGTGCCGCGTAGCTTGCGACACTGCAATAATGCGCCCTGCCCGGCGACAGTAGAGCGGCATGGCAGCCTTCAAGTAGACATAATTCGGGAGGCGATGATAGTGTGGGTACAACTCGAAAATCAGATCGTGCACTGTCATCACCGTGGGCGCCTTGACGGGGGGCAACAGGTGCTCGGTAGCGTGAAAGACGCGCGCCCCAGGGGCCAGCCTGGCGGAAGAGAGGTGCAAAGCCTGGGCCGCCAGCACCGCCGCACGCCAGGGGCGGTAGCCCAGCGAGGTGCCACTCACGGGCACGTCCGCCAGGCCGTCGAGCGGACCACACTTGCCCAGGCTGTTCTGAAAGAGCGCGAGTTGATCGCCCAAGAGCGGCACGAGCGCGTGGACCAGGTTCGTGGCATAGCGGCTGAGACCTGCCTTGGCGTGCACCGCGGCCGAGACGTCCACATAGACGCTCATGGGCGCGGCTCTCCCAAAGCTCCGCCGCCATGGTGATGGTCATCGTCGTCGTCGCGCGGAGCGAGTTCCTGCTCGGTGCCAGCGGTCTCCATGTCGAGCGCCAGGTCACCGATCTTGTTGCCGCGCGTCACAAAGCGCTCGGCAGCGCGTTGGTCACCCAGGCGATAGGCCGCGATCAGGGCGGGTAGTTCGACGTCGCGTAGCGTACGCCGCGTCTCGGGGTCGGCCACGCGCGACAACATGGTGGTCACGGCCTCGACAGTCTCGGAGAGCCAGTCGTCGGTTAGCCCATAGCCTGGCAGCAGCGACACAGCCATGCTCTCAAAGCCCACGGCTTGCATCGCTTCGGCCAGGGCGCGCACATCGGCATACAACGCCACGGGGACGCCCAGCGCCTCGCCGAGGTGGGTGATGAGGTCACAGCGCTGGCGCCAGGCGCGCCCGTAGAGGGCGTCACTGGGCGGTAACAAGTCAGAGATTCGCACGGCGCCGCCCGGTACCAGGACGCGCCACAACTCCTCGAGAAAGGCGCGGTAGTGGGCGGGGGGCACCTCGCGGAGCGAGCCATTGACCACGCACAGATCGACCGAGCTATCGGCCAGGGGTAGCTCGCGCGCGCGGCAGCAGAGGCGCTCGATGGGGAGCGGCCCCACGCGATCGAAATGGGCCGACAGCGCGGCACGCGAATAGCTGGTGAGCACCACGGTTCCACCCGCGCGTTGGGCCTCTTCGGCGAGGAGTTCGACGAGCTGGCCCGTGCCGATGCCCAGCACCAACGTGATGCCCGACAGGTCGACGCCGCGCCACAGCTCGTTGCTCGCTGATTGCTGCTCGGTCATCTATACTACAGCTTCCCCCACAATAAGCACGATGTTAGTTTTTGCAGAGCAGTGTGTCAAATGTTGTCCTTGACGAGGCAACCCTCGCTGGTTAGGATGTAACCGTCTTGCGAGCAATACGACACACATCTTGGAGGCACAGCATGGCATTCCTGGGCACGCACCACATCGCGATCCGCGCGGTTGACTTTCCAGCGATGAAGGCGTTCTACACCGAGACGCTGGGGTTCCCCGTAGTCGGCGGCATCCCTGGCTCCGACATCGCCTTTATTGATATTGGCGGCACAACCATCGAATTGGTTCCCCTGCAAGGGGGCCAGCACACCAAGCCGGAGTGCGGCTATGCGCATATCGCTTTCGAGGCCGATGATGTCGACGCCACCTATGCCGACTTGGTGGGCAAGGGCGTCAAGTTTACGGTAGAGCCAAAGAACGTCGGCGACATCCGCCTGGCGTTCTTCGTCGACCCCGACGGCAACGAGCTAGAGATCTTTCAAAGCCCGACGTTGACCTGGCGCTAGGGAGCCATCTTGAGCAAACTGAGAGGCCGCCTCGATAGGCGGCCTCTTGTTGTTCAGCGCTACAGCCTAGGCCAGATACGATCGAGTGCCTCGGCAGTGGCCTTGACGGCCTCGTCGGCGGGCAGTTTCTGCACCCAGTCTGAGAAGGGCTCGACGACCACTGGCCCGTCGTAGCCCATGCGCACCAGCGCGCCCATGAACGTAGCCATGTCAATCACGCCGGTCTCGCCAGGCATGCGGCGCACGAGATCCAATTGCTGGTCGACCGGCACCCCCGCGGGCGCGTCGTTGACGTGCACCAGGACCACATCGTCATTAGTGAGCTGCTCTAGCTCGGCAGCGCTTCCGCCCGAGGTGTACCAGTGGTAGCTGTCGAGCAAGATGCCCACGTTCGGCTCGCCGATAGCCTGGATGAGCTGGAATAGCCCCGCTTGGTTGTAGATGAACGGATACTTGGCCTTGGCGCGGGCGGTCATTGGCCCGACGTACTCGAGGCCGAAACGCAAGCCGTGTTGGCCCAACACCCGTGCGATCTCTGCCAGGCGGTCGCGGTGCAGGGCCAAGTTCTCTTCATAGGGCAGCGTGTCGCTGCCGGGCAGCAGCCACGTATTGACGCGGCGGCACCCGACGGCCTCCAGAGCCTGCGCATAGCCGGGCAAGGCCTCTAGGCCGCGCTCGAACGCCTCGGTCGTGGTGCGAAAGTCGACGTTGAGCCCGGCGTCGGCGGCGACGAGGCCGGCGGCCGAGAGCATCGCGGCCGCTCGTTCCACGCCCACTTCGTCGAATACGTCTTGCCCAACAGAAACGCCCGCAAAGCCGTGCTTTTTCGCCAGCTCGAGTGTGCGCTCAAAGCTCGCGCGGACACCGATGGGGCCGATAGCCAGAGTCTTGAACATGTGTGGTGATCCTCCCTCGTGTACTGCGATCTAGCGAAAATAGGCGTCAAAGGTCTCGCACGAATGGCCCGTGGCCTTGCGCGCCCAGTAGGCGTTGGCGCGGAAGAGGCTCTCGAAGGTGCCCGCGTCGGACCAAAAGCCATCGAGCAGCGCCCAGCGCAGTCCGCCGCGCTCGATGTAGGCGTTGTTCACGTCGGTGATCTCGAGCTCGCCCCGCCCCGATGGCTTGATCGTGCGAATGATGTCGAACACAGTGTGGTCGTAGAGATACAGGCCCGTCACCGCATAGCGGCTCTTCGGCTGGCGCGGCTTTTCCTCGATGGCGACGATGCGCGCGGGATCCTGCGGGTCGAACACGGGCACGCCGAATCGCTCGGGATCGGGCACCTGGCGCAAGAACACCATGGCACCCTCGCGAAAGCTCGCCACGGCCTCGCCGATCGAGGCATCGGTAGTGTTGTCGCCGAGGATCACGGCGAGGTTGCCCTGATCGGCAAAATCCTCACACAGGCGCAGCGCGTCGGCGATGCCGCCCTCTGACTCTTGGTAGGCGAACTCGAGGTGACGCACCCCTAGCTCCTTGCCGTTCTTGAGCACACGGATAAAGTCGCCCGCGTGAGGCCCGCCGGTGACGATGAGGATCTCATCGATGCCTGCCTCGACCAGGGTGGCAATGGGATAGAACACCATCGGCTTGTCGTACACCGGCAACAGGTGCTTGTTGGTCGCATAGGTGAGCGGGTAGAGGCGCGAGCCAAGCCCACCAGCCAAGATGACGCCTTTCATATAGTCCTCTCCTTGCAAATGCCCGGCGTGCAACCGGACTTGTTACCAGGCGGTATAGCCGCCATCGACGAGCAACAAGTGCCCATTCACCAGCGCGGCGGCATCCGAGACGAGATAGCGCACTGCGCCGAGGACGTCTTCGGGCGTGCCAAAGCGCCCGGCAGGAATCCTGGGCAGGTTCTCGGCGATAAAGGCAGGGTCGTCAAACATGCTCGTGGTAAGCGGTGTCGAGACAAAGGTAGGGCCGACCGCGTTAAAGGTCAAGCCAGCGGACGCCAGCTCGACCGCAAACGCGCGGCAGAGATGAGCCAAGCCCGCCTTGGTAATAGCATAGATCGAGCGGTCGTGCATGGCCACCGTGGCCAGCTGTGAGGCGATATGGACGATGCGCCCGTGGCCCGTGGGGAGCATCGCACGCGCGGCCGCCTGTGTCAGAAAGAAAGCGCCCTTGAGGTTGACGGCGAGCATCCGATCCCAATCGGCCTCGGTGTAGTCGAGCACGGGGCGACGGATGTTGATGCCGGCGCAGTTGACCAGCCAGTCGAGCGCGCCGAACTGGGCCTGCGCGGCGTCGACCATGGCCGCGATCGAGGCCACCGAGGTGACGTCGACCTCGACACAGGCGGCCCGACGGCCAGCGGCGCGCACCGACGCGGCGACCGCCTCGGCACTCTCGCAGCGAGAGGGCAGGTCGGCGATGATGATGTCGGCGCCCGCTGCACCACGCCCGATAGAGAGGGTCTGGCCGATGCCGCCAGAACCGCCGACGACCACGCCCACCTTACCCGAGAGATCGAACGGATCAACCGGCATATGCCTTTGCCTCTCTTGACGCATGTTGCCTGCATGATAGGCCAGAGCTAGTGCCCTGTCTAGCTTGACCAGACCGGTCGGGCGTGCTACGATCCGTGGTAGGCCGTCTGCGCCAAGCGCCGTCGGTTGTGTTTGTGTCTAGCGGAGCATCGTCATGGCCAGCCCAACACCGACTGTCGAGGATTATCTCGGCGCCATCTACACCCTCAGCCGCGACCAGGAACCCGTCATCGGGCGCAAGCTGGCCGACTGGATGGAGGTGTCGCCGCCGACCGTCACTGCCACCATCCAACGCATGACGCGCGATGGTTGGGTGCTCATGCACGACGACAAGACGATCCACCTAACCGATGCGGGGCTCGAGCTGGCCGCGGCGGTGGTGCGGCGGCATATGCTCACCGAGCTGCTGCTGGCACGGGTGTTGGATGTGCCCTGGGCGCGTGTGCATGAAGAGGCAGACCGCCTCGAGCACGCCATGTCAGCGGATATCGCCGCGCGTGTCGCCGAGCTCGTCGACAACCCCGACCTGTGCCCCCACGGCAATCCGCTGCCGGGCCATGAGCAAGAGGCCGAGCTCTTTGTGCCGTTGCTCGCCTGCCCGGTGGGCGGGCCGTATGTGCTCGCGCGCGTGCACGAAGAGGTCGAGCGCAACAGCGAGTTGATGGCCTATCTCGAAGAACACGCGGTGGTCCCGGGCAGCGAGATCCGCGTGGTGGCCGTGCTGCCGTTCAACGAGACGATCACCATCGAGACGGCCAAGGGCCAAGTGGTGTTGGGTATGGCCGTGAGCCGCTATCTGTGGGTATGTCCCGTCAACAATCACACCGAGGCCGAGGGTGGGGCGGGTCGCAGTGGAGCCGAGCGGGGAGACGAGGGATGAGCAACAAGCGCAAGTTACTGGTGGGTGCGGACTTGGGCGGCACCAGCATGATGGCCGCCGTAGTAGACATAACGACAGGCACGGTGTTGGGCGAAGACAAGCGGCGTACGCGCCGCGAGCTGGGCGCCGCAGCGGTGACCGAGCGCCTGGCGACGTGCATCAAACGGGCCATCGCGCAGGCCAAGGTCAAACCCAAAGATGTGTGCGGCGTGGGCGTGGGCATCCCCGGGCCGGTGGATCCGGTGCAGGGTAGGGTGGCGCGTTGCGTCAATCTCGGCCCCTCGTGGGACAATTATCTCTTGCAGGAATCGCTGGAGCGGCTCATCAACCTGCCGGTGACGATCGACAACGATGTGAACGTGGGCGCGGTGGGCGAGCACCGCTTTGGGGCGGGTCGTGACGCTAAGGATATCGTGGTCATGTTCGTGGGCACCGGCATTGGCGGCGGGCTGGTGCTCGACGGCAAGCTGCACACCGGCTTTCGCTACTCGGCTGGCGAGGTGGGGCACATGGTGCTGGTCGATGAGCAGACAGGGCCGCTGTGCGGCTGCGGCGAGCGGGGTCATGCCGAAGCCCTGGCCAGCCGCTCGGCCATCGAGCGGCGCATCCTCCAGGCGCGCGCGGCCATGGCCGAGGAGGCGCCCTCTGCTGACGAGCCGCTGGGCGATGATCAGGGCGATGAGGCGACGCCGAGCCCCGCCAACCAGGGCGAGGCCGACGTGCAGATCACCTCGGGCGAGATCCTCGCCGCGCTCGAGGCGGGCGACCCCGTGGTGCAAGAGGCTGTCGCCAGTGCCCAGTACTACTTGGGACTGATGGTGGCCAACTGCATGAACGTGATCGATCCCGAGGTCATCGTGATCGGCGGGGGCGTGATCGAAAAGATGGGCGCGGGTTACCTCGAGCCAGTGCGCAGCGTGGCCCATCGCCATTGCGTCAACAAAGACGACTTGGACCGCGTGCGCATCGTGCCCGCGGCGCTGGGAGACTATTCGGGCGTGATCGGCGCGGCGGTGCTGGCCAGCCAACGCCTCTGTTCGGGAAGCGGTTGCTGGCCAGCCCACGCCTCGGATCGGGAAGCGGTTGCTGGCCCGCCAACGCCTCTCGATGGGTGGCCCGCACCGCTCAAAC
>JBDKSN010000092.1:0-1765 GCA_039680625.1 Anaerolineales bacterium | reverse complement strand
AGTTGCTGACTCAATGACGGAAAACCTCGATCCGCGCTGGCTCAGGTGGGCGCAACGCCTACAGGCCATTGCCCAAGATGGCCTAACGTTTGGCCACGATGTGTATGATCGCGAGCGGTATCTCATGCTGCAAGAGATGGCCGCCGAGATCTATGCCGCGGGCGGCGATACCCCGCTCGAGGTGATCCGTGGCCTGTTCGCCGACCAGGCCGGCTATGCGACGCCCAAGGTAGACGTGCGTGGCGCGGCCTTTCGCGAGGGCAAAATACTGCTCGTGCAAGAGCGCAGCGACGGGCTGTGGGCGTTGCCCGGCGGCTGGGCCGACCCGGGCAGTTCGCCAGCCGAGAACGTCGTGCGCGAGGTGTGGGAGGAATCGGGTTTCACGGTGCAGGCCGTCAAACTGGCGTTGGTACACGAGCGCGCTCGCCACACTACCAAGCCGAACCCATTCAGTATCTACAAGTTGTGCTTTGTCTGTGCGCTGACCGGCGGTGCGCCTCAGACCTCGAACGAGACGGCGGCGGTGGGGTTTTTCGGCCAAGATGAGCTGCCACCGCTGTCGGTGGGGCGCATTACTGAGGCACAGATACTGCGTATGTTCGCCCACTGGCGAGACCCGACCCTACCGACCGAGTTCGACTGACCTAGGTGCTTATTCACCGAAGGTCGAGGTGTAATCGGGACCGAGGCCGCTTCCAGCGTTCTTGTGCCCGCCCCTGTAAGGAGAATGCAATGACCTGGCCTAATGATGTGGCTGATCTCGAGATGCCGACGCGCGCCGTACCTCCGTGGCGCGCGAGCGATGTATGTGCGACTCTGGGCATCTGGATCGCGGCACAGGTCGTGGGCGCGCTGCTGTCGCTAGCTGTGCCCGACCTCGACCCAGGGTTGCTCACTATCCTTGCGTTGGCCCTAACCAGCTGTGGAGCGGTAGGGGGCGTGGCCCTGGTGGGGGCGTTGCGCGGGATTGACTGGCAGCGGATGGGTCTGTTGCCCGTGACGCGCGAGTGGGTGTGGCACTGCTGCCTGTTGGGGCTGGGCTTGTTCGTGCTACGTGTGATCTTGATGTATGGGCTCGTCTCGGTCGCGCCAGTGCTCGAGTCAGGCGCGGATTTGTTGAGCGAGGCCCTCGTTCCCGAGGGCACGCTCGCCAGGCTCGCCGTGATGTTGCTGGGTAGTCTGGCTGCGCCGCTGAGTGAGGAGCTGCTCTTCCGCGGCGTGTTCTACAACGCTTTGCGGCGGCGCTGGTCGTTCTGGCCCGCGGCGCTCGTCTCCTCGCTGGTGTTTGGCGGGTTTCACCTGATCCCCATGCAGGTGATCGCTGCGGCAGTGTTGGGGGTCGCTTTGTGTTGGACCTATGAGCGCAGCCATTCCCTATGGGCGCCAGTTGTGGTGCACGCCGTCAACAACCTCATCGGCTTTATCCTGACGTTCGCCGGGTTGGCGATCCTCGACTGACAGAGGCGATGCTGCCAGCAGAGCTTCTGCTGACCCCATACAGCTGGCTGGCAACATCCCAGAGATAGCCAAGGTCCTCTCCTTGCGCACAAGGTGCATTTGTTCATTGCCCTGAGAATTCATGATATAATTGATCAGAAATTGATCGGGAGACCACTATGCGCAACGCGATTCACTTGGCTTGGCTCGAAGTATGGCGTAACCGCGCTCGCTTTCTGTTGTTCAGTCTCGTTATTGCGCTCCTGACCTTGCTGATCCTCTTTGTGGCGGCATTGAGCGAAGGGTTGGGGTTGGGCAACCGGGAGTA
>JBDKSN010000091.1:0-38018 GCA_039680625.1 Anaerolineales bacterium | reverse complement strand
CTGATCTGCGTGGCATAGCGCGCAAAGCCGCCCTCTTCTTGCGCCACCAAGGGCGCATCGACAACGGCGTAGCCAACGACCGCACCATCGGGGCGCGCGTTGCCATAGCACACCTGCACGGCGAGATCCTCGGGGCGCAGGCCATCGAGCCAGACGCGCGCCTCGACGCGCACTGCTTCGCGCACGCGCGCCTCATCACCCACGTGCACCTGCACGTCGTCAAAGCGCAGTGCTCCCCAATGTCCGCGAATGTTGCCCAACCACGCGGCATAGGCCTTGGCCCTCTCGGCCTGGTTGGCACCTAACCTCACCGCACGCTGGCTCAGCGGGAGATATAGCTTCTCGGCGTACTCCTGCACCATACGATGCGTGGTAAAGCGTGGGCCGATCCGCGCGATCGACTGCCGCTGCCGCGAGATCCAGCCATGGGGCAGGCCATCCGCACCCCGCGTGTAAAAGAGCGGCACTACTTCGTGTTCGAGTAGCTCGTAGAGGGCAGCCGCGTCGACCTCATCGCTGATCACCGGGTCGAGCGCCTCGCCCGTGCCGATGCGCCAGCCGATCTCGGGGGCATAGCCCTCACACCACCAGCCATCGAGGATGCTCAGGTGCAGCACGCCATTCATGCCCGCCTTCATCCCCGAAGTGCCGCTAGCCTCTTTGCCTTCGAGGGGCGTGTTCAGCCAGACATCCACACCCTGCACGAGATAGCGCGCCAGGGCCATGTCATAGTCCTCGACAAAGACGACGCGATTCTTGAAGCGCTCGTCTCGCGTCAGCTGCACGAGCTGCCGCAACAGCTCTTTGCCGGGGGTGTTGTTGGGGTGAGCCTTGCCGGCAAAGATGAACTGCACGGGCCGCTCGGCGTCGTTCACCAGGCGTGCGATGCGCTCGACATCGCGAAAGACGAGCATCGCCCGCTTGTAGGTGGCAAAACGCCGCGCAAAGCCGATCGTGAGCGCATCGGGGTTCAGCAGACTCTGCACTTCGAGCTCGGGATCGCGCCCATTGGGGTGCCGTGCCAGCTGGGCTTGGACCCGCGCCCGCACGATCTCGATCATGCGATAGCGGCGGCGCAGGTGTGCTTCCCACAGCGCGTCGTCGGGGATGTCCTCGACGCCCTGCCAGAAGGCAGAATCGGTGGCCGTGTCGCTCAGCCGACGGCCTGAGGCGCCCTCGAGGGCCTCGGCCAACGGGCGCGAGAGCCAGCTTTGCGGGTGCACGCCGTTGGTCACATGGGTGATGGGCACCTCTTCGGCGGGGACGCCCGGCCAGAGGCTACACCACATGTCGCGCGCCACCTGCCCGTGGCGCTCGCTCACGCCGTTGCTTTGGGTCGAAAGATGCAGGGCCAGCACGGCCATCGAGAAGGGTTCGTTGGGCGGATAGGTCGGCGGGCGGCCGAGCCGCAAGAAGCGTTCCCAGTCAAAGCCCAGTTCGCGACTATAGTCGCTCAGGTAATACTGCATGTGGCCGGGATCGAACAGGTCGATGCCCTCGGGCACCGGCGTGTGCGTGGTGAACAAGTTGCCCGCCGCGGTCAGCTCGATGGCTTCGTCGAGCGAGAGGCCGAGGTCAACGCGCGCCTGGCGCAGGCGTTCGAGTGTCAAGAAGGCGGCGTGGCCCTCGTTCATGTGATACACGGTAGGGGCCAGCCCCATCGCGCGCAGGGCGCGCACACCACCCATGCCCAGCACGATCTCTTGCCGCAGGCGCATGTCGCTGTCGCCGCCATAAAGCTCGGCGGTGGTCGCGCGGTCGAATTCAGAGTTCTCGGGCACCTTGGTGTCGAGCAGATAGAGGGGCACACGGCCCACTTGCACCTGCCAGACCTGGATGTAGACCTCGCGGCCCGGCATGGACACAGACACCTTGAGCGGCTGGCCATCGCTACCCAACACTTGCGTGACGGGGAGGTCGCTCACATCGATGGTCTCGCCCTCTTCTTGCTGCCAACCATCGGCGCTGAGCCGCTGGTGAAAGCGCCCCTCGCGATAGAGCAGGCCCACGCCCACGAGCGGCACGCCCAGGTCGCTGGCCGACTTTAAGTGCTCGCCAGCCAAGATGCCCAGGCCCCCCGAATAGGTGCGGATGCACTGGTTGATGCCATACTCCATGCTAAAGTAGGCGACGTTGAACTTGTCTGGAAAGTGCGCCTTGACCGACTGATACCAGGTGCCCTCGGCGCGCATATAGGCCTGCAGAGCCTCGTACACGCGCTGCAGATGGGCCATGAAAGCGTCGTCTTGGGCAACTTCCTCGGTGCGCTTTTGCGAGACGCGCTCGAGCATCATCACTGGGTTGTAGCCCGTCTCATCCCACAGAGAGCGATCGAAGCTGCTAAAGAGATCGATGGCGTCTTGATTCCACGCCCACCAAAAGTTGTAGGCAATCTCTTTGAGCGGTTTCAGGCGTTCCGGAGAGGCCGGCACGACCTGGAAAGTGCGCAATGGTCTCAACATGAAAAGGTTCCTCCTGGCCTTGAGCCTTACCTATTATACGAGACTATGGCGAGGCTCAAACTCGGCCGATGCAGACAGCCAGCGCCCGCCTTGCAGGATGCGTTGCGGCAAGAGGGTGTCGGGAGACAACACGACCAGATCGGCGTAGGCCCCGGGGGCAATGCGGCCGATGTCGTCTCGCCCGACGATGCGCGCGGGCGTGGTCGTGGCCATGCGCACCGCGTCGAGTAGCCCGATGCCCACCACTTGCACCACGTGTTGCAGACACTGCGCCACCGTGCTGACGGAGCCTGCAAAGGCCGTGCGATCGAGCAGTACCGCCACCTCATACCCGGGCTCGACCACCGCGCGCAGGCCGCCGATCTGATACTCGCCCGGGCCTAGACCCGAGGCCTGCATGGCGTCGCTCACCAGGCACAGCTTCTCTGGGCCTTTGAGGCGGTAGGCCATCTTCATCAGGCTGGTGGGCAGGTGATAGCCGTCGGCGATGATCTCGCCGGTGAGTCCATCTTCGATCAGCGCCGCCTCGAGCATGCCGCTGTAGCGCTTGGGGCCGATGCGCCGCAGCATCGACATACCGCTCCACAGATGGGTGATATGGCGCATGCCCGCCTCCATGGCGCGGCAGACCTCGGCATAGAGCGCATCCGAATGCCCACCGCTGACCAGCACTCCGCGCGCGGCCAGAGCGCGGATCAGGTCGAGCGCGCCGTCGAGCTCGGGCGCCAGCGTCACGCGAGCGAGGTGCGGCGCATAGCTCAACAGCCGCTCTTGCACCGCGGGTGTTGGCGGGCCGAGCAGTTCGGCGGCATGAGCGCCGCGCTGCGAGACGGCGAACCAGTTGCCCTCAGAATGAATGCCCAGGAGCCGCGCACCGTCGCCATAAGTCCAGCGCTCTTGCGCGACGATGATGGCGTCATAGGCACGCCACACCGCCTCCAGAGGGGCGGTGGAGGTGGTGGGCAGCAGGCTCGTGGTGCCTGCGCGCAGGTGCCGCCGAGCGACGGTGCGCACCGCCTCGGGCGTGCCATCGTTGCTGTCGGCGCCATCGCCGCCATGGGCGTGAATATCGACCAGCCCCGGACAGAGGATGCCGGCGCCCAAATCCACGCGCTCGGCGTCGACGGGCAGGGCAAACTCGCCCGCACGGCCTACGGCCAGGATGCGCTCGCCCTCGGTCAGCACCACGCCATGGGGGATGATGCGCTCTCCAGTGATGACTCGCTCGCTCGTCAATGCCAACCGAGTATTCATCATAGGCCTCTAGGAAAGGATGGGTGGCTCGTGTGGCCACCGGCCGGTGGCAGGGAACAAACACAGGGCGGACTCTGGCCCGCCCTGTGCGTTTCCTGCGACGCTCTGACTCACTCTTGGCCCGGCTCGCCCGCGCCTTGCTGCGCCTGGCGTAGGCTGTCGATATAGGCAGCCACCTCTTCGGCGGACATGACGCCGATGCCCTGCAGCACACGCGCGAGGAACAGCGGCTCGGGAACCGCGCCCTCTTGGAACGTGTCTTCGTTGATTACCGTCTTGGGCACGCTCTGCACGCGATACTTGTTCGCCAGATGCGGGAACTCGATCGACTCGACCATGTCTGCTTGCACTTGATCACTGGCGACCGCCAGTGCGTGGGCCATATGCACGGCCGGTGGGCAGTAGGGTCAAGTGGGCGTGACATAGACCTGAATGTGCACAGGCTTGTCGATGCGGCTGATGAGGGCCTGCGCCGCTGGCGTGAAATCGGCCTGGCCCTTGGAGACGGTGATGATGTCTTGGACGAGCGTGGTGAACTCGTAGCCCGAGGGGAGGCCATAGAAGCGCACGCCATAGTCCTTGCCACCGCCCAACAGCACGGTTGCAGGGATCTTGTCCACGCCCATGGCGTCGGCCTTGGCCTTGTCTACCACAAAGTTGTACACCTGAAGCTCGATCTTGTCTGAGAGGCTGGCGACCTCTTCGAGGATGGTCTGCGTCTCGCGGCAATACTGGCAGGCGATCTCTTGCCCAAAGAAGGCGATGGTAACGGGGTCGACGAGCTCTTGCGCGAACATGTCGGTGAGGGTTTTGCGGTCTTGGTCCGACAAGAGAGGCATGGCTCCACCTCCTCCGATGACTGAAACTCTGACCAGATTCTAGGGGTGGCTCTCGGGCCTGTCAATGCCACTTTGACTTGGGGTCTCGCCCCTCCTATAATGTGCCTAGTATCGGGATGGGGAGGTAGGCATGACCGTGTTCAGCGATCTGGCGGCGCCTGGAGGAGCCGGTCGGTCTGGCTGATGCCTGCCCCTCTCTGGTGACAGATGGCGCCGTGGGTTTTTGCCCCACGGCGTTTTTGTTGCCCGATGATCCGTGCCAGGAGTGTAGCGCGCTTGAGCATCAAGGCATTCGTATTCGACTGTGGCGGCGTTGTCCTGCGCGACGGCGACCTCACCCCCTATCGTGCCTGGGCCGCACGGCTGGGCCTCACGGAGGCCGAGCTGCGCCAGCGCTTGTGGGCTGGTGAGTCGTGGGCTCTGGCCGAGCGAGGCGAGATCAGTGAAGAGGACTTTTGGTTCCACGTCGCCCCCTCGCTAGGCCTGCAAGACCAGGACACTATCCGTCGCCTGGCCGAGGATATCTGGTCGACGTGGCGTGTCGACCAAGACGTGTTGGCGCTGATCGACGAACTGCGCCAGACGCACCGCGTGGCTATGTTGAGCAACGCCACTGACGTGCTCGAAGCCAAACTCCACCACGTATATGGCGTGGCCGACCGCTTTGAGCCGATCCTCAACTCGGCCCGATTGGGTTTGGCCAAGCCAGATCAGCGCGTCTATGCCACGCTCTGTACCGAGCTCGCCCTCGATCCCCGCGAGATCGTGTTCGTCGATGACCGCGCCGGGAATATCGTCTCTGCAGCAGCCCAGGGCCTGCATGTGGCCTGGTTCGTGGGCGCAGCCGAGTTGCGTCGCCAGGTGGCTTCCCTCTGCCACCCCACAGCCAGCGAGTAGCTAGGCTCAGTCTGGAGGTCTCCATGCGCAGCGCAGGATAAGCGTCATTCGCCCAGCGCCCTTTGTGGGGCGCCCAGCCTGCCTGCATGGGAGCCTTGACAATGCTACACGTCTCTAACCTGTCGAAACGCTACGGTGAGCTCCTCTTGTTCGAAAAGGTCAGCTTTGACCTCAACTCGGGCGATCGCATGGCGCTCATCGGGCCGAACGGCTGCGGCAAGACCACACTCCTCCGCCTCATCATGGGCCTAGAGCCGCCCGATACGGGCAGCGCCCGTTTCGCTGTGCCACTGACTCGGGTGGGCTATCTGCCCCAGGCCCTCGACCTCGATGTGTATCCGACGGTCGAGCAGGCCCTGGCCGGGCTGCACGCACAACCCGTCAGCTATTGGGAGAGCGAGGTCGAGCGGCTGGCCGTGGCCCTGGCCAGTGCCGACGCCGATGGGGTCGACGCGATCGAGCGCGAGTATGCGCACGCCCTCGACGGCCTGACCCACGCCGCCACCACCCTGCCGCCCCATGAGCTGGAGGCGGTGCTCGCCGGCCTCGGTCTGCAAGACCTCTCGCTCGAGCAGAGCGTGGCCCTGCTCTCGGGCGGGCAAAAGACGCGCCTGGGCCTGGCCCGCCTGCTGGTGCAACATCCCGCGCTGCTCATCCTCGATGAGCCTACCAACCACCTCGACCTCACCGCGCTCACCTGGCTAGAGGACTATTTGCGGACCTATGATGGGGCCATGCTGCTCGTCTCGCACGACCGCGCGTTTCTCGACCGGGTGGTGAGCAGCGTACTTGAGATCGACCCGCTGACGCACCAGGCCAAGGTCTACCCGGGAGCGTACAGCGCCTATGCCGAGGCCAAGGTACGCGAGCGCGAGGCCTATCTCCAGCGCTATCAAGAGCAGCAAGAGCGCATCGCCGACCTCGAGGCCGCCGCCGAGCGCTGGAAGGCCCAGGCGCGGAACATCGAGGGCGAGACGATCAACTTTTACTACAAGAAGCGCGCCAAGAAGGTGGCGCGACAGGCGGTGATGCGGGTGCGACGCGTAGAGCGCCTGCTCGAATCCGAGGACCATCTCGACAAGCCCCGACAATCCTGGACGATGAGGCTGGATTTGGGCGTAGCTGCGCCCAGTGGCCAAGACGTGCTCTCGCTCGAACACTTGACCATGGGCTTTGGCGAGCGGCGGCTGTTCACCGACGTCAACTTGATCTTGCAGCGTGGCGAGCGGATCGTCTTGGTGGGGCCGAATGGCTCGGGCAAGACGACGCTGTTGCGCCTGATCACGGGCCAGCTCGCGCCACTCGAGGGCACCGTGCGGCTGGGCAGCAACGTCAAGCTGGGCTATCTGGCGCAAGAACAAGAGACCCTTGCGCACTATGCGTCGCCGCTCGACGCCGTGCTGCGCGTCGGTGGTGTCAGCGAGACAGAGGCGCGTACCTTCTTGCATCAGTTTCTGTTTGCGGGCGACGAGGTGCACACAGCCATGCCACTGCTCTCTTTTGGGCAGCGCGCCCGGCTCAACCTGGGCCTGCTGGTACTCGAGGGCTGCAACCTGCTGCTGCTCGACGAGCCGACCAATCACCTGGACATCCCCTCGCGCGAGACGTTCGAGCAAGCTCTCGATAGCTTTGAGGGTACGGTGCTTGCCGTGGTGCACGACCGCTACTTTATCGAACACCTGGCTTCGGCGGTGTGGGCGTTGCGCGAGGGCACCATCCGCCGCTACCCAGATCTGGCCCAGGCCCTCGCCGGCCAGGGCCAAGCCGCGGGGGAACCCAACACAACGCCCGGGCGTCTGGAGGACAATATGCCGCCCACGTTGATGAGCTGACCATGAACACAGACCCGTTCGAAGATTGGCCGCCCATCCCCCCCAGCGGGGGAGGGCGCACCGTGGCCCAAGCCGTCCTGCATGGGGTAGGTCTGGGCCTACTGCTACTGATCTTTGGCCTGCTGATCTCGGCCGCGGTTGCGCTGGGCGTCTACGCCTACTATGCCGCCAGCCTGCCCTTGCCCGAGGAGCTGCCCGAGCGAGCAAACCGCTTCAAGACGATGCGCATCCTCGACCGAGACGGCGAGCTGCTCTATGAGGTGATCGACCCCACGGGCGGTAAACGCTTGCTGGTGACCTATGGTGACCTGCCTCAAGACTTAATCGACGCCGTGGTCTCGACAGAGGATTCGTCGTTCTTTATCAATCCAGGGTTCAGCCCCACGGCCATCGTACGGGCACTGCTGGCCAACCTGCGCGCCGGCGACATCACCCAAGGTGGCAGCACCATCACCCAGCAGCTCGTCAAGATGACCTTGCTCAGCGACGAGCAGACGCTCGAGCGCAAGATCAAAGAGGCGATCCTCGCCGCCGAGATCACGCGCCGCTACTCGAAAGAAGAGATCCTCGAGCTCTATCTCAACGAGGTCTATCTGGGCAACCTGTCGTATGGTGTGGCCGCGGCCGCCGAGACCTATTTCGGCAAAGAGGTGAGTGCGCTCACCCTGCCCGAATCGGCGCTGCTGGCCGGCATGCTCCAGTCACCCTATCTCTATGACCCTTACACTCGGCCCGAGGCGGCCAAGGCCCGCCGCGACACCGTCTTGCGGATGATGCTGCTCGATGGGCGCATCACTATGCAAGAGTTCAGCGAGGCGACGAACACGCCCATTGCCGTAGTGTCGCCAACCGCCGTCATGCAGGCGCCCCATTTCGTGCTGCTGGTGCGCCAAGAGCTCGAGAAGCAATACGGCAGCGAAGCACTGTATACCAGTGGCTGGGATGTCTACACCACGCTCGACCTGACCCTGCAACGCCAGGCCGAGCAGGTGGTCAGCGCGGGCGTGGCGGGATTGGCCGTGCACAACGCGAGCAACGGCGCGCTAGTGGCCATCGACCCTCGCTCGGGCGACGTGCTCGCCATGGTCGGTAGCGCCGACTTCAACAACGAGGCCATCTCGGGGCAGGTGAACATGGCCGTTAGCCCGCGTCAGCCCGGCTCGGCAATCAAACCGATCACCTATCTGGTGGCGCTCGAGCGGGGATGGACGGCCTCGACGATGCTCATGGACGTCTCGCAGCAGTTTCCCGATGGCGCCAACCCGCCCTATGTGCCCCACAACTATGACGAGACCGAGTGGGGGCCGATCTCGCTGCGCGACGCCCTGGCCAACTCGCGCAACATTCCGGCGGTGGCCACGCTCAACCTCATCGGCCTGCCTAACATGATCTCGGCCGCCGAGCGCCTGGGCATCACCACCTTCACACGCCCGGACTATGGCCTGTCGCTGACCCTGGGTGGGGGCGAGGCCACCTTGCTTGAGATGACGGGCGCGTATGCGGTCTTGGCAAACAATGGCCGCGCCGTCAAACCTCAGCTGATGCGGCGCATCGCCGATCGGCAGGGGCGCACGATCTGGTCGGCGCCCGAGCCTACGGCGCTACAGATCGTCGACCCGCGGCACGCCTATCTGCTCACCGACATCCTCGACGATGACGAGGCCCGTCGCCGCACCTTTGGTGCCAACAATCCTCTGGAGCTGCCCTTTCCCGCGGCGGTCAAGACGGGCACCACCAACGACTATCGCGATAGTTGGACCATCGGCTACACGCCCGAGCTCGCCATCGGTGTATGGGTGGGCAATAACGACTATACGCCCATGGATCAGCTCTCGGGCGCGCGCGGCGCCGCGCTCATCTGGCACGAGGCGATGCTCACCATGCTCGGCTCTGGGCCAAGGCAGGCCTTTGCGCGGCCGGAGGGTCTGGTCGAGCTCGAGATCTGCCCGGTCTCTGGGCAGGTGCGCACGGCCAATTGCCCCGCGGGGCACACCGAGCTGTTCCTTGCTGAGAACACCCCGGGGGCGTGCACCGTGCACCGTACCGTGGCCGTGTGCAGTGTGTCGGGCAAATTGGCCGCTGCGCAGTGCCCCCACGAGCAGGTGCACGAGCTGCGAGTGACCGATCTAGGCCCCGAGTGGGATGATTGGGCGCAGAGGCATGGTTTGACTCCGCCGCCGCGAGAGAGCTGCCCCATCCACGAACAGGCCGCTGACAAGGCCCCGAACGAGAACAGCCTCCGCAAGAATGCGGAGGCTGGACACGGCGCTGGCCACTCGCGAGGGGTGGGTCAGGGCAGATAGTTGAACGGGTTGCGGCGAGTCTCGCCCGTCATCACCTCAAAGTGCAGGTGAGGTCCGGTCGAGTTGCCCGTCGAGCCAGAGGCGCCGATCTGCTGACCCTTCGTCACACTCTGGCCCACCTCAACTGAGAAACCGCTCAGGTGTGCATAGAGGGTGCGATAGCCATTGCCGTGGTCGATGATGATCATGCGGCCATAGCCAGTGTTACTCCACTGGGCTGCGGCGACATAACCCGCATCAGCCGAATAGACGGGCGTACCGGTATCCGCGGTGATGTCGATCGCCCGATGACCTTCCCAATAGGTCTGCGAAATCGAGCCGCTGATGGGCCAGGCAAACGAGCCCGTGCCTGCTTTGGCATCTTTGGGTGCTGCCGCGGTAGACACCGAGACTTGGCGGGCCACATACGGCTTGGTGCCGCCGGGCACGATGAGGGTTTGGCCGGCGGTCAGCGTATAGGGCGGGGTAAGCCCGTTACCGGCATAGCCCGTGATGGCCGACGCGTCGACCTGGTACGCCTTGGCCACCGACTCGACCGTATCGCCCTTGGCCACCGTGTGATAGGCCCCATCGATAGGCAAGATGTTCAGCTCTTGACCGACCTGCAAAAAGTCGGGGCTCTCTTCGAGGGCGCGGTTGGACCACAGGAGCGTCGCGCCTTGCAAGCCAAAGCGCGCAGCGATGCCGAGCACCGTGTCGCCAGGCTGCACCACATAGGTGACCACCGAGGTGCGTGTCTGTCGCTTGGGCTCAGCGATGGCCCTAGCCTGCTGCCCGCTCAGCCGGACGGTGAGGGGCACGGCGCCGCTTTCGAGATAGTGTGTGTCGGGTTCGGGGCCGACCACGGCCCGCGCCTCGAGCTCCTGCTCACGCGCCGAGCTGAGCGCCAGGCCCAGGGCGGGCACGGCCGGTTCATGCACGCGCACGTTGCTCACGATGAGAGCCACTAGGGCGATCAAACACAGATGACCGAGGTATCGCGAACGTTCAGCCCACTGGGCCTTGACTTGGGTCGCGGTGTATGGTTCGGAAGCGGAGTGAATAGCCCCAACGGGGCGGGCACGCACACCGACAGCCATGTGCTAGATTTCCTTGTTCAAAGTTTGCAGGAACTGCTCATTCGAGCGTGTCTTGGCGAGCCGCTCGAGGACCAACTCGACCGACTCTGTGCTGCCAATAGTATCGATCATGCGGCGCAAAGTCCAAACGCGACTGAGCGTGTCTGCTGACAAGAGCAACTCTTCTCGGCGCGTGCCCGAGCGCTGAATATCGATGGCAGGAAAGATACGGCGCTCGGCCAAACGGCGGTTCAGGTGTAGCTCCATGTTGCCCGTGCCTTTGAACTCTTCATAGATGATATCATCCATACGGCTGCCCGTGTCAACCAGGCAGGTAGCGATGATCGTCAAGCTGCCGCCCTCTTCGATCTTGCGCGCCGCGCCAAAGAGCTTTTTCGGGGGGAACACAGCCGCCGGGTCGAGGCCGCCCGAGAGGGTGCGTCCGCTGGGCGGCACGATCAGGTTATAGGCGCGCGAGAGGCGAGTGATACTATCGAGCAAGATGACCACATCGCGGCCGATCTCTACCAAGCGCTTGGCGCGTTCGAGCGCCATCTCGGCCACGCGCGCGTGGCTCTGCACGGGCTCGTCGAAGGTGGCGCTGACCACCTCGGCCTCGACCGAGCGGTCCATGTCGGTCACCTCTTCAGGGCGCTCGCCGATCAGGGCCACGATCATGTGCACATCGCTATAGTTGGCTGAAATGCCATTGGCGATCTGCTTGAGGATGGTCGTCTTGCCCGCCTTGGGTGGCGAGACGATCAACCCGCGTTGCCCGCGCCCGATGGGCACGAGCATGTCGATCAGACGAGTGGAAAAGATGTTTGGCGAGGTCTCTAGCTTGAGCTGCTCATTCGGAAAGATGGGGGTGAGCTTTTCAAATACTGGGCGGTACTTGCTCTGCTCGGGATCCAGGCCGTTGATGGCCTCGACGCGCAGCAGCGAATAATACTTTTCCGAGTCTTTGGGCGGGCGCACCTGGCCGATGACCTGGTCGCCCGTGCGCAGGCCAAACCGCCGCACCTGCGACTGCGACACATAGACATCGTCATCGCCCGGCTGTAGGTTCTCACTACGCAAAAAGCCCATGCCATCGGACATGATCTCGAGCACGCCGCCACCAAAGATATTGCCTCGCTCTTCAGCCTGCGAGCGCAGTAAGCGGAGGATCAAGTCCTGCTTCTTGAGGCGGCTGTAGCCGTTGATCTCTTTGCTGCGGGCCATCTCGCGCAGCTCGGCCAGGGTCATGGTTTCCAGCTCGACGATGTTCACGTTGCGGCCGATTGTTCGGGTCACTTGACGGGGAACCTCTCTGGGGTGTGCAGGTCTATAGACATACAAGCAGGATGACAGGCAAACTACAGAAGCTGGAACTAGAGCCGGCGGCTGAGGGAAGAGCGCCGCCAGAATCAGGCTCGTGCGATACGTAATGCATTATAGCAAGGCCCGTAAGGGGTGTCAACTGCGCGGCGCAGGGATTTCTGTGTCAGGCATCGTGGCAGCAGGGGGTGCCAGTGGCAATCTGCCACCACGGTGGCGAGGCTCTACACCAGCATCGCATCGGCGGTTGGCACCTTACACGCAGATCTCACCTATTGGATTGGCCGTGAGCGCGCCTGCTCCCGTATGTGGGCCATCTCTGCCTCGCTGAGCGGCGCAAAAGCTCGCGCAATGCGCACGTTTTCCTCGAGATGAGCCAGCGACGAAATGCCTACGATCGCGGTGGTGATGGGATAGCTCAGCACATAGCGCAGCAGCTGCTCGGCAGAGAGGCCTCGCTGGACGAGCGCGCCGCGAGCAAAGGCTTTCATCGCGATCACCCCGACCTCTCGTTCCTGGGCCACCTGAAAGAAGCGATCCAGATCCTCTGGGTCATCCATCACCGCCCCAGCGGCATTGAGGGTGATCAGGGCGCAATCATACGGATAATCCAGTAGGGCATCGGCGAGCAACCGCGAGGAATGACTGGTGACCCCGATGTAGCGAATCTTGCCTTCATCGCGGAGATGCTCAAAGGCCTGACGCGCGCTGTGCGGCTGTCTGAGCTGGTCGAGTTGACCCAAGCCGCCAAGCAGATGGTGCTGATACAGGTCGAGGTGATCGGTCTGTAGGCGTCGCAGGGTCTGCTGAATCAAGGCCATGGTGCCATCGTAGGTATAGTCATGGCTCTTGGAGGCGAGAAAGACCTGATCCCGGCGCTCCCGCATCACGGTACCGATATTCAGCTCGCTGGCACCGTCGCCATACATCGCAGAGGTATCGATGTAGGTGACGCCCAGATCAATGGCCCGGTTCACGATCGCGACGGCCTCTTCATGGCGGTCATGCCTGGCGGTGGTGAACAACCCGCCCAAGCCATAGATGCTCACTTGGCATCCCGTCTTGCCGAGGGGCCTGATCGGAATCGGAGTAGGTGGCAGCCCCGCCGCACCTCGATTGCCACCTGACCAAGAGATCCCTCGATCACGTCCCTCACTCATGAGATACCTCCGTGCTCTCCCTACACCTCTCGTCCCTTGTAGTGCGCCTCATAGTAGGCGCGATAGTGCTCGCCCGACTTGATCTTGCGCCACCACCACTCGTTCTCTACGTACCAACGCACGGTCTTTTCTAGCGCCGCATCGAAATCGTGCCGCGGCGCCCAGCCCAGAGCGCGCACCTTGTCGATGTTCAGTGAGTAGCGACGATCGTGCCCCGGCCGGTCGGTGATGTATTGCAGCAGCGATTCGGGCTTGCCCAAGATCGCCAGCAGTTTCTTGGCCATATCGATGTTGCGCGTCTCGTGACCAGTGCCCAGGTTGTACACCTCGCCAGGCACGCCTCTGTGCAGCACCACATCGATGCCTTCGCAGTGATCCATCACATACTGATAATCGCGCATCTGCTGGCCATCGCCATAGATGGGCAGGGGCAGGTCGTCGATAGCGTTGGTGGTAAAGAGGGGCACCACCTTCTCGGGATACTGATAGGGGCCGATACTGTTCGAGCCGCGGGTGATGGTCACGGGCAGCCCAAAGCTGCTGTGGTAGGCCAGCACCATCAAGTCTCCGCCCGCCTTGGAGGCCGAGTACGGGCTGCGCGGGTCGAAGGGGTCAGTCTCGACCGAAGAGCCTTCGAGCACCTGGCCATAGACCTCGTCGGTGCTCACCTGATGATAGCGTTCGAGGCCCAGTTCCCGGGCCGCCTCGAGCAGCACGTAGGTGCCATAGACGTCGGTCTGAATGAACTCGCCCGGGCCTGTCAGCGAGCGGTCGACGTGCGTCTCGGCAGCAAAGTTGACGATGGTATCGATGTCGTGCGCCTGCAACGCCACCCGCACCGCTTGAGGGTCACAGATGTCGCCCTGCACAAAGGCGTAGCGTGGGTGCCCAACGAGGTCGCGCAGGTTGTCGAGGTTGCCGGCATAGGTCAGTTTGTCATAGACTATGACGGTATAGTCGGGGTGCTCGGCCAAGAGATAGTGAACAAAGTTCGAGCCGATAAAGCCGGCCCCGCCCGTCACCAAGAATCGCTTCACGATGCCTCTCCTTGTGACTCACTGGGATTCAGCCGCCTCAAAGACGGTCACGCATCGAGGCGAGTTCCCTCACGCACCAGTATACCGACCGCGATGCCCGTTGCCAACGGCTGCCCGACGATGCTTGGTGAGCCAACCGCCGGGTGCTATAATGGCCGCGACTATCACAAGCGAGGCGCACGATGGATTGCCCCAAATGCGGCGTGTACAACCCCGAAGACCGCACCAACTGTTGGCGCTGCGGTGCTGAGCTGCCCAAGCCGACGACGAACAAGCGGCGCGATCCACAGGCCAGGGCGCGCGTGTGGCTCTATGTCGCCATAGGGATCGTTACCCTGGCGATGCTGATGCGGATGTGCGGTGTCAGCGTGCCCGGCATGCCCTCGGGTAGCAATCCCACCGGCCAGGCACCCACTCGGCCCGCGCTGGTGTGGGTGGCCAGGGGGCCAGTCGCGTCCTAGGCGCCTTCGCTTGTCGGTAGGTGCAGATCCCACGCTTGTAGCAGCGAGATCGCCTCGCGGTCAGTCAAGTCGAGCATGAGCGGAGTGATCGATACATACCCCTCGGCCAGCGCGCCGATGTCGGTGCCCGCCTCGGGTAGACCGTCAGGAGGGTCTCCGCCGATCCAGTAGTAGGCGCGGCCGCGCGGATCTTGGCGCTGGATCAGCGCATCGCGATAGATGCGCGTGCCTTGGCGAGTGATGCGCATCCCCTTGATCTCGGCGAGGGGCCGAGCGGGCACATTGACGTTGAGCAGCAATGGTGGTTGCACCTGCGTTTGTACTAGCTGCAGCGCCAAGATGCGAGCCAGGGCAGCGGCATCATCGAACACGCGCCACTCGTAGCTGTCGAGCGAGAGCGCGATCGCCGAGACACCGCCGATGACGGCCTCCATAGCCGCAGATACCGTGCCCGAATAGGTCAAGTCGTGCCCTACATTCGCGCCCTGGTTGATGCCCGAGATGACCAGGTCGGGCTTGCGCGGCAACAGTCCGAGCAAAGCCACCGCCACACAATCACTGGGCGAGCCACTGAGCGCCAACGCCGGGCTGCCGTCAATCAGGCTAGCCTCGGTTACCCGCAGGGGCTTGTGCATGGTCTTGGAGTGACCCGAGGCGGACCAGTTGTGCTCGGGCGCCAACACCTGTACGTCAAACAGGGCCGCCAAGGCGCGGTGCAACGCAGCCAGGCCAGGCGCGCTCACGCCGTCGTCGTTGGTCAGCAGGATGAGGGGTCGGGTCGACTCTGTCATGTATCTTCCTCAATAAGCGATGGGTATCGCCGCCAGTGCCTGCAGCACCGGCGGCGGCGTCCCGAGCGTCTGCCTCAGGCGGATGGCCAGGGCGGCCTCGCGAGCAGCCAGCTGCTCGACATAGGCCGGCGAGTTCAGCCCAGCTACGGTCATCAAGAGGGCGTCTTCATGGTTGTCGGTATAGTACCGCCGTCGGCGGCCGACTACCTCAAGCCCATACTTGGCATACAAGTGCTGGGCAGCGATGTTGCTCACCCGCACCTCGAGCAGGGCGTAGCTGGCGCCTTGGGCTATGGCCCAGCGCAACAGTCCAGTGAACAGCAGCTCCCCCACCCCGCGACCGCGCCATTCGGGGCGCACCGCGATGGTGGCAATGTGTGCCTCGTCGATAATGAACCACCCGCCCGCATAGCCCATGATGCTGGGATCGCAGTTGCGGTCGGCGGCGTCGGCAGGCTCGGAGTGGACCCAGGGCAGGTAGCGGGCCACCAGGTAACGCGCGTCTTGCCGTCGGGTCAGGTCATAGGCAAAGGCGTTGGGCGACCAGGGCGAGGCGAACACCCACCGCTCGATGGCGGCCACAGTGGGCACATCGGCCAGACGCATTGGTTCGACCGCGGCCAGAGATGCAGAGGGGACCATCGTCAAGCGGTGCCCGAGAGGGGCGACTGCAGGTAGATGGGGCCGAGCGTATCGAGGTCGGCCACCTGGCCCGTTTGCCAGCGATACCAGGCGAGCTCGGCGAGATAACCGGCACGTCGCGGTGAGCCAGCTGGCGAGGCCAGCGAGAGCAGGTCGCTATTGGGCAGGCTCTCGAGGCGCTCGGCCAGGGCGGGCGTCACTTCTCCGGTGATGAACAGCGGCCCGTCGGGCGCGGGCGACCAATCTTCGAGGCGATATAGGCCGATCTCGCCCTGCAGACGGGGCAGGCCGTCAACGAACACGTAGGTGCCCACGTGAATGCGCCCGCGCCCCGCCTCAGAGACGGCAACTACCGGGCAGCCTGGGTCACCCGCGGAATAGGCGCTGACCTCGAGCGTGGGCACGGCGACGAGCGGAATGTCGAGGGCCATACACAGGCCCTTAGCCAGGCTGATACCGATGCGCAGGCCCGTGAACGAGCCAGGCCCTTGGGCCACCGCAACCGCCCCTAGATCGCGACGCGCGCACTGCGTCATGCTCAGCAGACGCTCGATGGCGGGCAGCACCTCAACAGACTGGTTGTTCTGTGAACGCCAGGTCTGCTCGGCGAGCAGACCGTCTTGATGATAGAGCGCGACACTGGCATAGCGGCTGGCCGTATCGATGGCAAGCAGCACAGGCATGGCGCTCTCCTAGGCCTGCAACCTGGCCGCGGCCACAGTAGGGCAATCCGCCAGTGCCTCGAGTAGGCCAGCATAGCGCTCGCCAGAGGCTTCGAGCGTCAGACGCCGCTCGGTATAGTCACGATAGGTCAGGCGCACCCACAGGCAGTTCTTGGGCATGATCTCTACCGCTCGATCGGCCCATTCGATGACCGTCACCCCATCGCCATACATATAGTCATCGAGACCCAGACTGAGCACCTCGGTGAGATCGCAGATGCGATAGAGGTCGACGTGATAGAGGTAAGGGCCAGTGTTGAGGGGCGCGTGTTCGTTGACAAAGACAAAGGTGGGGCTATTGATCACGCCGGCGACGCCCATGCCCACGCCGATGCCCTGCGTAAGGCAGGTCTTGCCACTGCCCAAGTCGCCCTGAAGGCAGACGATATCGCCGGCCTGCAACAGGCTGCCCAGGCAGCGCCCCAGGGCCCTGGTTTGCTCAGGGCTCTCGGTTTGTAGCGTGATCGACACCGTACGCAGCGTCACTCTCGTCCCCATCATCCGCTAGACTGAGACCTCGGCTTTGCTTAGTGGGCTCAGCGAGGCAAAGACAGCGCCGCCCAGGTGAACGAGCGGCGCGAGTTCCTCGGCAACAGCCGGAGTGACCCAGACCTGGGTGAAGGCTTCCTCCTCTGCCCAGGCGCCCACTACGCGCAAGATGTAAAGCATATGGTCTCCCGGCTGGAGGCGATCGACGACCACACACTCGAGATGCGCCAAACAGCCTTCGATCCAGGGGGCGTCGATCCCCTGCCCCGATTCGAGCGCCAGGCCCAGCTTGTCCACCTTGTCCTCCGTGCGGCCTGAGACACTTCCGCAGGCCAACACCGCTTCGAGCATCGGCCGGCCAGGGATGTTCAGCACGCACTCTTCATGCTGGCGGAGCAGCTCGTGGGTGTAGCTCGTGGGATGCACGGCTATGGCCACGAGAGGCGGGTCGATGCTCACCGGGCAGTGCCACGCCAACGGCATGACGTTCACCCGACCTTTCAGCATCGTTGTGACCAGGCACACTGGCCTTGCCGCCAACATACGATGTGCCTGCTGCAGCGGCACCATACGCTTCATGGGTATGCACTCGGGGCTTGACTTATATTCAAGTATGGCACAGCCCTGGCGGCCTGTCAATACGAACTCGGGGCGCTCGATGCGATCGACATAGACAGTCAGCTGTGCCCACGATATAATGCGGCTGAGTAGAACAGGTGACCGAGTGCGCGGCGTTCTCGGTATCTCCGAGCCATTCTGATCACGCGGGAGGAAACTATGCTGGTCAAAGAACGGATGTCGCAGCATCCCATTACCGTGCGACCGCAGACGTCACTGCACGAGGCCTTGCGCATCATGCGAGATCACAAGGTGCGCCGTCTGCCTGTCTTGGATGACAAGGGCAAGCTCGTCGGCATTGTGTCTGAGAAGCAGCTCCTCTACGCCTCCCCCTCACCGGCGACCAGCCTGAGTGTCTATGAACTGAACTACCTGATGTCCAAGGTAACGGTCGACGAGCTGATGACCCGAAACGTCGTCACGGTCCCCGAGGACTGCCCGCTCGAAGAGGCGGCGCGCATCATGGCCGACAATGAGATCAGCGGCCTGCCCGTGATGCGCGGCGATATGCTCGTGGGCATGATCACCGAGAGCGACTTGTTCAAGGTGTTCACCGAGATGTTGGGCGCGCGCGTGTTCGGTTTGCGCGTCACGATCAAGGTCAAAGAGGGGCACGGCGTGCTGGCAGCTCTCACCTCACGCATCTCTGAGCTGGGCGCGGACTTTATCGCGCTGGGCACCTTTTGGGGAGACGACCCGAACGTCGCCGAGATCGCCTTCAAGGTCAAGGGGATCGATCGAGCCAAGGTCGAGGCCATCATCGACGAACTCGACGCCGAGCTGGTCGACATTCGCGAGATCTAGCGCCCAGCCCGCTGACTGCTCGGGGGAGCTAGTGCTCTCCCTGTTTGGTCGTGGTCTCGGCCAGCCAGCCTCGCAGAATGTCTACGGCCTGACGGGCCGCAGCGGCGCGGTGGCTGATTGCATTCTTGCGCTCGGGGGGCAGCTCAGCCATAGTGCAGCCCTCGCTATCGACCCAGAACACCGGATCATAGCCAAAGCCATGGACTCCACGGGGGGCACGGATGATGCGCCCCTCACAAACGCCCTCGGCGAGGGCCTCGCGGCCATGCGGATCTACTAGGGCGATGACACAGCGAAAGCGCGCGGTGCGGCGCTCGTCAGGCACCTCGGCCAGGTTGCGCAGCAGCAGCTCGTAACGGCCACGGTCGTCGAGGCCGGGGCCACCATAGCGTGCACTAAACACGCCCGGAGCGCCGCCAAGCGCGTCGACTTCCAGGCCCGAGTCATCGGCCAGGGTGAGCAGCCCCGACTGCGTGGCATAGGCTCGCGCCTTGAGCACGGCGTTCTCGGCAAAGGTGGTGCCGGTTTCAGCGACGTCGCCGGCGATACCGACGTCGCTCAGCGAGACGATCTCTAGCGGGAGCTCGGCCAAGAGCAAGGCGAACTCACGCTTCTTGCCGGCATTGCCGGTGGCAACCAGCAGTCTCATGGGCGAACCTCGGGGCAGAATGGCACACGAGGGCACTATAGCCGGCAATGACATAGTCGCAAAAAGGGGGAGGCGCGCAGCACTTGTTGGGGGGGATTGCTGCGCGCCTTGTGGGTGGGAGAGGATCAGGTCTACCGCATCCCCGCCACAGGGATAACGGACGACCTGTTGATCCCAATAGTAAGGTAAGGGGCGCGCCCTATGGCGCTGCCACCTCGGCGTGGGCTCGCGAACCATCACGCTCGCGAGAGACCATAGCTACCTGGAGATACCAGGCGCCGCCCGCGCCTACAACCAGGTCCCCGATACTCAACACGACCGAGATCGGTGGCGGCAGAGGAATGACATCCCCTAGCCACCAGAGCCTGGCATGTTCGGGCCAGATCAATATATCCTTAGAGCCTTCGAGCAAACTGCCCTCGGGCAAGCTTGCCAGCGACCCCAGCCCGGCATGGACCAGGGCGCCCGGGCTTACCGGCATGAAACCACCATTCGCGGCCATCGCCACAACATTCAGGGCTAACCCGACACCCAACAACATCATCCCGGGTAGCCGACGATTGGCAACCACAAAGGTGGCCAGCAATGTCAATGAAAGTGCAAAAAGTGCAATGATGAGCGGCTGCGACTCTGGCTGTAGATACACTACGCCCACCTGGATCACCAGGGCCAACGCGACTAGGTAACCCCACCGCGGCGCCCATGATGCCAGATTACGGAACCGCCCACCACGGATCAGAGCCACTAGAGCAGAGGCGACCAGGATCACCAGGAGAACCACAGTTCACCTGGCCGCCTGGTCAATCAGCCACCGCCGCCTGACGTGCTCCAGGGAATGGGCGCGCCGCTCGCGATTACTGCGGCTGCCACGGTCAACACAGTATAGACGACGAGCCAGTAGACCTTCTTCATGATCTCCCTCCCAACAGGATACTATCGCTATCATAGGTTCTGCCTCTCACGGATTTATCACCAGGAACGTGGTAGGCACGTAAAGCAACGGTAAGAAATCATGGTTCAGGGAGTGGCTCATGGTGGCGAATCGCATCCCACATCTTGCGCGTGGCGGATTCGGGCTCCACGCCCAATTCGGCCCGCAGGGCTTTGCGGCACTGCATGTAGGCCCGAGTGGCGCCCGCCTCATCGCCATGCTTGCTGCGACACCACATCACGCCGCGATAGGCACGCTCGTCGAGATCATCCAGCTCGAGCAGCCGATTGAACGCCTCCTCGGCGCCATGGGTATCGCCCTGGGCGATGCGGTCTTGCGCCTCGGCCACCAGTAGTTCACTGAGTAGCCGGCTCAATTGCTCGCGCTGCTGGTAGCACCATTGTAACTCGCACGAGCTGAGGAAAGGCTCATGGTACAACGCCAACGCTTGGCTGCGTGCCTCGCGGTCGCCCTCGCTCAGCGCCTTGCGGGCGAGATCTTCGAATACGGCGGCATCCAAGTACAGGCTTAGATTAGAGTCGAACGAATAGCGATCCGAGGCGCGAGCAATGACCTTTTGCCCAAGGGCCCGCCGCACGCGATATAGTGTCGAGTGAAACAGGCTGTTGCCCTTATCAGGCTCGCTCTCGGGCCACAGCATCTCGATGATTGTGTCTCGGCGCAGGCCGCGTGGATTGGCAGCCAGCAAGAAGGCCATCTCGCGAGCCACGGCCGACTCCCACCGCGTGGCCAACTCGCCGCGCACCCGCACCTGACCGCCATCGAGCGCGTAAAAGGCCAGGTCGGGCGGCTCTTCGCTCGTAGACGTGGGCACTGCGTTGACGCCACGATGAGCCAAGACGCGCACCGCCGCCAGATCAAACGCACACAGGCCGCTCTGTTGCGCGCGATCGAGCTGGTCGATCGCCGCTGGCCCTTCGGTGACGAGCACCTGCGCCGAGCCCAGCGACTGGATGAGCTGTTGCACGTCATGCAGGTGCCGGCCCGCCTCGTGCGGGTCGCTATCTTGCAAGTGGGCCAGGCCCAGCTGCAGATGCGCACGGGCGATGTCGCGCGGTGCGCCCGTCTCTTCCAGCTCTTGGAGGGCATGTTGCAGCAAGTTGATCGCCGTCGCAGTGCCGCCCTGGCTGAGCGCGGCCATAGCCAGGATAGAGCGCGCCAGGGCAGCCTCATAGGGCATGTCGCTCGCGATGGCTTGGTCGAGTGCCTCTTGGGCGAGCTGGCGCGCCAGAGTCGCGTCTCCCTGCAGGCGCAGGATATCGGCCTGCAGCACCCCCACGAACACCATCAGATCCTGCGCCTTGGCCCGGCTGGCCAGCTCCATGGCCCGCTGTGCGTGGGCCTGCGCTTCGTCATAGCGGCACAGGTCGCGGAACAGCTCGGCCAGGTTGGCGTGGGCATAGGCTTGCAGGCGCTGATCGTTGTTGTCGACGGCCTTGGCCAGGCTCTCGTTGAGGCGCTCCTCGGCCTCCTCATACTCGCCCAGGTGGTGAGCGATCACGCCCAGCCCCTGAAGAGTGAGCGCCACGTCGGAGACATTGCCAGCCTTGCGCCAATGCATCAGTGCCTGATGGAACGACGCCTGAGCCTCTTGGAGCTGACCATAGTGCACTAGCGCGTTGCCCAGATCGTGGGCAATGTAGGCGGCGTTGGTGTCGTCGCTCTCGGCGTAAGCGATCTCTAGCGCCTGTCGCAGGTCTGCCAGTCCGCCTTCATCGGCTTGCATCAAACGGACAATGCCTCGGTTATGCAGCGCGCGGGTGCGCACCCAGGCATCTTCGGGCGGCGCGATGTCGATGGCCTGCTCGCAGTATTGCACGGCTGCCGGCAGGTTGAGCTGGAGCCGCTCGACGATGGCCCACTGCACTAGGGCGCGCGCGGTGATGCCCACGTCGCCACGCGCCTCGCCCAGGGCACGCACACGACGCAACAACTCCGTGGCCGCAGCCCAGTCGCCCGCCTCGGTATAGCCCTTGGCGCGATAGAACAAGAGCCGGGGTGGTCTTCGAGCAGGTCAGGGGGCAGGTCGTCGATCCACGTGGCCAGCTCTTCACGGTAGCCGCTATCAAAGGCACGCTCAGCGGCCATTTCGAGCAGGCTAATCGCCTCGGGATAGGCCTCTGCTTGCAGATATTGCTCGATGGCCGTCGCCCAATTGCCCTCCGCCGCCAACAGATCGCCCGCCCGCAGGGCCAGCTGACGGTAGCGGTCAGAATCCTTGACCAGTTGTGCGCGCAGAAACTCACGGAACAGCTGGTGATACACATAAGAGCGCCCACCACTGGTGGGAAAGGTGAACAGCGCCTGTCGGGCGAGCGAGGCCAGGATCTCTCCTGAATCCGAGATGCCCAGCAGGGCGTTGCAGGTTGCCGGAGACATCTCGTCGAGGATGCTGCTGCCCACCAAGAACGATTGCACCGCCGGTGGCTGTTGTTGCAGCACCTCGGTCGCCAGGTAGGAGAACACGGCGTGCCCATGGCCAGTGAGCCGCAGGATGCCCTCAGCAGTGCTGGTCATCTCCATCTGCGCCGCCAGCAGCACGCCCGTAACCCAGCCCTCCGATCGCTCGACCAGGTTGTCTAGCTCTGCCTCGCTGATCTCGGTATGGCCGAGCTGGGCCAAGAGTTCGCGCAGCTCTTCGCGGTTAAAGGCCAGATCCTGGTCATAGAGGACAAAGCACTCTTGCCTGGCCGCCAGTCGTGAGATGGATAGACGCGTTGGCATACCACGCGAGGCCATCAGGATGTGGCAGTTGTCGGGCAGGTATGCCAGCAGCATGTCGATCAGGCTATTGACGGCGACTGACTCGTTGACCTCATGGTAATCGTCGAGCACGAGGACAAAGTAGTGATTGATCTGCTCGATGGCGTGGATGAGCAGCCGGGCGAGCATCTCGATGTCGCCCAAAGCGTGCGAGAGGTCTAGCCCCTGCGCAAAGTCGGGGAACTGGGTGCGGATGGCCGCAACCAGATAGGTCACAAAGGTCGCCAGCCGCGCGTCATAGGGGTCCAGTGTGTACCAACACACCGGCAAATCCGTATCTTGGCAGAACTCGGTCAGCAGCGTGGTCTTGCCATATCCGGCGCCAGCACTCAGGAGGATCAGTTTGCGATCGATATAGCGATGAATGAGGTCTACGAGTCGCCGACGTTGACAGAACGTCCTGGGTGGGCGAGACGGACGGATTTTGCGTACGATGATCGGTAGCGCACTATCCATTCATGGCATCCTGTTGGTGAGACGGACGTAGCGTATACTTTTCTAGTCTACACTGGTAAGTGCAATGCGGCAACCTTTGCGTAAATACCGAGCAGCGCTATGCAATGAGCCAAAAAAGAAGGCGGGCACGATGATTGCGTGCCCGCCAATAAGTGCGAGGACCTCTACTTGCTGGTCCAGTCGGGGCAGGTCATCTCTTCCGGGCACTTGGGGCACTGCCGTTTGAGGCCGGAACCTGAGAGCATGCGCACATCGACGCTCGCCGGGATAGCTTTGGCACAGTAGCCATAACCCTCGATCATCACATAGTGCTTGCAGTCCGAGCAGCGACGGCCTTTGTCTTTTCTACCAAACAGACCCATGGTTTGTCTCCTTCGGTGGAATGATGGGCTTCCGCCAAGCCCAGTGGCATCATAACATAAAATATAGCCTTCGTCGTCGGTAGGTCAAATGAGGCTGCTCGATAGAGCCGATTTCCCATGCCGGCAACGCGCAGCCTAGTGGCCAACCACCAACCACGATGTCTGACAGCGACACGTACGACGCAAACACACTATCATAGAATGAGCATACTGTCGCCCAGGCTGTAGAAGCGATAGCGCTCGCGAATCGCCTCGGCATAGGCGTTGCGGATCAGTTCGCGGCCGGCCAGGGCCGAGATGAGCATCAACAGCGACGAGCGGGGCAGGTGCAAGTTAGTGATCAACGCATCGACCACGCGGAACTGGTAGCCGGGATAGATGAAGAGGTCGGTGTCGCCCGCCCAGGGCACGACGCCCATCGTCTGCCCACGGGCGGCGGTCTCGAGGGCACGCACGGCCGTGGTGCCCACCGCGATGACCCGCCGACCCTCAGCCTTGGCTGCGTTGATGATCGCTGCGGTCTCTTCATTGAGCCAGCAGCTCTCGGTGTGGATCTGGTGGTCTTCGACTTGCTCTTCGCTGACCGGCCGAAAAGTGTCTAGCCCGATGTGCAACACAATGGTCGCCCAGATCACACCCATCTGGCGCACACGCTCGATGAGCGCCGGCGTAAAGTGCAGCCCTGCCGTAGGGGCGGCTACGCTGCCCCTCTGGCGAGCATACACGGTCTGATAGCGCTCGGTGTCGCCCAAGGGCTGGTGGATATAGGGCGGCAGAGGCACGCTGCCCAGACTGTCAAGCAGGTCATCGACGGGCTCGGCGAATTCGATGATGCGGCCACCCGAGGCAGCGATGGCGCGCACCACGCCCTCGACCACAGGCTCACCGTCGCGCAAGAGAGCCAGACGTTGGCCCACGTCGACGCGCCGGCCCTTGACCAGGCTCTCCCAGACCGTAGGCGCACGACGCGCCAGCAACAAGAGTTCGACGTGGCCGCCGCTGGGCACTTTGCGCGCCTGAATCCGCGCAGGGATGACCCGGGTCTCGTTGGCCACCAGCACATCGCCGGCACGGAGATAGTCGACGATGTCGTAGAAATGGCGGTGTTCGAGCTGGCCATCCCCACGATGCACCACCATCAGCCGCGACGCGTCGCGTGGCTCGATGGGCTGCTGGGCAATCAGTTCAGGGGGCAGGTCATAGTCAAAGTCACTCGTCAGCAATGGGCACTTCCTCACCGGCCGCGAGTTGGCTGTCGAGAGGCCGGTGGTACACGCGCTGGTCTCGCTTGAGCTGGGCCTCCCACTCGCTGTATACGCAGCCACAATAGGTCTGTTGATAGAGGCCATGCTCACGGGCCAGGCGATGGTGCTCGGCAAAGCCTCGCCGCAAGTTCTCAAAATAAAAGGGCACCCCAACCTGCGCCGCGACCGAGTCGCCCACCTGGCGGATCAACGCCTGGTCTTGGTAAGGGCTGATGAGCAGCGTGGTACAAAAGGCGTCGAATCCATGCTCGGCGGCGCGTTGGGCGGTGCGCTCCAGGCGTTGGGCATAGCAGAGTGCGCAACGCTCGCCTGGGCGTTCGTGCCCGACGATGCGCCGCAGGAAGGGCACCAGGTCATAGTCCGGCTCCCAGAGCACCGCCAACCCGACCTCAGCGGCATAGCGGGCCAGGCTTTCGCGGCGGCGCTCATGCTCGCTGTACGGATGCACATTGGGGTTGTACCAAAAGGCGGTGACCGCTGCGCCCTGCTCTTGCAGACGACGCACACTGTAGGTAGCGCAAGGCGCGCAACAGACGTGCAGCAGCAGGCGCTGGCCGGCCAGGGGCAAGGGCGCTGGCTCTGGCGTAGGGATGCTCACCGCGCGCAACAGGCGAATGGTCAGCGGCGCCGATGACACCAGCTCGGCCTTGCCCTGAGCCACCAGCTGGAGCGCGCGCTCGGCCTCGCACGGCGAGAGCTCACGCCCGGAGATGTCGATCACCCGCGCGTTCATCAGAACAGAGTCGCCTGCTGTTCGCCTGGGCGTTCGACATAGGGCAGGCCCAGGTGCTCGTGAGCGCGGCGTGTGGCGGTGCGCCCGCGCGGCGTGCGCTCGATAAAGCCTAGCTGGATGAGATAGGGCTCGTACACATCCATGATCGTGTCTGCATCTTCGTTGAGCGCCGCCGAGATCGTCTCGAGGCCGACGGGGCCGCCGTCGAACTTTTCGATGATGGTCCGCAACACGCGCCGGTCAGAGCTATCGAGGCCCAAGGCGTCGACTTCGAGCATGCTCAGCGCCTGGCGAGCCGTGACGGCGTCGATCACGCCCGAGCCGCGGACCTCGGCAAAGTCGCGCACGCGCTTGAGCAGGCGATTGGCCACGCGAGGCGTGCCTCGTGCTCGACTGGCGATCTCTTGGATGCCCTCGGCATCGATGGGCACGCCCAAGATGGCCGCCGAGCGCGAGACGATGGCCGTCATTGCCTCGATTCCATAAAAGTCCAGACGGTGCACCACGCCAAAGCGATCGCGCAGGGGCGAGGTGAGCAGTGCGATGCGAGTAGTGGCGCCGATCAGGGTAAAGTGAGGCAAGTTCAAGCGGATGCTGCGCGCGCCAGGCCCTTTGCCGATGATGATATCGAGGCAATAGTCTTCCATGGCGGGATAGAGCACCTCTTCGACATGCCGGCTGAGGCGGTGGATCTCGTCGATGAACAACACGTCGCCCTGGCGCAGGTTGGTGAGGATGGCCGCCAGGTCTCCCGGCCGCTCGATGACCGGGCCTGAGGTCGTCTTGATGTTTACGCCCATCTCGGCGGCGATGACATAGGCCAGCGTGGTCTTGCCCAGGCCGGGCGGGCCATAGAGCAGCGTGTGATCCAGCGCCTCGCCGCGGCCGATGGCTGCCTCGAGCGCCACGCGCAGGTTCTCGATCACCCGCTCTTGGCCGATGTACTCGGCGAGGCGTGCGGGCCGCAGACTACGCTCGATGGGAGCGTCTTCTGGGTCGATGCGGGGCGAGATGATCCGGTCGGTCACAGCGACGCCTTTCTGCCCTAGTCGGCATACGCCGCATTATAGCACAGAGCGCGCAGAGGGGAACAACGAGACCAGGACTGGCTTGGACGAGTGCTTTGGCCTTGACTAGCGAACGAGGCACGCCTTCGTCTTCGACAACCGGAGAGAACAACAGGCGTTCGTGGGCGACGCCACGAACGCCTGCGCTTTTCGAGGCCGCGTTATCGGCCGATGAGCTGGCCCACCAGCTTGGCGGCAGCGGCGGCATCGCGGCCATAGCCGTCGGCGCCGATCTCATCGGCGTACTTCTGAGTCACAGGCGCGCCGCCGATCATCACCTTGATCTTATCTCTCATGCCCGATTCTTTGAGCGCCTCGATCGTGGCCCTCATGCTGGGCATGGTAGTGGTCAAGAGGGCGGACATACCGATCACATCGGCGCCATTCTCGATCGCCGTCTGGACGAACTTTTCTGGCGAGACGTCGACGCCGAGGTCGATGACCTCATAGCCCGCGCCCTCGACCATGATCGCCACGAGGTTCTTACCGATGTCGTGCAGGTCGCCCTTGACGGTGCCGACAACAACCTTGCCCTTCGGCTCGACGCCCTCGGTGACGAGCTTGGGCTTGAGCAGGTCGAGGCCCGCCTGCATCGCACGCGCGGCGATGAGCAGCTCGGGCACATAATACTCGTTGATCTCGAACAGACGCCCGACCTCGGCCATCGCCGGAATCATCGCCTCGTTCAGGATCTCACCAGCGGGCATGTGGTCTGCCAGGGCCGCGGTGGTCGCCGAGACGACTGCATTGCGGTCGCCCTCTAGGATGCCCTGATAAATGGTCTCTTTGTAACCCATTCCGACCCCTCCTCGTGCACGACGGATTGTCGAGTCAGTCTCGCCGATGGGCGAGATTCTACCAGTGACCCAGGGAATGTGCAAGCCACGTCGCCACCGCGCAGGTGGCCGCCGCGCCCACAGCAGTGCTCACCAAATCGATGGCCTCGCTCGTGAGCCAGGCCCAGCCACGAACAGGCTCGTTGGGCGCGCCCGTGCTGTCGACATCGCACTCGCTGGGTTGCTCGCGGCGCGGATCATAGTAGACCCGCTGCCCCGTAGCGGCGAGAAGGCTGTCGAGCACGGTGCCGGCCATGCCGCCGGCCAACGCGGCCACGGGCAGCCACGCCCAGAGCGGCGCTGCGGGAGACTGCGCCAGCCAGCTCGACAATGCCTGCGCACTCAAGGCCACCAGGCCGATGAGCCAAGAGGCGCCCACCGCGGCAATGGTACCGAGCGTCGAGATAGCGCCGGGCGTCCCCGGCAAAGCTGGACGCCAGGTGGTCACTAGCCGGGGGCGCTGGGCGCTCAACACGCCCAGTTGCGTGGCGGCGAGATCGGCCGCTGAAGCGGCCACCGCGCCCACAAAGGCTGCATAGCCAAGAGCGCTGTCCGAACGGCCGTAAAGAGTTGCGAGGATCGCCGCCCAACCGAGGCGGGCAAGCGCTCCCGCCCAGCCGAGGCGTGGCTCGCGACCCACAGTCTCGATGCTGGCCTTGACAACGCGGCGATAGCGCACGGTAACGAACAGGCAGGCGTCAAACGCCACGAGGACTACGCCCCACTCCCAGCCACCCAACCCGGCGACGAGACCCGTGAGGATGGCCAGGGTTAGGGCGCCGCTCCGCGTGGCCACATTGCCCAACAAGGTGGCTAGGCCGACCAGCAGGCCAAGCCCGAGCCCCCATAGCCAGGCGACCAACGCAGGCGCCATCAGTAGATGAGGCCCACCAGGGCCACCCACGAAAGAGCGACGATGCCGAGCGAGCCGCTGCTCAGCAACAACGCAGCCAGCCGCTCGTGGCGGTGCACCACGATCGCCAGGACGCCGTTGACCAGCGTGACGAGCGAGCCGATGGCCGGCACGATCAGCAACTCTTGCTTGAGGCCGATGCGGTCGGCTAGCTGGTCGCGCCCGAAATGCAGCGGCAAGCGCGTGGGCAGCGCGCGATAGCGCAGAGCCAGTAGCCCATAGAGCGCTACGCCGAGGACGAGAGCAGACAACGCCAGCGTCCAAAAGAGCCGGTCGCGCCAGACGGGCCAGGCAGCCACACCGCGCCACACAAGCCCAGGCTCGACGTTGTGCAATGGCCCCATATCTCGCCTGGCCTGCAAGGTCTTGAGGAACAGCTCTTGGTCGCGCGGCGAGATGGACACGGTCAGATCCAGCTCTTCGTCGGCAAGGTCGCCTTCAGCGGCGCGGTTGCAGACGACGATGAGCTGCTGTCCGAGCGGGGCAGTGCTATACACACGCACCCGACCCAGACCGCGTAGGTGCATGTGCCCGCGAACAAAGCCGGGCCAGCTCACGCCGTGCAAGTGCGCATCGGCGGCCACCTCGCTGCCCTCTACACAACGCTCGACTAGGCGCAGGGGGACGACGCGCTCGAACCAGCCACAGCGGATGGTCAGCGCATCGCGGCTCAACAGGTACGACAGGGTGCACAGTTGGTAGAACCAATAGGCCCACAACGCCAGCACGGGCAGCGTGAGCAGAAACAGCACTGCGGTCAGATACTGCCCAGGCCCCAGGCGCTGCCCAAAGATATCGATCAGCACCAACGCTTGGATGCTCAGGATGACCAAGAGGATGATTAGGCTCGACGCGATGCCTGCGCGTCGGTCAGGTTGAAACACCATACTTGTTCACTGCCTCACGGGCGAGTTGACCTAGGGGATTATAGCCGCCGCCGGCGCACTGTGCCAAAGCTCCGTTCTGCCTCGCAATAAGTATAGCGAGAGAAAACTGATCGAACACGTTATGTACTCTCCCTACTGTATTGGGATATCCGCGAGCCCACACCACTTCCATTTTCCATCTTCCCGAATCATCCGCCACGTCTCGTCCACTTGCTCTGCCTGGGAAAATGCAAGTACTGCAACATGGATTTCACCAGTAACCCGAACTTGAGCAGTATCACCGCTCCTGTTGAGCGTCTCGAAATGCAACTCTGAGATGTCGCCTTGCGTCTGCTGGCCCGTGTACATTTGACCTAAGGCAGCAAAAGCCGAAAGTAGCAGAGCTTGGTTTTGTAGTTCCTCTTGTAGAGCAGTACAGGTTCGTTGAGCCATCTTGTTGCCATCGTAGTTCAGCGAGGCCTCAACCCATTCCCTCGCTGCTTTCTCTGGCGAATCACTTGGCTGACAAGCAACCAGCAGACTAGCAAGCATCAAGAGTACCAAGATTACGGCGCGCTTCATTTCGCATCCTCCTGTGAGGAAGACCATTTCCCACAGCATTTCCACCTTGACGTTGTTTGTCTAGCTTAGTGTGTTACTTGTATCTCATCAAATGGCGCAAGAGGAAACCACCAAACATCTCTTGACGCACATACAAGTCGCAATGGACGAATGTCTAATTCCTGTTACAGTATCTTTTCCTCGATTCGCTTACAGCTCAGTAAACTAGCAGCGAGCACCTCAGCGCCGCATGGCAACCTCGTCGTCAGGGCCGAGGCTCTGGCGACGCCGCATCCTCCGCACGGGTCTCACTCGGCGGATGCCGCTCGGCCTGGAACGCGGCAAGACGCTCGCGTTCGCGCCGCTCTAGCCGGCGACGCTCCTCCTGCCAACGCTCGGTCAGGCTGTGCAATTGCGCGGTGACACGGCCTACCAGCGTCGGCGACCGCCGCGACTCAAAACCGCCTTCTTGAAACAGGTCGTTCGGCGCCCACCGCGGCACGATCACCTGCAATGATCGAGGGATCACCTCGATATTGACCGGCGTGTTGCCAAAGGGGTCACCATCCACGTGCACCGGCCAGGGGTGCTCGGTGATCACACTCACGTGCCGCGCCTGGTAGTACTCGATCTGGGGATCCATCGACTGCGTGCCGGTCAGCACGCTGGTCAGATGGCGAAGGGTGTCAAAGGTGTTGGTGCCCTTGAAGAGGTACACATCGAGCAGGCCGTCGTCGAGCTTGGCTTCTGGCGCCATAGCCAAGAGCGGGCCATAGAGCTGCGCGTTCGAGACGAGGAGCATGAGCAGCCGCTGGCGATAGATGCGCCCATCGACGATGACAGTGGTGCGCTCGCCGCGCATCACCAGGCCCTGCGCCAAACCCGCGACGATATAGGTCATGTTGCCCAGGGTGCGGCGCACTTCGCGATGGGGCTCGACCTCTTGGGCCACCTGCGCGTCGAACCCGAGCCCTGCCCACAACAGGAAATGCCGCCCATCGACCCAGCCCACATCGACGCGCCGGGTGACGCCCTCGACCAACACTCGGGCGGCATCGACGATGCCATTGCGATTGCTAGGCCCCCACACGGGGATGCCCACCATACGCGCCCACACGTTGCCCGTGCCCGCTGGAATGACGCCCAGGCGAGTATTGCTGTTGACCAGCCCATCGACGACCTGGCCGATGGTGCCATCGCCCCCCACGGCTACGGCCACCTGCACACCCGCATCGCGCGCCTCGCGCGACAGTTGCGCGGCGTGACCGGCGCCCTCGGTGCGGCAGAGCCTGACCTGCCAGCCCTGCGCCTGCAGATATTCCTGCGCTTTGAGCAGCTCGGGTTCGACGTCGCGATGACCCGCGACGGGGTTATAGATCAGCCAAGCTTGCATAAGGCTAGAATACCCTCTGCCGAGCCAGCTGTCTAGGTTTGACAGCCCAGTTGCCCGGCCAGAGAATGAAGGTATGCCATTGCTCGATGCCCACACACATATCCTGCCTCCTGAGTTGATCGCCATCCGCGAGCAGCTGCTCGCGCGCGACGCGCACTTTGGCGCACTCTATGCCAACCCGCGTTCGCGCCTGGCCTCGGCAGACGAGCTCCACGCCTCGCTGGCCAGCAGCCACCTCGATGGCGCCGTCGCCTTTGGCTTTGCTTTTCGCGACGTTGCCCTCTGTCAGTGCAGCAACGACTATACGCTCGCCAGCGCCGCCGAGTCGCGTGGGCGGCTGATCCCGCTGGTCGTCACCAACCCGGCGGCCCCCGCGGGCCTGCGCGAAGCGAGCCGCTGCCTGGCTGCTGGCGCTCGCGGCGTGGGCGAGCTCATGCCCGCCGGTCAGGGCTATGATCTCGACGCCCCTGGCCTCGATGCCCTGTTGGACCTGGCCAGCGAGGCGGGCGTGCCGGTGCTACTCCACGTCAACGAACCGCTAGGGCACGCCTACCCCGGCAAGGGGCCATATGGCCCGGCTGAGGCGTTGCGCCTGATTCAACGGCACCCGCAGAACGACATCATCCTGGCTCATTGGGGGGGCGGCCTCTGTTTCTATGAGCTGATGCCCGAGGTGCGGGCCGCCTGTGAGCGCGTGTACTATGATGCAGCCGCCTCTCTCTACCTGTACGCGGATACGATCTATGCCCACGCGCTGTCTTGGGCGCCCGAGCGCGTCTTGTGGGGTAGCGACTATCCCCTCGTCACCCAACGGCGCGCTTTGAACCAAGTACAGGCCTTGGGCCTGCCGCCAGAGGTCGAGGCCGCCCTGCTGGGCGGCAATGCTGCACGCCTCTTCCAGTGGTCTTGCCCAGACGGAGAGCAACCATGAGCATGATCCGCACCTTCATCGCCATCCATCTGACCCCCGAGATCCTTGCAGAGTTGCGCCGGACACAAGAGGCCCTGCGCGCGACAACGGGTGGCCCCGCGGGCCGCTGGGTGTCGCCCGCAAACCTGCACCTAACGGTCAAGTTCCTGGGCGACGTCGACGGTGCCAGGCTCCCCGAGATCTATGCCACGGTCGACACCGTCGCGGACAACTATGGCCCATTGACGCTCACCTTGAGCGAGCTGGGCTGCTTTCCCCACGAACGACAGCCGCGCATCGTGTGGGCGGGCATCACCGAGCCTAGCGGGCAGCTCCAACGGCTGGCAGAGCAGCTCGACCTGGCGCTCTCTTCGCTGGGTTATGCGCGCGAGTCGCGCCCCTTCCGCCCGCATCTGACACTGGCGCGCGTCAACGAGCGAGCGCCGCGTGATCAGGTTGCGGCGCTCGGTCAGGCCGCAATGAGCTACCAGCTAGAGCCTCGAACCATGGTGGCGCGCGCCGTGGCTGTGGTGCGCAGTGACCTGCGCCCTCAAGGGCCACTCTACACCGACCTACACCTTGCCGCGCTGAGCGGCGCTACACCCCACTAGGCGTCGAGGACTGGTCGGCCGAGGAGTCATCAGCTGGCGTTTCGCTGATCGGCGGCTCATCCTCTAGCGCGGCCTGCTCACGAGCCACCCGCGCCCGGACCAAGCCGGGCCAGGCTGCCGCTGCGACAAACAGTGTGGTCAGCGCCCAGGGCACGCCACCACCCCAAACTACCAGGGCAGCCAGGCCGACCAGCTGCACATAGAGCTGACCAGGTCCAGCCAAAATCCCGCTGCTGCCCACCAGCCCGGGGACCAACAACGCCACGGCGCCCAGCACGCCAAAGATGGCCAAGAGGCCGCTCTGCTCGCGCAAGCGCAGCGAGCGGTCGAATACGTGCATCAGGGGAGCGAGGGCCAGCCCGCCCAGAGCGCCCAAGACAAAGGCCGTCGGCAGCGCCAGCCCATCGGCGGGCATCGCACCGGTCATCACCAGGCCGGCCAACAAGCCGCGGCCCATCAGGCCGGGATCGAGCAGGCCGTCGATGAGCCAGCTGTAGAACGCGCTCAGCAGCAGCGCTCCCGCCACTGCACAGAGCGCGGCCGCCGCTCCCGCCATACTGCCCTCACCCTGCCCGATCAACGCCAGCCAGCCCACCCAGGCCAACATGCTGCCCAAGAGCACGTGCAGTGGCAAGAAGGCAGGGCGCAGCTCGTCATCGGCGGGGAGGCCCTCAGGCCGTGCCAAAGCCAGGCTCACGCCCAGAGTGGCCAGCGTGGCCACCAACGGCAGGCTGACCAAGCCCACATCGACCAGGCCAGCGCCCAGGTTCTGTAGCCAGCCACCGCCATCGACCCAATTGCCCGCCACCGGAGCGAGCACCAAGCCACAGGCCATGGCCACTGTATAGCGCAGCCAGGGCCTGCCACGCCCGCGCAAGACCACGAGCGGCGCCAGCAAGGCCACCGTCAACCGCGGCAGATCGTACAGCAACTCGGCCGTCACCGCGTCTGCCGAGACCAGCCAGCCGGCGCTCCCCAGTAGCCCCCAACCAGGTCCAAATGGCTCCCACTCCGCACCCAGGGCCGCCCCGCCATAGTGCAGGGCATAGCCGCAGAGCAGCTCGCAGAGCACGGCCAGCGCCAGGGCGAGGGGCAACATGGCCGCTACGTCGTTGATCGACCACCCCTCCGATATGCCCACCAACACCAACGCCACGCCCACGGGCCACAACCAGGCCAGCAGATACCTCGTCAAAGAGAACTCGAGGGCCGCCGACGAAGGCTGTGGCGCCGCCAGAACCGGCATCGCCAGCATCAGCAGGGCTACCAGGGCTATACAAAGGACGATTGCACGCTTCACGCGAACCCCCAGCAGATATCTGCAGCCATGTTAGGCCAGGCCAGGGCGTGGGTCAAAGCGTGTGCCGTCTCTGCGCCTAGTGGCAATGGTCAGCTTGACCGCCGCCATGGAATGGGCTATGATGCAGGCAAATCAGTTCAGCCTTCGGGGCAGGGTAAGACGCAGGTCGATCCCTACCGGCGGTATGATGGCATTGACCATCGAGCCCGCGAGCCAGGAATGGCAGACCCGGTGAAAAGCCGGGGCCGACGGTTCAGTCCGGATGGAAGAAGGCGCTGGCGCTAGCCGCGTTGCCCCGATGCACTGCATACGGGGCGTTTTCTATGCTTGATCGCGATTCGAATCTGCGTGAAAGACAGCCCACCAGCCAGACCTGGGTCCGCGTGTTGACGCCGCTGATCCTGCTCTTGGTGTTGGGCATCTGGCAGCTCATCGTCGTTTTAGGCGATTATCCCCCGTTCTTGCTGCCCACCCCCGGGCGCGTTTGGCTGCGCTTTGTCGAGACGGTGCGCGATGGCACCCTGCTCTGGCACACGCTCGTGACCCTGCGCGAGGTGCTGGGGGGCCTGGCCTTGGGGCTCTCGGTCGCGATCTTGCTCGGCTATGCCCTGGCCAAATCGCCCCTACTCGAAAGCATCCTCTCGCCCTATCTAGTGGCCTCGCAAGCCATCCCCATCGTCGCGCTCGCGCCGCTGCTCGTCATCTGGTTTGGGCCGGGCAGCCTGTCCAAGGTGCTCGTCTGCGCATTGACCCTCTTTTTCCCTGTGCTGGTGAACACGATCGTGGGGGTGCGCGGCGTCGATCGCGAGTTGCGCGATCTGCTGCGTTCACTAGAGGCCACGCCCTGGCAAGTGGTGCGCTACCTCGAGCTGCCCGCTTCGCTGCCCGTGTTGTTCGGCGGCCTCAAAGTGGGCGCCACCCTGTCGGTCATCGGCGCGGTGGTCAGCGAGTTCGTCAGCTCTGACCGGGGCCTTGGCTTTCTGGTGAACCTGGCGCGGGGCTTGTTCGACACGCCGCTCATGTTCGTGGCCCTATTCACGCTGATGGCTATCGCCCTAGCGCTCTACGGCGTCGTGGCGCTGCTCGAGTCTTTTGTTCTGCGCTGGCAAGAGCCGCGCGATCATACTACCTGGTGAGGCGAAGAGAGAGATGCATCGAAGATGGCTGTTCTTGCTGATCGTCACCCTAGTGTTGGCCCCTGCCCTGGTCGGTTGCCAGCAGAGCTCGCCACAAGCAGTGACCATCGCCATGGGTTTCGTGCCCAATGTGCAGTTTGCGCCAGTCTATGTCGCCCTAGAGAAGGGCTATTTTGCCGAAGCCGGCCTCGATGTGATGTTGGACTATGGCTCTGAGACCGACCTGTTGCAGCGCGTGGGTGCGGGCGATCTCAACTATGCCATCGCCTCAGGAGACCAGGTAGTGTTGGCCCGAGCCAACGGCCTACCGGTGCGCTATGTGGCCAACTGGTATCGACGCTTCCCCGTATGCGTCGTCTCGCTGGCCGAGGCTGGCATCGAGACGCCCGCTGACCTCGTCGGCAAGACGGTGGGCGTGCCCGTGCTTTCGGGCGCCAGCTACATCGGCTGGCTGGCCTTTGCCGAAGAGGTGGGCCTCGATAGCACCTCGGTGAACCTACAGGCCATCGGCTACACGCAGATGGCCAGCCTGACCGAGAAGCGCGTCGATGCCGCGGTGTGCTACGCCATGAACGAACCCGTGCAGTTGGCCACAGCAGGCACCAAGATCAATGTGTTCTATCTCGACGAATACACGGGCCTCGTCTCGAACGGGATCATCACCAGCGATCAGGTCATCGCCGACCGCCCCGAAGAGGTGCGCGGCGTGGTGACGGCGTTCCTCAAGGGGCTCGCCTACACCAACGAACATCCCGATGAGGCCTTTGACATCGTGCGCAAGAACATCCCCGAGATGGACGACGAGACGGCCGCCCTGCAGCGGGCCGTGCTCGACGAATGCATCCGCTTCTGGCAGGCCGACCGCTTGGGCTATAGCGACCCAGCTATGTGGGCCGAGTCGGTGGCGCTGATGCAGCGTCTGGGTCTGGTGGGCGAGATCGAACCCACTGATCTCTACAGCAACGAGTTCATCCCGTGAGCACTGTGGTTCCAGATCAGCCCGTGCTGACCGCCCAAGGGGTGCAGGTCACCTTCTCCTCGGCCAACAGCCAGCTCGAGGCCGTGGCCGAGGCCACGCTCACCGTGATGCCCAACGAGTTCGTGGGCTTGATCGGGCCGTCGGGGTGTGGCAAGTCGACCCTGTTACGCGTACTGGGCGGCCTCATGCCGCCCAGTGCGGGCGAAGTGCTCTTTGAGGGGCAACCGCTGCGCGGCCCGCAGCGCAAGATCGGCTTTGTATTTCAAAAGGCCAACCTCATGCCCTGGCGCAACGCCTTGCGCAACGTCACCCTACCCCTCGAACTGGCCGGCGTGCCCCTCGCCGAGGCGCGCGAGCGCGGTCGCGCACTGCTGGAGCTGGTCGGGCTGGCCGACTTTTGCGACGCGCAGCCCCGCGACCTCTCGGGGGGCATGCAACAACGCGTAGCCCTGGCACGCGCCTTGGTCTACGACCCCGCTGTCTTGCTGCTCGACGAGCCCTTTGGCGCGCTCGATGCCCTCACCCGCGAGAAGATGAACGCCGAGCTGCTGCGCATCTGGCAGGCTCGGCGCAAAACGGTGATCATCGTTACGCACGACATTCAGGAGGCTGTGATCCTGTGCGACCGCGTCATCCCCATGACGTCTCGGCCTGGCCGGCTCAAAGAGGAGATCATCGTCGACCTGCCCCGGCCGCGCAGCCTCGACCTGCTCACCAGCCCGCGCTTTAGCGCACTGGCTGCCGAGCTACGGCGCTCGCTGGGCTAGACCGTCACTCGGCAGCGCCGATGCCCACGCCAGGGGCCTCGTGCCGCGGCTCTCTGACGAACCAGCGCAGAGCGACATAGCCCGCGATCGTGAACAGTGCGGCTACGATGAACATGATCTGGTACCCCGTCACTTCCACCGAGGCCCCGGCGATGGGCCGGCTCAGCCCGGCGTGATCCACCAGCCAGCCCCCCAACAGCGGCGCCAGCATCGTCGGCACGGCGATGATCGTGCTCTCGAGCGCGGTGAACGTGGGCACGTCCTCGGGCGCGCTGAACTCCATCGACATGCCCATGCTGGTGATCAGCCTCCCCGCCATGCCCGCATACACCAGGGCGAACACCACATATAGCCAGGCCTGTGTTGGCGAGATCAGCACCAACCCCATCGCCAGTAGTTGCAGCACCGTCGCCAGCTCGAGCATCCGTTTCAGCCCCTTGCGGTCGGCCACAACCCCCAGCAACGGCGTACAGATCGCCTGAGTCAGCAACGCTGCCATCGTCAGCTCGGCGGCGAACTCGTCGGGTACGCCAAAGCGAGATTGCGCATAGATTACATAGAAGCTGCCCGCCATAGTGCCCATCACGATCAGCGAGCGCGCCCCCAAATATCGCGTAAAGTTCGGGTTGCGCTTGAGCACCAACGGCAGACGCCGCCAGTACTCCTTGGCCGATAACGGCGCGTACTCGGGCTCGCGGGGTGGCTCGCGAGTGAACATGAGGCTGGTATACGAGAGGATTTGAAAGATAAAGCAGAGGCCAAAGTTGTAGGCAAAGGCGCGCGGATAGCCATAGGTGGCGAGCAGATAGC
>JBDKSN010000090.1:0-21331 GCA_039680625.1 Anaerolineales bacterium | reverse complement strand
GTGTCGGTGAGCCTCTACGATGTGGCCGATCCGTTCCGGCAAGCGAGCGCGACGCCTGGCGAAACCCTGGCCACGGCGGGGCCGGCGCGATTGGTGCAGGCCAGCGGCCTCACTGCTCAGCAACAGCAGGTGCCACTGACCACCCTCGGTGAAGAGGCTGTGGCGCTTGAGGTGGCCTCCGGCGAGTCGGTCGCGGCCAGGCTCACCTGGGTGCTCGATGCGCCCACCCCCGACCTCAAGCTCTCGCTGCGGCTGGTACGCGAGGGCCTGGTCTGGGCCCAGCGCGACCTGAGGCCCAGTGAGGAGCACCACTCGGATGGCTGGCCGAGCGACGCCTCGGTGACGCACACGGCCTCTCTGCCGGTGCCTCGCGGGCTGCCCCCGGCGAATTATACACTGCAGCTGTGGGTGTACGATGGGCAGACCGGCGAGAGCTGGCCGATCGTGCTGGCCGACGGCACTACGATGGACTATTTCTCCCTCGCCCAGGTCGTCGTGGGGCCGCCTGACCGGGCGCGGGCGCGTTGGCGAGCACCCTTGGCGGCAGCCTGGGCGCCGCGTTGGGGCGCTCTGGGGCGAGCCGTGGTGCTGGATGAGGTGGCGGGCCTGCCCCCAGAGGCTTCGCCGAGCCAGGCAATGGCCGCTGGCCTCACCTGGCGCTGGCAGACCACCGATCCGCATGACCTGGATGTCACCTTGACCTGGCAGTCGGCCGATGGCCATACGCGCACCGCCAACACCCTGCCCCTGCTCGGCCCGGGCACGGTGAGCTCTGCTGTGGCCACGATGGAAGGTGTCTCGACGCTAGCGCCCATCGCGGCGCCGGCGGAGCCCGGCACGTACAGCCTGCACCTGTTGGTCTACGACCGCACCACCGACCGCTATCTCGGCCTGCGGCGAGGCCCGCTCCCCAGCTTGAGCCGAGATCTGCGTTTGGGTGTGGTCACCGTCGGGCCTTGATACCGTGTTGCTGGCTCGGGGCGATCCTCGTAGAATGTCGCCCTATGATCCCCAGCGGATGCAGCCCAGCCTCAGGTGACGGGAAGCATGCCACAGAGTCAGCCAACCAACGCGCACATTCGGCCTTTCAACGCGCAGACCGATCTGGCCGAGCTTGCCGACCTGATCCAAGTCGCCTTTGGCGACGAACTCGCCCGCACAGGCAACCGCATGGTCGAAGACTTGCGGCAATGGGCGACGTTGGGGCGCTGGTTGAACCTGGCTACGGCGCGATGGCCGTTGTATAGCGGCCTGGTCTGGGTCGAGGAGCAGCGCATCATCGGCAACGTGAGCTACTCGCGCGAACGGGGCCGTGGCGAGTGGCAGATCAGCAACGTGGCGGTCTATCCCGAGTATCGCGGCCGGGGCATCGCTGGGCAGCTGTGCGATGCGGCCCTCGACGAGATCCGTGCTGCAGGCGGCCAGCGCGTGTATCTGCAGGTGCGCAGCGACAACCTGGTGGCCCACACCCTCTATGAGCACCGAGGTTTTGCCCGCTATGACACCGTGCTCGAGCTAGGCCTCGCACCGGAGAGGCGCCCCGTCGTCATCGGCCAAGACAGGACGGTGCGCTCCCTGCTCTGGTGGTCGAACCGGCAGGTGCTCGAGCTGGCCCGCGTAGCTCTGCCCCCCGAGCGCCTCGCTGCGCGACCTTACGCCCTGGCAGAGTATCGGCGCAGCCTTGCGCACCAGTTGATGCAGCTCGCCCTGCCCGATCCGGCGAGAGGCGAGTATCAGTGCGCGGCATTCAACAGGCGGCGCCTGTTAGCTTGGGGCCATGTGCGGGCTGAGGCGGCCCGGCAGCCTGCTGAGATCGAACTGCTGGTGCGGCCCGAATGCCGCGGCGCCTGGGAAAGCAGGCTGATCGGCGCATTGCTGGCCCAGTATCCCTTGGGCCGCTCTCCTCTACGTGCCCATGTGTCGCTGGCCCACCCCGAGGCGAGCGATGCTTTTGCGCAGTATGGCTTTCGTATGCTGCGCGTCCTCGACGAGATGGTGCTCTCTCTGCATAGTTAGCGCCCTAGGCCGCCCGTGAGGCTAGCGCGTCGGGGGCTTGTTCTTGGCTCGCCCCCTAGTCCGACCCGTCGATCGGACGACGCTGTGCACAGCCAGATAGATGAAGAGCAGCCCAAAGGCCATAAAGATGACGCCGCGCACCCGGCGATCGATGAACTGGAGCGTGAGATAGTACATGTAGGACGGGAAGGCCTGAACGCGGTAGAGGTGCGTGAGCAGATAGGCAATGCCCAGGCTGAGGCCCAACCCCCCCACGGTGAGCAAGACGAGCCAGCGGGTGATATCGCTGAGCTGCACGCGAGTGCCCGAGTGCCGCTGTTGGCTCTGCCGTGCAGTGTCGGAGATGGCGGTCAGTTGTGGCAGCGCCCCATTGATCACTCCGAGGCCATATTCGATGGGGATCTCGGGCGCGTCTGACCGCGGCCTGCCCAGCGCCGATGCCGTATCCTGCTCGACAGCGATGAACTCGGCGGCCCGAGAGAGGTTGGGGGCAAAGCCAAAGTCCTTCTGCAGGTCGACGTTGCCGAGCACCTCTTCGATCGAGCGCTCACCCAGCACCAAGATGGGGCGCACTCCCGCCGCCTTGGCGGTGAGGATGTCTTCGACGGTGTCGCCCACCAAGTACGAGCTGGGCAGATCGAGCCCAAACGGGGTCGCCGCTGCCCAGATGATGCCGGGAGAGTCGTTCCAGCAGCGGCACGAGGGAGCATCGCTGTGCGTGCATACGGCGGCGATATCGACCCGCCCAGCGGCGCTCTGAATCTGGGAGATGAGGGCCTGGAGCGATGAGGGCAGCGCCTCTTCGGCGCCGGGGTGGCAGCCATAGACGACGATCATGGTCTCGCCGCTGCCCAATTGGCGCACGGCCTCGAGCGTGGCGGGCACCAGACGGGGAGCCTCAGCGCTCTCTTCAGCCAACTGATGGCTGCCGCGCAGCAAGGTCTCGGAGTTGACAAATACTGCTCTCATCTCTGCTCCTGCCTGCGCCGTGGGCTAGGCCCCAGACTCGGGCTCGCCGCGAGACTGCTCTTCGTCGGCGCCCATGATGCACTCGCCGCGAAAGATGCCGCCTTCGTCGATGAGCAGCGACGCTACGCGTAGGTTGCCGAACACGCGGCCCGTCGGCAGGATCTCGAGCCGGCCGCGCGTCATCACATTGCCCTGGACTGCGCCCCAGACCTGCACCACGGTGGCGACGATGTCGGCCAAGACGCGCGCCTCTGGGCCGATGATGACGTTGCCGGCGGTCTCGATGCGCCCCTCGTAGAGCCCATCGATGCGGATATTGCCGTCAGCAATGATGTTGCCCTTGAAACGTGTCTCTGCGCCGAGTACGTTATCGATCTTGCCCAGGGCGGCTCCGGGAGCCTGGCTCTTTTTTCCGAATGCCATCGCTGCCACCTTTCTCGCCAATGCACTCTGCTTACTCGGCCTCTGAGCCAAGTGCGCGGTTGGTCTGCGCCTGCTGGATGGCTTGGTTCTCTTCGTCGGTGAGGGGATAGGTGGACGACCAGCCAACGAGTGGCTTGGCGTAGACGCGCGTCAGGCCACGGGTGTGCAGGCTGCTCAGGATCAAGCCATTCCCCTGCGCATCGGCCAGGGCCAGGGCGAACGATTGGTCGCCACCGGTATCCGCGAAGGGATTGAAGCGCACCAGCCCAGTATGCTGTAGACAACGCGCCGCCTGGGCCGTCAGTGTGGCGAGCTGCGCTCGGTCGCTCTGTGCGCCCTCGACCGTAGCGGCTACCTGTGCGGCGTAGGCCGCCAGCGCATCGTGCACCGAGCCTGCGTCGTCGGCGCAGAATAGCCGACCGTATTGGGCGTTGAGCCGGCTTTGGCGTCGGAGGGCGACGATGCCGATGGCCAGGGCCACCAACGCCAGTACGAGCGCCGCTACGGCGACGATCGACATGAATGGATCAGGGATGAACAAGGCTCACTCCACATTATCCTGCGTGTGGGCTGCATTCTAGCGGGTCGGCCGTTGACGGTCAAAGCCGCGCTCAACGCTGCCCCCAGATGAACACGGCGTGCCAGGCCCAACGCACCGTCTTGCCGGCGAGTTCGCGCCGATAGAGCGTCTGCACGCGCGCGACCTCGTCGGGCGAGAGCAGCGCCGCCAGATGCTGGCCATAGCTGGGCTTGGCCCCCTGCTCGATGCTGAACCAACGCTGCACCTGCTGCGGTGTAATCAGGCGCTCGCTCTCGAGCACGCGCTCCTCGACGTGCACAGCGATGCCCAGCTGGGTCAACGCGTCGGCCAGGATAGGCGGCCGCCAATTGACCAGCGGATCGTCCTCTGCCGCATAGATCGCCTCTTCGGCGCGCTCCAGCCTCTCACGCAGCTCTCGACCGAGCGCGGCGGTGTCGCAGAGGGCATAGAGGCGCTGGCCGAGATAGGCGGCCGTCTCGCAAAAGGACACGCGGCATTGGGCAGCCAACAGCGGGCCTAACGAGGCGATAGCCGCGGGCTTGTCGGGCAGGGCCAGGAAGGCATTGCGCCCGATCAGCACGTCCAGGCGCAGATCGCCCTCTCGCTCAGCCAGGAAGGCGGCGAGCTGGGGCACGGGCACGGGCAAGATGATCGGCCGCTCGATCTCGGGCAGCCGCTCGGCGATCTGCGCCAGTGCTTGCGCCGCCTCGGCATCGGTGGTCTGCGCCCACACGCCTCCCTCGGGCGCGCGACGCAGCGCCTCCCAGGTGAGCAGCCCCGAACTGGCGTTCAGATCGAGCACGCGGTCATGGCGCAAGATGGCCGCGCGGCTCATGATCTCGTCGCGCACGGTAGCGAGGTCGCGCGCCGCGTTGTCGATCGTGCGCGCCAGCCAGCGGTCTTGCGCCGAGTTGGCCGGTGTGTAGGTCAGCACGTCGGTCGACGAGGTGCCGGTAGCCATGGCCTCGAGCTGTGCCTCGCGCCGACGCGCCACCTCTTCTTGGATCGTGCGCTCATGGCCGATGCTGCTGGGGTGGTAGAACACCTTGCCCTGTAGCGCATCGGGGAGGTATTGCTGCGCTACCCAGTGATCGCGATAGGCGTGAGGATAGAGATAACCCTCGCCATGGCCAAAGCCCTCTTGGTCACGGCTGGCGTCCTTGAGGTGGCGGGGCACTTCATCGAGGTGCTCTGACTTGACCGTCTCAAAGGCGTCAAAGTAGCCCATCACCGAGTTCGACTTGGGGCAGGTCGCCAAGTAGAGTGCGGCCGAGGCCAGGTGAAACTGGCCCTCGGGCAAGCCCACCTGCTCAAACGCCTCGGCGGCCGCCTGCACATACACGAGCGCCTGTGGGTCAGCCAGGCCGACATCCTCGCAGGCCAGGATGAGCATGCGGCGAAAGATAAAGCGCGGTTCTTCACCGGCATAGACCATCTTGGCCAGCCAGTACAGCGCGGCGTCGGGGTCTGAGCCGCGCAGCGACTTGATAAAGGCGCTGATGGTGTCAAAGTGATAGTCGCCTTCGCGGTCATAGAGCACGGCGCGCTGCTGGATGGACTCTTCGGCGACGGCCAGCGTCACGTGGATCGTGCCATCGGGGTCGGGTGACGTCGTCTCGACGGCCAACTCGATGGCGTTGAGCAACGAACGGGCGTCGCCATTAGCCACGTGCACTAGGTGGTCGAGGGCATCCTCATCGAGCTGGATCGACAGTTCGCCGTAGCCTCGTTCTTTGTCCGTAATGGCCGCCATCGCGATCTTGCGTAGGTCATCCTCGGTCAAGGGGGTGAGCTGAAAGACGCGGCTGCGGCTGAGCAGCGCGCGGTTGACCGAGAACCACGGGTTCTCGGTGGTGGCGCCCACCATGATGATCGTGCCGTTCTCGACCCAGGGCAGCAGCGCATCTTGCTGCGCCTTGTTCCAGCGGTGCACCTCATCGACAAAGAGGATAGTGCGGCGGCCATAGAGGTCGCGTGTCTCTTGGGCAGCCTTGACCACCTCGCGCACCTGAGCGACGCCATCGAGCACGGCGTTCAGTGTCACAAACTGCGAGTGCGTCGTGTTGGCAATGACCCGGGCCAGTGTCGTCTTGCCCGTGCCCGGCGGACCGTAAAAGACCACTGATGAGATCTGGTCGGCCTGGATAGCGCGTCGGAGCAGGCGGCCCGGCCCCAAGACGTGGTCTTGGCCCACAAACTCATCGAGGGTGCGGGGGCGCATCCGCGCCGCCAGCGGGGCTTGCTTCTCAGCCTGTTCGCGCCCGGCATGGCTAAAGAGGTCGGTCATGGGCGCCGGCCTCTCACGCGCCGCACCAGTCCACGCTTGATGCGCTGCCAGGCGCTCTTGGCGCGCTCGGCATCGTCGCGTGTGACCTCGTCTGGGCTATAGCGCGCGGCGACAAAGGCCGATGTAAGAGTGTCGACGTTCTCGGGCTCGGGAGAGGCCGTCTGCAGCACCGCCTGGTATTCGAGGGGCGTCTGGGCGGGCTGCCGGCCGATACCCGCCTCGTCGGCCCGCCGCACCGTCGAGAGATAGAAATAGCGCACCCGTTCGCGCGCGCTCAGGCGCCCAATCGATAGAAAGCGCGCCGGCCCCGATTGGTCGGCCTGGCCACGGCTCGCCCGCCAGCGCAAAAGGCCCTCGCGCAGACGCTGCGTCGTCTCTTGCCAGCCCCCATGCATACGGCCAAACAGCCCGCGCAAGCGCGAGAGCCAGCGCCGCAGCGTCAGCCCCTGTAATAGCCCCCAGCGATCGCGCACAAAGTTGACCACCGAATAGCCGACGATGCCGAGCAACACCGCCCAGAAGAGGATCGATCGCACCAAGGGCCACCATGAGCCGCCGGCGCCTCCGGAGGTCGGTGCTGGCGTGGGCACGTTGGTGAACGCATCGAGCGAAGGAGCTGTGTCGGGTGCCACGCCCGTCAGGAGCCTGGCGATCAAGCTGCCGATCAAGCTAAAAATAAAGAGGATGATCCCTAGGAGTTGCATCAGGATGTACCACACCCAGTTGACCACCGCACTGATGGTGCCCAAGAGGCCTACCGAGTAGCCCACGGGCAACAGCGCTGCGAGCAGCCCCACAGCCAGCAAGAAACCGATCGCCAGGATGAGCCAGCGCTTGCCGATCTCATCCCACAGAGGCAGGCGGTCGAGGTCCCAGCCTGCCTTGAGCGCCGCATAGTGCGCCTGGCTGATCAAGAGCAGACCGATCACAAAGTAGGCGAGCACGTTGAGGATCAGCCCGCTCGATCGAGGGTTCTGCAGGGTGAGCACCTCGACGATGTTCACGCGGGCAAACCCCGTCAGCATGATCATGACCAGGCCGCCGATCATCACAAAACCGTTGATGCGAGCGAGCAGCGCCGCGCGATCTTGGCGGCCATGGCGCGGCATCGTCTGCCAGAGGTAGCGATCGAGCTCGGATGTCGCCTGATGCAGCTCGTACTCGGCGGCGTCGAGCTTGGCGAAGGTATCGGACATAAAGAGCGCCGCCCCCCAGAAGCAGGCTACGAGCAATGCCGCAGGGATAAAGCCGCCGCCCAGAAAGCGCTCCAGGTCGCTGGACCACGCCGCGACATCGGTGGCTAGGGCGCCCTCGGGCTGGCCGATATAGAGGGCAAACCGCACCACCAGCAAGATGACCACCCATTCGACAAAGCGAAATCGCCCTCGGTCACGAGAGCCGGCGCCACGCGCCAACAGCAGTTGGTGCGAGAACATACTCTCTAGGCTGACGACCAAGATCAGCACGACCCACACTTCACCCGGCCACGCGGGATTGACCGCCCGAATAACCTGCGTGACGGAGATGGCGATGCAGGTGAGCATGGCAGCCACGCCCAACCGTCGCGCCGGCTGGATCCACGGCGATGACCGGTGCAGATGCGGCTCGCTGTCGGATGGAGTGGCGGTCATGTTTCCTGCGCCTCGCGCCACGCATCCAGGTCGCGCTCTTGCCATACCAGGTGAGCATGGATGCCCACCTGAGCCGCACGCGCCTGGAACGAGCTAAAAGCCTGGTGCGGATCAGTGACGATCACCGTCAGGTGCAAGCCACGCTGCTTCATCCACAAGAACACCCCAAACAACTCCTCGGTCACGTCGGGCAGGATGACGATGGCCGTAGCGCCCCAGCTCAGGCCCAGGCTGGCTCGGCGCAACGTCTCGCTGAAAGAGGGGCCGTTGGTGGTCAGCTTGACGCGGGCCAACAGATCGAGCATCTGCATCAGGTGTCGCTGCCCTCTGCCGGGCGCGAGGATGAACACATCTTCCTCACCGGTCATCGCGTCTAGGGCGTTGCAGGCCAGGCCGGCGCTCTGGCGCGCCTCGATCAGGTGAGCGGCGAACGACGCTGCGGCGACGATGCCCAGCTCACTCGCCGAATAGAACCGCGCGAGCGCATAGTCGTCGCGGCGCAGGTCAAGGATGATCTGCCCCTCGATGGAGATGGCCGGTTCAAAGCGCTTGACCTGTAGTTTGCCTGTGGCGGCGCTGGTGCGCCAGTGGATGCGGCGCATGCTGTCGCCGGGCACGTATTCCCGCACGCCGATGAGCCGTGTGGGGTCCTCATAGAGCCGATCTTTGACCGGAATGCTGCCAAAGGGCGACTGTGCGGGCAGGCCGAGCCTGGTCAACGGCACGACATGGGGATACACCAGTAACACCCGCTGCGTCTCTTGACTGTGCCGGTAGCGCTGGAAGCCAAAGAGATCGCCCGACTCGACGGTGAGCGGGCCGAGCACATAGTAGCCGCGATTGCGACAGTCCAGGTCATAGCTGAGCTCGCGGCGCTCAAAGGGGCGCAGCGACAGCACGCCCTCAAAGGCAGCGGAGGAGCGGAGCTGCACAGGCGTGCTCTCGTGAAGCCGTAGCCAGGGCACCACCAGCGGGCTGGTGTTGGTCAGCGTCAAGTGGACGGTGGTGCGTTCGCCAGGGAAGACGCGTTCGGCGTATTGAAAGGTACAATTCACCCGTTTGAGCGCCTGCTCAGCCCAGATGCGGGCCAGGAGGTACACACCAAACAGGAAATAGAGCACGTAAAAGAAAAAGTCGACCCGGAACACCGCGGCGACGATGAACAGCACCACCACATAGACGAGCAGGTTCGTCATGGGCACCTGCCGCCAGGGGGGATCATCGCAGTTCTCCAATGTCGAGAGGCGTCTCGTCGAGGATGGTCTGTAGCACGGCCTGAGCCGTGCGTCCGCGCAACGCGCTCTCTGGCTTGACGATCACACGGTGCCCGAGGATGGCATGAAAGAGATACTTGACATCATCGGGCAGCACAAAGCCCCTGCCCCGCACTGCCGCGAGGGCCTGGCTGGCGCGATACAGGCCCAGGCTGCCCCGCGGGCTGACCCCCAGCGAAAGGTCGGGGTGCTGGCGCGTGGCACCGACGAGGCGGAGGATATAGCGTCGCACGGTCTCGTCGACATGCACCTCCCACACGACTGGCTGCAGCTGGGGCACCAGCAAGCCATCTACCACCTGCCCCACCTGGTTGATGGGGTGTACCCGCTGTAGGTTGAGCAGGATGCGTTCCTCTTCGTCTTCGGTGGGATAGCCGAGGCTGATCCGCATGAGAAAGCGGTCGAGCTGGGCCTCGGGCAAGGGGAAGGTACCTTCGAACTCGATGGGGTTCTGCGTGGCCAGCACGAGGAATGGCCGAGGCAAGGCGCGCGTCTCGCCGTCGACACTGACCTGATATTCGCCCATGGCCTCGAGTAGCGCCGATTGCGTGCGTGGCGTGGCGCGGTTGACCTCATCGGCAAGGAGGATGTTCACAAAAGCTGGCCCCGGGCGGAACTCGAATGTGCCGGTGCGTTGGTCGAACACCGATACGCCGGTGACGTCGTTGGGCAAGAGGTCTGGGGTGCACTGCAGGCGCTTGAACGAGCAGCCCAACGAGATGGCAAGCGCACGGGCGAGCATCGTCTTGCCCACGCCGGGCACGTCCTCGATGAGCAGGTGTCCCTCGCAGAGCAGCGCGATGATCGCCTGCTCGATGGCGTTTCTCTTGCCGACGATGACATGCTCTACGTTGGCGATGACGGCATCTGCAAAGGCAGCTACGTCGCTGATCTCCATGCTCTGGCCCCCGAGCTCTGATTTACAGTTCATTCTAGAGCCAAAGCCACGCCCAAGCAAGCGGATGGTGTATGTGCGCCCAGGCGTATGCCAGCCTCACGCCCTAACGCGGCCATCGCGACGAGTAGACCAGCACCTGTACCATGCGGACGAAGCGCAGATCCGGCTGGACTTGCGCTATACTGACCCCATGCTCGACGCTTTCCTGCGACAGTTGCTCGGGGCGTTGTGCCACCAGCTCCCCGAGCGCAGCCTCCTCGTCCAGGGCGTGCCGCTGCCGCTCTGTGCTCGCTGCACGGGGCTGCATGTGGCCGCTGCCTTCACGATGCTGGCACTCTACGCACAGCGCGGCACGCGCCGTCGCGCTGGTCTGCCAGAGAGCCCGCTCTGTTGGGTGCTGGCGGGGCTGGCCTTGGCGTGGCTCGTCGACGGCCTCAACTCGACGCTCGCCGATGTGGCCGGCTGGTCGCTCTACACGCCATCCAACCTGCTCCGCCTGTTGAGCGGCATCGGCGTAGGCGTCGCGCTGGGGCTGTGTCTCTATCCCCTGCTGGTGGGCGCGCTCGGGCGCACAGCCGAGTCCGTCGCCATTGCGCGTCGAACTACCGCTCTCTTCGGGCCAGTGCTCGCGGCGTTTGGCGGCCTAGCGCTCGTCTGCAGCATCCCGTGGGTGGTCGGGCGCACGCTGTTGTTGGCCCTCTGCGCGCTGAGCATGCTGGCTGCCGCGAATGGCTTGGTGCTGGCGCCCTTGGCGAGGCCCTGGGGTACACGTCGCTGGCTCGCGGTGCGGTATTGGGCGCTGGGCACCTCGGCTGCACTCGGAGAGATCGTCTTGCTGGGCCTCGCACGGCACTGGCTTGCGGCTGGCGTGTTGCTTGAGGTCGGAGCCATTCACCGCTAGAATGTTGCTAAATCCACCCTGTATTCAGCGAGGTAGGCGTTCCATCAAGCGTAGGAGGCCATCATGGATATCGGTCGGTCTTTTGAGTACGTATTCGAAGACAAGGAATGGCCCAAGAAACTGCTCATCGGCGGCCTGCTGAACATCGTGCCGGTGCTGAACCTAGCCACGGCGGGATATGCCTTGCGGATGCTGCGGCGCAGCGCGCGCGGCGAAGAGCTCAGCCTGCCCGAGTGGGATCAGATCGGCGAGGACTGGGTGCAGGGCCTCAGGCAGGCTCTGGCGCTCGCAATCCTCTTGCTGCCGATCATCCCCGGCATCGTCTCGTTCGTGAGCGTAGCCAATGAGTCGTTGGGCCGCGATAACCCCCTCGTCGTTTGCTGTTTCGGCGTAACTTGCTTGTCTGCTCTGTGGGCGCTCTTTGTGGCCGTCATCTATCCCATGGCCAGGGCGCACCTGGCCTTGACCAACGAGTTTGCCTCGTTCTTTCGCTTTGGCACCGTGCTGCGCGCCATCGGCAAGCAGTTGGGCGACTATATCGTGGTGTTGCTGCTCATCCTCGTGGTGCAAGCGGTGGCCTGGACACTCGGCTCGCTCGTGTGTCTGGTGGGCGTCTTTTTCTTCTGGTTCTATGGTCAGCTGGTGATCGCTGACCTAATCGGGCAGGTGGCTGCGGCCTCGGCTGGCGAGGCTGGGCCAGCGCCCGCGCCCGAGCCTCCGTTTGTAGCAGAGGCCAACGCTGCCCTAGAGGCCGAGGTCAGCGAACAAGGCAGCGGACCGGTAGAGGGAGAGGCGCCCGAGGTCGAGGACTATGGCGGCCCCGAAGCCTGAGCGCTGCCAAGTGTGGCCACTACGGAAGGGGGCGAGCTCAAGGCTCGCCCCCTCGCTCTGCCTGCGTAGCTAGCGCCGTGTGTTCTCGGCGATCTGGAAGACCACGATCAGCGTCTCGAGGCCGACGCGGAACATGATCACATAGAGCACAAAGAGGATCGGCGAGAGGATCAACGACAGGATGCCCAGGCCAATACCCCGGCCAAAGCCGCTGATGATAAAGGCCAGCGCGACGATGCCGGCGATCACGATGCCGATCATATACAGGACGCGGATGATCTTCGGAGTGATCAATTCAGAGAACGACGTGTCGAACAGAGCCTGAAAGAACCCCATTGGCTTTTGCGTGTCCATTCGTCCCTCCTGGCTTCCTGACCTACGCGTCCATCTGACGCTTCTGTTAGTCTAGCATGAGTGCGAACCGTTGTCTAGCCATTCTGCGGGTAGGCGCTGCGGCGCGCGTGCGACTACTCTGCTAGTCCCTGACAGCTTTTGACAGCAGAGACGTGGTACGCTGTGGCCATGTATTGTGCAATTCCTCAGGGACATGGTCGGGGGCGGCGATGAACTCGCGACTAGCGGGTTTTCACTGCAAACCCCTCAGCTCACGACGAGAGGCCCTCAGGCAGCTTAGCCTGCTGGCCGAAGCGGACTGGGCGGCGCTGGATGGCGCCGGCCTGTCGCTCGCTGAGGCCGATCGCTTGAGCGAGAACGTCATTGGCCTCTTTGGCTTGCCGCTGAGTATCGGCACCAACCTGGTGGTCAATGGGCGCGACGTGCTGGTGCCCATGGTCATCGAGGAAGCCTCGGTGGTCGCGGGCATGAGCCACGGCGCCTTGCTGGCTCGGGCCGGTGGCGGTGTGCATGCCGAGGCTGATGCGCCTGTGATGATCGGACAGCTCCAGGTGCTAGACGTGCCCGACATGGCTCAGGCCATCGCCAACCTGCAGGCAGAGCGCGCTGCGCTCTTGGCCGCGGCCGACCGCCCGCACCCCACCCTCTCGTCGCTGGGTGGCGGTGCACGCGAGCTCGACTATCGGGCCTTGCCGTCGGCGGTGGGTGAGATGCTCATCGTTCAGGTGCGCATGGATGTTCGCGACGCGATGGGGGCGAACGCGGTCAACACGTCGATGGAAGCCATCGCGCCGCTGGTCGAGCAACTCACCGGTGGCCGCGTGGTGGTGCGCATCCTGTCCAATCTCGCCGACGACCGGCTGGCTCGCGCTGACTGTTGTATCCCCGCCGAGGCCCTCGGCTCGGCTGAGTGGCCCGGCGCCTTGGTGGCCCAGCGCATCGTCGAGGCGAGCGCTTTTGCCGAGGTCGATGCGCACCGCGCCGCCACGCACAACAAGGGCATCATGAATGGTATCGACGCGGCAGCGCTGGCCACGGGCAACGACTGGCGCGCCCTGGAAGCGGGCGCCCATGCCTATGCCGCGCGCTCGGGACGCTATGCGCCACTCTCGACCTGGGGCCTCGCTGACGGCGCGCTCGTCGGTCGGATCGAGATGCCCATGGCGGTGGGCCTCATCGGCGGCGCCACGCAGGCGCATCCCCTGGCCCGGCTGGCCTTGCGCATCCTGGGTGTCGAGACGGCGAGCGACCTAGCCCAGATCTTGGCCGCGGTGGGCCTGGTGCAAAACCTGGCCGCACTCCGTGCGTTGGCCACCGAGGGCATCCAACGGGGGCACATGCGCCTCCATGCTCGGCAGCGGCAGCCCGCGCCGGTGGATAGCTCGACGGAGGAAGGCGCGCCATGTTGATGCGCCCTAACCGGCCCGTGGGGATCGTCGGCTATGGTGCCTATGTGCCGCGCTATCGTCTGTCTGGCAACGATATCGCGCGGATCTGGCCTGCTGGGAACGAGGGCGGGCCAGTGGCCGCCAAGGCGGTGCCTGGCCTGGACGAAGACACGGTGACCATGGCCATCGAGGCGGCGCGCAACGCGCTCGACCGCGCGGGCATCGACCCGACCGAGATCGGTGCGGTGTGGGTTGGCTCCGAGTCGCACCCCTATGCCGTCAAGCCCAGCTCGACGATCGTCGCCGAGGCGATCGGTGCGGTGCCTCACGCCCTGGCGGCGGATTGGCAGTTTGCCTGCAAGGCGGGCACCGAGGCGTTGCAGGCGGCGATCGGGCTGGTAGGCGCCGGTATGGCGCACTATGCCCTGGCGATCGGCATGGACACGGCTCAGGGCAAGCCCGGCGACGCGCTCGAATACACGGCTGCGGCGGGTGGCGTGGCGATCCTCGTGGGCCCGGCCGAGGAGGCCCTGGCGACGCTCGATGGCTCGGTCTCGTATATCAGCGACACGCCCGACTTTTGGCGGCGTGCGGGACGGCCCTATCCCGAGCACGCCGGGCGATTTACGGGGCAGCCTGCCTACTTCGCACACATCTTGGGCGCTGCGAGGGCGTTGCTGACCGAGCTGGACCTGGCGCCCAGCGAGGTGGCCCATGCCGTGTTCCATCAACCGAATGTGCGCTTTCCGCTCCAGGTGGCGGCGGAGCTGGGCTTTACGCGCGAGCAGCTGGCCTTGGGGCTGCTGTCGCCCGAGATCGGCAATGCCTATGCCGGTTCGACGCTTCTGGGTTTGAGCGCCGTGCTCGATGGCGCCCAGCCTGGGCAACGCATCGTGCAGGTATCGTTTGGCTCGGGCGCGGGCAGCGACGCCTTCAGTTGGCAGACAACGGGCTTGATCGACGAGCGGCGCGATTTGGCGCCGCGCACGCGAGACTATCTCGCGCGCCAACGGCCCATCGATTACGCGACCTACCTGCGCTATCGCGGGCAGATCGTGCTGGAGTAGAGGTACCCTTGAGACAGACATGCATCGCTGGTCTGGGTCAGGTACCGGTGGGCGAACACTGGGATCGCTCGTTGCGCGATCTGGCGGTGGACGCGGTGCTTGCCGCGCTGACCGACGCGCAGGTCGAGCGCCCACAGATGCTCTTTGTGGGCAACATGCTCTCGGGCCAGCTGTCATCGCAAGAGAACCTGGGTGCGCTGGTGGCGGACTATGCCGGCCTGCGGGGCATCGAGGCGTTCAAAGTCGAGGCGGCCTGTGCGTCTGGCGCGGCTGCCCTACGGCTGGCGCATCTGGCCGTGGCCGGTGGCCTGTGCGATGTGGCCGTCGCCTGCGGAGTGGAGAAGATGACCGAGGGGCGCTCTGACCGGGTGACGACGGCGCTGGCCTCGGCTGCCGACGCTACCTACGAAGCCGAGCAGGGGATCAGTTTCGTCGCTCTGAATGCGCTGCTCATGCAACGCTATATGCATGTCTATGGCTACCGGCGGGAGGACTTTTCCTTCTTTGCGGTCAATGCCCATGCCAACGCCGTGCACAATCCCAATGCGATGTACCGGCGGCCGATCAGCGCAGAGCAATTCGCTGAGGCGCGCCCCATCGCCACGCCGATCAGTCTGCTGGACTCGGCGGGCATCGGCGATGGCGCGGCGGCGGTGGTGGTCATGCCGGCTGACCTGGCTCATGCCGGGGAGCGGCGGCCGGTGTACATCCGCGCGTCGGCCAGTGCCACCGATGCGGTGGCGTTGCACGATCGGCGCGATCCGCTGGTGCTCGAGGCCGCGCAGCTTTCGGCGGGTCGTGCCTATGCCGAGGCCTCCGTTGCCCCGCGAGACATCGACCTGTTCGAGCTGCATGATGCCTTTACGATCATGTCGGCGTTGAGTATCGAGGCTTGCGGGCTGGCGCCACGCGGGCATGGAGTGGGCTTGGCCAAAGAGGAGGCCATCGGCCTGCATGGGGCGCACCCGATGAGCACCATGGGCGGCCTCAAGGCGCGGGGACACCCGGTCGGCGCCACGGGCCTGTATCAGGTCGTCGAGGCCTGTCTGCAGTTGCGTGGCGAGGCCGGCGCCAATCAGATTCCCGGTTGTCGTCTGGCGCTGACGCAGAACATCGGCGGCAGCGGCGCAAACGTCATTACGCATATTCTCGAGGCATCGTGAACAAGGAGCATACCCGATGAGTAGTGCAGCACATTGGCGAACACGGCGGCAGCGATTGGCCTTGGTGGGCGAAGAGTGCCCGCATTGCCATGCTAGGCTCTTTCCGCCGCGGGACGTCTGCCCGTTCTGCCACGGCCCGGCCAAGGAGCCGTTGCCGTACGCGGGGCAGGGCTCGGTCTATTCGTTCTCCGAGGTGTATTCAGCACCCGACGCGTTTGCTCGCTATGCGCCCTATGTAGTGGCGCTGGTGCAGCTCGACGAGGGGCCACTGCTCACCGCGCAGCTGACCGACGTCGACCCAGGGGACGTCTATATTGGCATGCCCGTCGAGATGGTCACGCGCAAGCTGCGCGAAGAAGGGCCGGAGGGCCTCATCAGCTATGGGTACAAGTTCCGGCCGGTGCTGGAGCATGCCGCTTTATAGCGGCCGCTTTGTAGCGGAGGCTTGGTAGCAACGGACGTCTAGCAACAGGGGATGCGGTCGGGTCGCGGTGGGAACCGCTGCTACATGGGCGCATCCTTCAGATGGAGTGTTAGTGGACAGCGAAACCCTTCTGCGCTACGATCCAACGCAGAGTCTAGGCCTAGTACCTGCGGCGGCGATGGGCACGGCCTGTGCCAAGGCCATCTTGCTGGGTGAGCACGCCGTGGTCTATGGCCACCCGGCCATTGCCGTGCCCTTCTCTGGGGTGCGCGCGACGGCGGTGGTGCGCCCAGGGACGCCTGGCTCGGGGATCGTCGTGGTCGCGCAGGACCTGGATGCGGCGCGGTTCGACCGTGCGCACGACGACGAGGGCGGCCGAGGCTTGCTGTTGGCTGCACGAAACGCCGCTGCTGCGGTGTTGCGTGCGGCGCAGGAGCCAGATGTAGAGATCACCCTTCAGTCGGCGATCCCGTTGGCGCGAGGCATGGGCAGTAGCGCCGCGGTGAGCGCGGCGATCACTCGGGCGGTGGTGGCCTTTCTAGGAGGCCATCTTGCGTTGGAGGAGGTCTCGCGGTTGGTGTACGCGGCCGACGCGCACTATCACGGCACACCGAGCGGCGTCGACAACACGGTCGTGTCTTTCGAGCGGCCAGTGTGGTTCGAGCGCGGCCGGGCGCCCGTCTTTCTGTCGGTTGGGGCTACTCTGCATCTGGTGATGGCCGACACGGGCGCGCCGTCGCGGACGCGCGACACGGTGGGCCACGTGCGGGCCGAGCGTGAGCGCGACCCGGCCAGGAGCGATGCGTTGCTGGGCGAGATCGGCGCCTTGGTGCGCTTGGCGCGCGAGCAGTTGGCTAGTGGCGATGTCCACGGCCTGGGTGAGTCGATGAGTGCCAACCATGCCCTATTGGGCGCGCTGGGCGTCTCGACGCCTGCCCTCGATACGCTGGTCGTCGCGGCCCGCGAGGCTGGCGCGTTGGGTGCCAAGCTGGCGGGGGGCGGCGGCGGCGGTTGTATCGTCGCGCTCACCGAGCGTGAGGCCGCCGACGGCGTGTGCCGAGCGCTGGAGCGCGCGGGCGCAGTGGCTTGCTACGAGACCGAGCTCGAGAGGGATGGGCATGAGTAAGCGTTCGGGACAGATCGTCGGCATCGCGCTGGTGGTGCTCGGGGCGTTCGCCCTGGCCCACGCGCTGGGTGCCGCTTGGGCGAGCATGGAGCGTCTATGGCCGCTGCTCGTCATCGTGGGCGGAGGCGTGGCCACCCGTGAGGGGCTGCGCGAGCGGCACTTGGGTCGCCTCTGGTTTGGCGTTACGGCGAGCCTCAGTGGTATTCTGCTGGCCTGTGTCACGCTCGTGACGGGTTGGGCGTTCCTCGGCCGCTGGTGGCCGTTGGTCGTGGGCTTTGCTGGCATCGGCTGGCTGGCCGTCTGGCTCTGCGACCGCCAGGAGCGCTCGAACGCGGCGCTCGCGGCGGCCTCGCTGGTGGTCTGCGGCGTGTTGCTGGCCAAGAATCACCTCCCCACTGCGGCGTTTGCCGGCTTGATCGCCTGGTGGCCGTGGCTGCTGATCGTGGCGGGTGTGGCCCTCGTTGTGCAAGGGTTGCTGGCCTGGCGTGGCCATGCTGATCGGAGTTGACGCCAGCCGAGCGCTGACGGCCGAGCGCACGGGTACAGAACACTATAGTCTGGAGCTGATCAGTGCGCTGCTCGCCTTGGGCAGCGCGCACCGTTTTCGCCTGTACACACCACAGGCGCCCCCGGCGACGTTGGCCGCTGCCTGGAGCCGCGCCGAGTGGCGGATCATCCCCTTCCCCCGCCTCTGGACGCACGTGCGGCTCAGCCTGGAGATGCTCCTCGATCCCCCCGATGTGCTCTTTGTGCCTGCGCACGTCTTGCCGCTCGTGCATCGCGGGCGCGGGGTCGTGACGATCCACGACCTCGGGTATCTGCACTTTCCGCAGGCGCATCCGCGCCAACAGCGGCTGTACCTCGACTGGAGCACCCGTTGGAGCGCGCGCGTGGCGCGGCAGGTGGTGGTCGACTCGCTGGCCACGCAGCAGGACTTGGTCACGCACTATGGCACGGATCCGCGCAAGGTGCGCGTCGCCTATCCCGCGGGACGCGATCTGTGTGCGCTGGTTGACGCGGCCGCGGACGCCGAGCGCCTGGCGCGGTTTGGCCTGCACAGCGGGTACATCCTGGCGGTGGGCACCATCCAGCCACGCAAGAACCTGCTCGTGCTCCTCGAGGCCTTTGCAGCTCTACTGCGCGCGGATCGTTTGCCGGCTGAGGCGCGGCTGGTGCTCGCCGGACGCGCGGGCTGGCTGAGCGATGAGACGCTAGCCCGCGCCCAGGCCGATGACCTGCGCGAGCACGTCACCATCACCGGCTATGTCACCGACGCCGAGTTGGCGGCGCTCTATCGCGGCGCGATGGCTCTGGCCTTTCCCTCGCTCTATGAGGGTTTTGGGCTGCCCGTGCTCGAGGCGATGCAGTGCGGCGTGCCCGTGATCTGCTCGACGTCCTCCTCGCTGCCCGAGATCGCCGGCAGCGGCGCCGATGCCGCCGCCCTGTTGGTGGCCCCCGATGACCTGCCCGGGTGGCAGACGGCCCTCGATCGAGTGTATCATGAACCCGCATTACGAGAGTCACTGCGGGCCCGCGGTCGCGAGCGCGCGATGGCCTTTAGCTGGGAGCGTTGTGCGCGGGCCGTGCTGGCCGCGATCGAGGAGGCCGCCCCAAAATGACCCTCGGACCCGAGCGGAGCCTGGACGTGCTCGGTGTGCGCATCGACGATGTCACCATGGCCGAGACCGTGGCCTGGGTGCGCGAGATGGTGCTCGCGCGCGAGCCTCGGCACATCGTCACCGTCAACCCCGAGTTCGTCATCCGCGCACAACAAGACGCTGCCTTTCGCGTAGTGCTCAATAGTGCGGATCTCGCGCTGGCCGATGGCCAGGGGATCTTGTGGGCGGCTAAGCGGCTGGGCCACCCCCTGCGTGAGCGCGTTACCGGCGCCGACGCCGTGCCCGCCCTGTGTGCACTGGCGGCCGAGTGCGGCTTTAGCGTATACTTGCTCGGTGCAGCCGAGGGAGTCGCTGCAGAAGCGGCGGCTCGCCTACAAGAGCGGTTGCCAGGGCTGATCGTCGCGGGCTGCTATGCCGGTTCGCCGCGGCCCGAGGATGAGCCAGCGATCCGCGCCCGGCTGGAGGAGGCACGCCCCGACCTACTCTTTGTGGCCTATGGGGCGCCCGCGCAAGACCTGTGGATCGCGCGGAACGCGGCGAGTCTGGGCATACCCGTGGCGATGGGCGTGGGCGGCACGTTGGATTTCATCGCGGGGCGCGTCCGTCGTGCGCCGCTGTGGATGCGCGAGCATGGGCTGGAATGGCTGTTCCGCCTACTCATCCAGCCCTGGCGCTGGCGACGGATGTTGGTGCTGCCGGGCTTTTTCGTTCGCGTCCTGATCGAGCGCTACCGTAAGGGGAGCCGTTGAGATGAAGCGCATTGCGTATGCTCTGCTGATGCTGGTGCTGTTGAGCATCATGGCGCTGCCGCTGATGGTGGCCGCTCAAGATCCAGTGTCGCTGGATCTCGTCGATAACTATGTCGTCGTCCGGCAGGATGGCACGCTGCGGGTGACCTACGCCCTGACCTTTACCGAGCTGCAGAGCAGTGGCCGCGACCGCATCCAGGCGATCGGCCGGTTTGGCTGGGATCACACGATCGTCAGTGCATCTGGCTCCGGACCCGATGGCGAGTTCGGCGTGACCATCGACCCGCTCAACCCTGCCGAGTACCATGCCGCGCTGTTCGACATCCACACTCGCCAGGGCGAGCAGTACACCATCACGATCGTGTTCACGGTCGACGAGTCGGTGTTCGAAGCCACGAGCCTGGACGGTAAGCCGCTCAAGGCGGTGGGCTGGGCGCCCTTCCAGTGGGAGATGCCCATCGCCCGACAAGAGATGCGCTTTGTGCTGCCGTTGGCCTTGCCCGAGGGCATTACCGAGGCGGAACAGGTGACCGACGAGGTGGTCAACCAGCTGGGGGTGGTGGCCAACAACGTTGACCAGTTCGACCGTTGGGTGTATTTCGCCACGCCCGACGAGGCGAGTGGCAAGAGCTATCTATCGATCTATTGCCAACAGGACAATGTGCCCGCCCGCTCCGGCTTGATCCCCCAGTTCTTTTTGCCGGGCGACAGCATCACTGTCGAGCGGGGCACGCCCATCCCCCAGGGTGGCGCAGCGGGTGCCGCGGCAGGCACGACGCAAGACGCCGGGCCGAGAAGCCTGGGCGACTGGCTGCGCAATCCGCTGGTGATCGCGTTGGCGGCAATCATCACGCTGGTGGTGGTCATCGTCATCATGCGGGCGAGCCGTAGGCGCCAGGCCAAGCCCACCTATATGCCGCCCGAGATCGAGGTCGAGACCTTTCAGACCGAGAACGTCGTGCCCGACCTGAACGCTATCGAGACGGCCTTCTACCTGGGCAACTCGACCAAGACGCTCGCCTTGATCGTGCTGTCGTTGCAGCAGAAGGGGATCATCGACATCGTCAACCCGCATCCGTTGCAGCTGCAGATCGTCGACAAGGATGTGCTCCTGGGCAAGCGCGACAAGCTGCCCGGCTATGAGCAGGCGCTGTTGGCGGCGATCCTGCCCGATGGCACGCTCGACCCCGAGCAGACGCAGGCCATCCTCGACGCGGTGGCCAAGGCGGTGCAGCCCAAGTTGTGGAATGCCGATCCCAAGGCGACGCGCGAGACCTATGAGCGGCGCATCGAGGACGCCTGGCAGGAGTATGAGCGCGAGTATCGCCGTCGGCCTCAGCCACAGGTGATGCCCAACTATATGCCTTGGATCATCCTGCACGAGAGCCGGGCGCCCGCCGGCGGAGGCGCCGCTGGCCCAAGTGCCCCCGGACCGTTGGCGCAGATGGCCGGCGAGGCTGTGGCGCCGCTGGAATCGCTGGCCAACGACTTGACCGCCAGCATCGAGCGTGTGGCGGGGAACGTGGTCGACCGGATCGAGCGCGGCGCCGGAGGCCTGCTCGGCGATCAAGAGGCCAAGGGCGGCGCATGTCATTCGGCCTGTCACACGGCCTGCCACTCGGCTTGCGTGCACGACGCCTGCCACTCGGCCTGTGTCCACGATGCCTGCC
>JBDKSN010000089.1:0-5031 GCA_039680625.1 Anaerolineales bacterium | reverse complement strand
GCCCGCTATGGGGAGGCTACCTTGGCAGATTACGACTCTCGCAGAGAGCAAGGGGACGATTCCGAAGGCCGTTCGGGTGGACGCGGTTCCCGTGACGGCGGTCGAGGCGGTGGGGCGTATCGTGGCCGTGGCGGCGGAGGCGGCAATCGCATGCGTCGACGCCGTGTATGCCAGTTCTGCGCCGAAAAGGTGAGCACGGTGGATTACAAGGACATCCGCCTGCTGCAGCAGTTCGTGGCCCCCAGCGGCCGCATCAATGGGCGGCGCCGGTCGGGCACCTGCGCCAAACATCAACGCATGGTCTCGCGCGCCATCAAGCGTGCGCGGTACCTGGCGCTGCTGCCCTATGCCCCCTCGCACACGCGGGGCCAGCGATAAGGCCTTTGACCCAGCCGATTGCTCACCGTAGCATCGTCAACAGCGCATACGGGGCATGGGAGGCGATCCTATGCCCCGTTGTCATAGGAGCAAGAGATGGCCAAGTCCGCGCAGACGCCCCCGCCGCTCAGCCGAAAACAACGCTCGCGTCACCAAAAAGAGATGCTCTATCGCCGCTGGCTCATCATCGGCGCCGCTGTCGTCCTCGGAGCGGTCGTCGTGTTGTTGAGCTGGGGCCTGGTCCAAGAGTATGTGGTCAAACCGCGTCGTCCGGTGGCCGTGGTCAACGGCGACAAGATCGAACTCGATGACTATCAACGCCTCGTCCAATACCGTCGCCTGATCTATCAGAGCAATCTGAGCCAGATCCAGGCGCAGCTCGACCAGATCGCCCCTACAGACGAGTCGATGTCGTTCATGCAGCAGATCTATCAACAGCAGGCCCAGTACTATCAGCAGCGCCTCGCTAGCGTCGGCACCGACACGCTGGAGGAGATGATCGAAGACCGAGTCATCCGCCAAGAAGCCGCGCGCCGAGGCATCACCGTAACCCCTGACGAGGTGCAGGCCGAGATCGAGCACCAGTTCGACTACTATCGCACGCCGCCCACGCCCACACCCACGCGAGAGCCAACGGCGACGCCCATAGCGACGGCAACTCCATCGGTGACGCCCACCGCTGCTGAGGCAGCCCAGGGCACCCCCACGCCTACGTCGACCCCAGCGCCGACGTACACGCCCATGCCCACGGCAACGCCCGTGACGCTAGAGAGCTTTACCCAGAGCTGGCAGAGCTATCTCGACTTCATCGCCAAACAGAGCGGGTTTACCGAAGATGACCTGCGCTACCTCACCGAGTCACAGCTCTATCGGCAGCGAGTGCAAGAGGCGATCGAGGCCGAGGCACCCACCACGGCAGAGCAAGTGCAGGCGCGACATATCCTCGTCGCGACCGAGGAAGAGGCTCGGACCGTGATTGAGCGACTCAAAGCTGGAGAGGATTTTGCCGCGTTGGCCAAGGAGCTCTCGCTAGACACGACCTCTGGCGCTCAGGGCGGCGAGCTGGGCTGGTTCACACGCGGCATGATGGTCGCCGAGTTCAGCGATGCAGCCTTTAGCCTCGAGCCGGGGCAGATCAGCGAGCCGGTCAAGACGGAATATGGCTACCACGTGATCCAGGTCGAGGCGCGTGAGCAGAATCGCGCCATCGCTCCGGAGGACATGGACAGCTTCCGCCAGCAGTACTTTGCCGAGTGGCTCGAAAAGCAGACGAGTGCGGAGGGGGTCGAGCGGCTTTGGAGCTCTGATCTCGTGCCACCCGCAACTGCGGGCACCAAATAGTCTCCATCGTCGCCTAACGATAGCCGCCCCTCTAGGGGCGGCTATTTGTTCGAACTGGTACGAAGCCGGCGAACGTCGAGCACGTCGCGGACGTTCTGCAGCCGGGTCATCACATCCGAAAGCTGCCCCAGCCCTTTGATGCCGATGGTGCAGATGATGTGCGCCTGGTGATCCTTATCGGTGCTCACGTGAGCCGAGCTCATGTTGAGCCCCATGTCCATGATCTCGCCCGAGATGTCGTGCAGCAAGCCAGGGCGGTCAAAGCCAAAGATCTCGATACCCACCGGATACTGCTGCTGCGTGCCGCCCCACTCGACGGCAATCAGCCGCTCGGTGTCTTTCAAACTGGTCACATTGGGACAGTCCACCCGATGGATGGTCACGCCTTTGCCGCGCGTGATATAGCCTACAATGGGGTCGCCCGGCACGGGCTGGCAGCAGGTGGCGATCTGCGTGTACAGATCGCCCACGCCCGCCACCATCACCTCGGAGACGGCGTGTTCGGGGATCGCGCGGATACGTAGCTCGTCGGTGACGCTCGAGGTCTCATCGAGCTTGTGCGCGATCTGCGAGGCGCTGATGTCGCCATAGCCGAGCGCGGCCATAAAGTCATCGATGTCGCGGAACCTGAATAGCTCGGCGATCTTGGCATAGGCCTCTTGATCGAGCCCCAGCCGGCGCATCTCGCGGTCGAGGATCTCTCGCCCAGCGGCAATGTTCTGCTCGCGTGCCTCTCGGCGGAACCACTGCCGGATCCTTTGCCGGGCGCGCTGCGTCGCCACAAAGTTCAGGTGCGGGTTGAGCCAGTCGCGGCTGGGGCCGCCTTGCTTGGCCGTGATAATCTCGACCCGTTCGCCGTTCTGCAGCTGATAGTCCAGCGAGACGAGCCGGCCATCGACCTTGGCGCCACGGCAACGATGGCCGATCTCGCTGTGGATCGCATAGGCAAAGTCGACCGGCGTTGCGCCGCGGGGCAGATCGACGATATCGCCTTTGGGCGTGAACACATAGACTCGCTCAGCGATGAGATCTTCGCGAAACAGGTCGACGAACTGGCGTGCATTGAGCGAGGCAGGGTCCGTGTCCAACGCCTGGCGTAGCAGCTGTACGCGCGACTCGACGGCGGCATCGGCCGACGCCTGCTCTTTGTAGCGCCAGTGTGCAGCCACGCCGAACTCGGCGACGCTATGCATCTCTTCGGTGCGAATCTGCACCTCGAGGGGATGCCCTCCGGCCGTCATCACCGCGGTGTGTAGCGACTGATAGCCGTTCTCTTTGGGCGCGGCGATATAGTCGTCGAACTCGCCGGGGATCGGCCGCCAGAGGCTGTGCACAATCCCCAGGATGTGGTAGCAATCGCCTTTGGTTTGCGTGATGATGCGGATGCCGTGGAGATCATAGATCTCGTCAAAGCTCCGCTGCTTCTGCTGCATCTTGCGATAGATGCTATAGATGTGCTTGGGGCGCCCCGTCACGCGATAGCGCAGACCCTCGCCGGTGAGTGCGCGACGCAGCTCGGCGATGACTCGTTCGAGAAAGGCGGCCCGCTCCACGCGCCGCTCGGCCAGTAGCCGTGCGACCTCGCGATAGTGCTCGGGATCCAGATAGCGAAAGGAAAGGTCCTCGAGCTGCCACTTGAGCTGCCAGATACCCAGCCGGTTGGCCAGAGGCGCAAAGATATCCAGCGTCTCCCGTGCCTTGCGCAGCTGCTTCTCGGGCGGTAGATACTGCAAGGTGCGCATATTGTGCAGGCGGTCAGAGAGCTTGATGATGACCACGCGCACATCGTCGACCATGGCCAGGAACATCTTGCGCAGATTCTCGGCTTGTTCCTCGCTCAGGTCTTCCTCATCGATGCGGCTCTTGCGCTTGACCCGACGCAAGTTCGTGACGCCCTGCACCAAAGTAGTGACTGTCGGGCCAAACTCGGCCTGAAGTTCCTCCGCGGTTACATCCGTATCCTCTAGGACGTCGTGCAGCAGACCCGCAACGATGGAATCGACGTCCACCTGCAGATCGCAGAGGATCATGGCCACTTCGAGGGGATGGACGATGTACGGGTCGCCCGAGACGCGCTTCTGGTCGCCGTGATGCTCGCTGGCAAAGCCCACCGCCCGCTCGATGGCCTCTTGGCCATGTGGGTACTGCACCTTGACGCGCTCAAGGAGCTGCTCGCGGATGGGGATTTCTAGCAACGCAGTCATCTTACCACTATTATAGCGCATATCGCGCCTGGCTGGAGAACCAGCACGATCACGGTTCACCTAGGACGCGAGGCTCAAGCGCCCGCTTTCACGACCAGCGGCGAGTACAGCGTCATCCTACACAGCAAGACGTACGACGACGGGGTCCAGATAGTAGGTGCGCAAGTGACGGGGCCGCGCTTTTGACGATCGCGAGATCTTGTGCTATTCTAAATGGCTGAGTCTCGGTTCCAGGATGACGTGAGGAGATAGCCTAGGCGTTCCGTAGGAGTAAGGTGCATGTCCTTCTTGCAGTCAGGCAGCCTGGCGGTGAATATCGGCTGGGGGTTGGTGGCGTTGGCCGTTCTGGTGCTCTCTTCCGATCAGGCTGTCAAACGCCTCGAGGGTCTGGCGACGTACTTTAACCTCTCGACGACCTTCATGGGGATGACGGTAGTGGCGCTTGCTACGAGTATCCCCGAGATTAGCTCTCACCTGACTGCCTCGGTTGGCATCTTACGCGGCACGCTCGATCGCGAGATTGCCTCCGCTGTTGTGCTGGGCGCCAATATCGGCTCCGACATCGTCCAGCAGACATTCATCCTCGGCCTCGTGGTTTTTCTGGCGGGCGGCCTGTATTTCCGCCGCTATTTCATGTTCAAGAGCATGATCCCGATGATCGCCTCGACCATCCTGTGTATCGTGCTCGGCCTCGATCAGGTCTATTCACGTTGGGATGGCTTGATCCTCTTTGGCTGCTTCCTGGCCTACACTTACTATCTCTATGTCGACGAACGCAAGTACTACCACAAGGTGGAGACCGAGGAGGTTGAGGAGCAAGACGCTCCGGAAACCAAGAGACAGGCCTGCATATGGGCGCTCATTACCATCGCGTGCATGGCGCTCACTGTGTTCAGCGCGCAGATCGTACTGAACGTAACCGAGTCCATCGTCCAGGTGACGGGCGTCGGCGGCTCGCTGATCGGCGTGCTCACCCTGGGCGTAGCCTCGGCTTTGCCCGAGTTTACTACGGCAATCTCGGGCATACGTAACAAGGAACACGGGATCCCACTAGGCACGCTCATCGGCTCGAACATCACCAATCCACTGGTGGCGATCGGTGGGGGCG
>JBDKSN010000088.1:0-19460 GCA_039680625.1 Anaerolineales bacterium | reverse complement strand
GAGGTCACTAAAGATCTGCCGCCCTTCGGGAACCTGAGAGATGCCCATCTTGACGATCTTTTCTGGGGAGGTCTTGATAATGCTGTTGCCCTGGTAGATGATGTCGCCTTCGGTGGGGCGCAGCAAGCCCGAGATTGTACGGAGCGTGGTGCTCTTGCCCGCGCCGTTGGCGCCGATGAGGGCAACGATCTCACCCTGCTGGATATCGAACGAGATGCCCTGCACGGCATGGATGGCGCCATAAGAGACGTGCAAATTCTCAACTTGCAGCAACATCTGGCGTCAACCCCTTTCCAAACTGCTTGCCGAGGTAGGCCTCGATCACCGCGGCGTTGCTCTGAATGTCATCGGGGGTGCCGCGCGCGATCACCTGGCCAAAGTCCATGACGGTGATCCATTCGCAGATGCCCATGACCACGCGCATCTGGTGCTCGATCAGCAGGATGGTCAGGTTGAACTCGTCGTGCACAAAGCGGATGAGCTGCATCAACGTCTCGGTCTCGTTCGGGTTCATGCCGGCGGCGGGCTCATCGAGCAGCAAGAGCTTGGGCCGCACAGCGAGCGCGCGAGCGATCTCGAGGCGGCGCTGCTCGCCATAGGGCAGGTTCTTGGCCAGCTCGAGCTGCCGATCTTGGAGGCCAAACACGGCCAGGAAATCCTGGGCCTGCTCGGTCAACAGGCGCTCTTGACGGCGGAAGCGCCCCAAGCGCGTGATAGCCTCGATCAAATTGTAGCCTGCGTGCTGATGATAGGCGATGCGCACATTGTCGAGTACGGTGAGGTCTTTGAACAGGCGGATGTTCTGAAAGGTGCGCGCGACGCCGAGGTGAGAGATCTGTTGGGGAGCCATACCGTTGATCATCCGATCGTCAAAGACGATCTCGCCAGAAGAGGGCACATACAGGCCGCTGATCATGTTGAACACGGTGGTTTTGCCCGCGCCGTTGGGGCCGATCAGGCCATGCAGGCCATACGAGGGAACCGAAAGGCTCAAGTCTGAGACGGCGCGCAAGCCACCAAACTGCATCGTCAGGTCGCGGATATCGAGCAGCGCTGTGCTGTCTGCGAGGGAGTGTGCGCTGGCCATGTTACGCCTCCTCGCCATGATTGTGTGTCTGCTGCGCGGCCAGCGCTCGCTGAGGCACAGGGATGTCACGCTCGGGCGGCAGCGGAGCGCGCAGCCAGCCCCATTCCTTGGTGCCCATGAGGCCCGAGGGCCGCAACAACATGACGATGAGCAGCAGGATGGGATAGATGACAAAGCGCCAGTCTTCGAACCCTTGTGGCAGCACCACACGCAGGCCCTCGATCAATAGGGCAAAACCAACTGAGGCCATGATGGTGCCGGTCATGCTGCCCAGGCCGCCAAAGACGATGATGATCAGTGGGTCAAAACCCTTGATCGTGTTAAAGCTGCTCGGATGAAGAAACCCATAGAGGTGAGCATAGAGTGCGCCCGCGATGCCGGCGAATAGGGCGCCAAAGGTGAACGCGACGGCCTTTTGCCGGGTTACGTCGACGCCCATCGCGCGCGCGGCGATCTCGTCTTCACGAACAGAGATGATCGCTCGCCCTTGGCTCGAACGGATCAGGTTGCGCAGAACGATGATGCACACCACGAGCGCTCCAAAAGCCCAGCCCCAGGTGGTGTAGAGGGGAATGCCCACCATGCCGCGGGCACCCTTCATCGTCGGGATCACTAGGTCCGAGTTCTGCAGGGCCGTGTAGACCATGATGGCAAAGCCCAGCGTGGCGATGCCGAAATAGTCAGAGCCTAGCCGCAGCAAGGGCAAGCCCACGAGATAGGCCACCAGGGCGGCTATCGTGCCACCGTTCAGGATGGCCAGTAAGAAGTTGACGTTCTTGGCCGCATTCGCGGGGAGCGCAGTGAACAATGCCGACATGAGGCGATAGGTCACCCAGTGTAGCCCGAGCGTGGCATAATAGCCCGCCGCCAGGATCAACGCCGAGGCAACGAGCGTGACGAGGGTGCAGATCATGCTGGCTTCATGGGTCTTGAGCGTGCGCGACAGCGTCTTGCGGAGCGACTTGTTCAGATCACCGATGTGCAGCAGCTGGAAGGCCAACAGCACCAACACAATGCCGATCTGAGCAGCCATGATCCAGCACAGCGCTCCGATGGGGTCACCACTCCACGGATTCTTGCTGAAATCCTTGGTGATGAGGGCTGACCCATACGCGCCAATGGCATAAAAGCCTACCTGGCCCAGAGAAAACTGGCCGTTGAAGCCATAGATCAGGTTCAGCCCCAGGGCGCTGATGGAGGTGACGGCGGCGAACACGATCACCTGGCTCCAGTAACGCGAGATGATCTCGCGGTCGCTGGCATATTGCACAGCAATGAACACCAGAGCGGCGAAAAGGAGTGTCGGGACCCAGCTAGGAATAGCAGCTCGTTTCTTCATCGCCTTATCCCTCACACCTTTTCGATCTGGGTCTCACCGAAAATGCCCGTCGGCTTGACCAGGAAGACAATGATGAGGATGAGGAAAGCGAACATATCGCGCAGGCGAGAGCCATTGGGCACAAAGCTCACCACCATGACGTCGATGGTGCCCATGAGCAACGAGCCGACAAAGGCCCCCAGGATATTGCCAATTCCTCCCAGAACAGCGGCGATGAAGGCTTTGAGGCCGGGCATGACCCCCATAAAGGTCCAGATCTGCGGGAAAGCGATGGCATAGAGGGTCCCACCGGCGCCAGCCAGCGCCGCGCCCATGGCAAACGTGAGGCTGGTGATGCCGTCGACATTGATGCCCATCAGGCGAGCGGCCGCCTTGTCATTCGCGGTGGCGCGCATGGCCTTGCCCATCTTGGTTCGGTTGGTGATAAAGGTCAACAAGAGCAGCAATGCCACCGTGACGCCCACGATGATCACGGTGATATTGGTGATGAGCACGCCGTGGATATTCCAGACAATCACCTCAAACGGACGCTCGTAGGTGATATAGTCTGCCGAGAACACCCACTTGAGCGCCGTAAAGTATTCGAGGAAGAAGGAAACGCCGATAGCGGTGATCAGTGCGGCGATACGCGGCGCCTCACGCAGGGGCTTGTAGGCTACGCGCTCGATGACGACATTCAGCAAGGTGCACACGATCATCGCCAACAGGATGGCAGGCACAAAGCCCCAGCCGTATTCGGTGATGGCGAAAAAGCTGGTAAAAGCGCCGACCATGAAGACGTCGCCATGGGCAAAGTTGATCAAGCGCACGATGCCATAGACCATGGTATAACCCAACGCAATGAGGGCATAGACGAACCCGAGCTTGAGCCCGTCGATCACGGACTGGGCAAAATAGACTGGGCCGTTCATCTGGACGAGATGAACAACACCCCAGACGATGCCCACTCCCAGAGCGGCATAGATGAGCCACACGAGGCTCCGGAGCGCCGTCCGCGTGATCGCATTGTTCATATCTGTGCCTCTTGCTAGCGCAGTGTTTGGGCGCGGTTCACAGGCTAGAGAGAGGGCAGCCCGAGCTGCCCTCTCTTTGTGGCGAAGCCTATGGAGCGACGGACTTGAAGAAGACCGGCTTGCCGTTGACGATCTTGTTTACAGCAGCGTTCTTGATCGGGTTGTGCTGCTCATCATAGGTGATGGTGCCAGACACGCCTTCGTACTTGATGTTCGCCAGGGCGTCTTTTACCGCCTCGGGATCATCTACGCCGGCTTCCGAGATGCCCTGCAGCAGCAGCCGAGCCGCGTCGTAGCCCAACGTCGCGAGAGCATCGGGCGTGGAGCCGTACTTGGCCTTGTAAGCCGCCACAAAGGCCTGCAAGACGGGGCGCGGGTCTTCCGGCGAGTAGTGGTTCGAGAAGTAACCGCCTTCGAAGTACTCGATGGCGAGGTCGGGCGAATCCCAGCCGTCGCCGCCAAGGAACGTGGCAGTGATGCCCTTCTCTTTGGCCTGGGCCGCGATCAGGTTGTTCTTGGCATAGTAGTCAGGCAAGAAGAGCACGTCGGGATCGGCGGCAGCAACCTTGCCGAGCACGGCTGAAAAGTCCGTGTCGTCTTTGGTGTAGGTCTCTTCGACGACGATCTTGCCACCCAACTCGGTAAAGGTCTTGATAAAGGCCTCGGCCAAGCCCTTGGTGTAGTCGTTGCCCACGTCATAGAGGACGCCAGCGGTCTTGGCACCAAGGTCGTCGATGGCGACCTGCGCCATGACGCGACCCTGGAACGGGTCGGTGAAGCAGGCGCGATATACATATTCCTTGGTGGAGTCGTCATCGTTGAGGGTCACCGTCATGCTGGTCGAAGCGGGGGTGACCTGGACTACCCCGTTAGCCTCGGCGATCTCAGAGATCGGAATCGAGGCGCTCGAGCAGACTTCACCGAGGATGTAGTGCACGCCATCTTCAAAGACGACCTTGTTGGCCGCATTGGCGGCTTCTTGCGGGTCGCACTTGGAGTCGGCAATGATCGGCTCGATCTCCCATCCAGCAGCCTTGGCCTCTTCGAAAGCCATCAGAGCGCCGTTACGGGTCGACTCGCCAAATGTCTTGACGTCACCCGAGAGCGGGGCCAGGACGGCGATCTTGATGGGCACACCGATGGCCTTGGGCACTGCGGCCGTGGTCGACTCGGTGCCGGTTGTGCTCTCGCTGGCGCCGGTGGGCGCCACCGACTTGAAGAAGGTCTGCTTGCCGTTCTCGATCTTGATCACGGCAGCGTTCTTGACCGGGTTGTGTTGCGCATCATAGGTGATGGTGCCAGACACGCCTTCGTACTTGATCTTGGCCAGGGTATCTTTCACCACGCTAGGATCGTCCACGCCGGCTTCTGAGATGCCCTGCAGCAGCACGCGAGCCGCGTCATAGCCTAGCGTCGCGAACGAATCAGGCGTAGAGCCATACTTGGCCTTGTAGGCAGCCACAAAGTTCTGGAGGATGGGGCGTGGGTCTTCCGGCGAGTAGTGGTTCGAGAAGTAGCCGCCCTCGAAATACTCGATGGCGAGGTCAGGTGAATCCCAACCATCGCCGCCGAGGAACGTAGCGGTGATGCCCTTTTCTTTGGCCTGGGCCGCGATCAGGTTGTTCTTGGCATAGTAGTCGGGCAAGAAGAGTACGTCGGGGTTAGCGGCAGCAACCTTGCCGAGGATGGCTGAAAAGTCCGTGTCATCCTTGGTGTAGGTCTCTTCGACGACGATCTGGCCACCCAGCTCGGTGAAGGTCTTGATAAAAGCCGCCGACAGGCCCTTGGTATAGTCGTTGCCCACGTCATAGAGGACGCCAGCAGTCTTGGCGCCGAGGTCATTGACGGCGACCTGCGCCATGACGCGCCCCTGGAACGGGTCGATGAAGCACGCACGGAATACATAGTCCTTGGTGCTGCCATCCTCGTTGACGGTGATGACCTCGCTCGTCGAGGGGCCGGTGACCATCACGACGCCATTGGCCTCAGCGATCTCAGAGACCGGGGTCGAGGCGCTGGAGCAAACTTCACCGAGGATGTAATGTACGCCGTTCTCAAAGATGACCTTGTTGGCCGCATTGGCCGCTTCTTGGGGATCGCACTTGGAGTCTTCCATGACGGTCTCGATCTGCCAACCAGCGGCCGTGGCCTCATCGATGGCCATCATGATGCCGTCGCGGGTCGACTCGCCAAACGTCTTGACGTCACCCGAGAACGGGGCCAGGATGGCGATCTTGATGGGCACACCCGGCGAGGGGGGCACACCGGAGGCAGAGGTCTCGGTAGACTCGGCCGTAGAGGTTGCGCCGCCGATCCACTTGGCATAGATCTCGTCGTACTTGCCGCTGGCCTTGATCTTGGCCAACCCCTCGTTGAAGGCGGCAATAAAGTCGGCGTTCTCGCCCTTTTTCACCAGCGCGCCATAGTACTCTTCGGTGATCGGTTCACCGACGATCTTGAGCTTGCCGGCATATTCGTCAGAAGTCAGGGCAAAGTCGGCCGCCACGGGGGTGTCGACGATCACGGCGTCAACGAGGCCACCGACCAGGTCCATGAAGGCCAGGTCGATCGTATCATACTCTTTGACCGTGGCGTTGGCGATCTCTTGCGCGGTGTAGGTACCAGTGGTGCCGATCTGCGTACCGATGACCTTGCCTTCAAGGTCGGCCTTGCCGGTAATGGTCGTGTTGTCGACGGTCACGACGATGGCTTGGCCAGCGTTGATGTAGGGGTCGGTAAAGTCGTACTTTTCCTGACGGTCCTCACGGATCGTCACCGCCGAGATGATAGCGTCATAGTCGCCGCTCTCGAGGCCGGCGAAAATGCCGTCCCAGGCGGTGTTCTTGTATTCGACCTTGAAGCCCATCTCATCGGCGATGGCGTTGAGCAGGTCGATGTCAAAGCCCGTGATGTTCTTGTTCTCGTCGACAAACTCCATCGGCGGGAACGCGGCATCCGTGGCGACGACGTAGGTCTTGACCTCGGCTTGGGGAGTGGGTTCAGTAGCGCCCTGTGCGGCCTTGGGGGTCGCCGTGGCAGGTGTGGCGCACCCAGAGAGAACCATGGCGATGGCCACAACAAGGGCCAGAATAGCGCCAAATCTGGACTTCATGACAGTGCTCCTCCTGGTGAAAAAGGCACAACGGCTTACCAGTACAAGTGCGCTAGCTGAGGCCAAGCTGCCTCAACATAGCCACAACATGGGGTCGCCAACCCCGGTCATCCCGTCCCTGGGTAGGAGCACCATCGCTCAGTCTGGTGTGGGATATGGCCGAAAGAGCCTCCTCGAATCCCTTGAAGGTTGCGCGGCATTATAGCACAAGGATAACACATTCGTAAACTGGCCGGCGCAGGGTGCAATCACGGGCCAAAAGAAGCAGGCGCGGACACTACTCCGCCATCATAGCAACTTTGGCCGGAGTTGGGTATGGGCACCTTGCACGATGCCGACTGTCGCCAATGCTTGGCCGCGGCCAAGCCTGGCGCTATAATGCCCGCACCAATAGAGACTCGGCGAATAGGTCACCGAGTGGAGACATCCTCGGCGCGACCGGCGATCTGCCGGCGTGTTACGCTACATCGAACGTACGGAGTGGGCTGAAGCTCCGACCAGCCATCCAATGACACAGACACCTTCAGAAGATGATCGCTCGCTCGGCAGCCGTGTGCTGGGCTTGTGGGTGGCTTACGTCAAGGGTCAGCTGCTGATCTCTTTACTCATCGGTGCGCTGACCTGGATCGTCTCGGCGGGTATCGGCCTGTCTGGCGCTGCCGTGTTGGGTGCGTTGGCGGGTGTGTTGGAGAGCATCCCCAACCTAGGGCCCTTGATCGCCCTGGTGCCAGCGGTGGCTATGGCCCTGTGGAAGGGCTCGAGCGTGATCCCCGTGAGCAACTGGGTGTTTGCCCTGATTGTCGTGGGCGCCTATCTGGCTGTCCAGCAGATCGGCAACCTATTCCTTCAGCCACGCATCTTGAGCGAGCAACTGCGTTTGCCTCCTCTGGTCGTCTTCTTGGCGGTCATCGTGGGGGCGGCTGTCGCAGGAGTGCTTGGCGCCTATCTGGCTGTGCCTGTGCTGGCCACGCTACGAGAGTTTGGCGTGTACTGGCGGCAGCGGCGCTCGGTCTGATTCGGATTTCGTCGACGGCAGATGCGGCTATGATCGCTAGGAGGGTGAGCTATGGTGCAGACGCGCAACTATCTGGCCTTTGATCTGGGAGCAGAGAGCGGTCGCGCTGTGTTGGGGCGCCTCGATGGGCGCACCCTGCGCATGGAGACGCTGCACCGCTTTGGCAATGGGCCAGTGCGCATCGGCAAGCATCTATATTGGGACGTCTTGCGGCTTTGGACCGAGCTCAAGGCGGGGTTAGCGGCCTATCGTGCCGCCCATGGCGCCGATCTTGCGGGCCTGGGCCTCGACACCTGGGGCGTCGATTTCGGCTTGCTAGACGTCCACGATGAGCTGCTGGGCAACCCATATCACTATCGCGACGTGCGCACCGAGGGCATGCTCGACGCGGCCTTTGCCCGCGTGCCCCGTGAGGACATCTTTGCAGCCACGGGCATCCAGTTCATGGAGATCAACACGCTCTATCAGCTGCTGGCACTCCGTTTGCAAGGCAGCCCTACACTGGATGCCGCCAAAACGTTGCTGATGATCCCCGACCTGCTCAACTACTGGCTCACGGGGGTGCAGGTCAGCGAGTTCTCTATTGCGACGACCACCCAGTTCTATGATCCCCGTGCTCACGACTGGGCCAGGGGCCTGCTAGAGCGGCTCGATCTGCCGACAGACATCTTGCCGCCGATCGTTCAGCCGGGCGAGCAACTGGGGACGCTGCTCCCCGAGATCGGCGCTGAAGTGGGGTTGGGGGCTGTGCCGGTGATTGCGCCGGCCTGCCACGACACGGGGTCGGCGGTAGCGGCTGTACCGGCTACTAGCGATAGCTTTGCCTATCTCAGCTCGGGCACCTGGTCTCTGATGGGCGTCGAGACCAAAGAGCCGGTGATCGATGCGCAAAGCCTGGCGCTCAATTTCACCAACGAGGGCGGCGTATGCGGCACGATCCGCTTGCTCAAGAACATCATGGGGCTGTGGCTCGTGCAAGAGTGCCGCCGTACCTGGGCTGCCCAGGGCCGCGAGCTGAGCTATGACGAGATCACGCAGCTGGCTGCGACCGCGCCTCCCTTTGGGCCGCTGGTCGATCCCGATCACCATGATTTTCTGCGGCCGGCCGACATGCCACGGCGCATCGTCGAGTACTGCCAGCGTACAGGCCAGCGGGTGCCACAGTCAGATGGTGAGATCGTCCGTTGCGCGCTAGAGAGCCTGGCGCTCAAGTACCGTTGGACGCTCGAGAGGCTCGAACAGCTGCAAGGGCGGAGGCTGGAAGTCATCCACGTCGTGGGCGGCGGCTCGCAGAACCGTTTGCTTTGCCATCTTACCGCCGACGCCACCCAACGCGTGGTGGTGGCCGGGCCGGTCGAGGCCACGGCCACGGGCAACGTGCTCATGCAGGCGATCGCAGGGGGCGAGCTGAGTTCGTTGGCCGAGGCCCGTCAGGTCGTGCGAGAGTCGTTCGACCTGGCTACCTATGAACCTGGATCGGCGAGCGGCTGGGATGAAGCCTATGCTCGCCTGGTAGCGCTGATGGAGCAGGACGCATGACCACACACCTGTTCTACAATGGCGAGATCTTGACCGCCGCGGGCCTCTTGAGCGGCTGGGCCTTGGTGGAGGATGGCCGCATTGCCAGCCTGGGCGTGGGCGGCATGCCTACCGCGATGCCCAATCGGACCGATCTGGCTGGGCGCCTGCTGGCTCCGGGCCTGATCGACGTTCACGCTCACGGCGCCTTGGGCTGCGACACGATGGATGCCTCGCCCGAGTCGCTGCGCCGCATGGCGGGCTATTACGTGCAACATGGCGTGACGGGATTCCTGGCGACGACGATGACCGGCCCGCAAGAGCGAATCATGGCGGCGCTGGGGACTATCCGCCAGGTGATGGCCGAGGGCACGTCGGGCGCGGCGTTATTGGGTGCGCATGTCGAGGGGCCCTATCTCAACCGTGACAAACGCGGCGCCCAGATCGACGAGCAGATCCGCCTGGCGCAGCGCGCCGAGTACATCCCCCTGCTGGACACGGGCGTTGTGCGGCTGATCACGGTGGCGCCCGAGTATGCAGAGAACCTGGCACTGATTCGCGAGGCCGTGGCGCGCGGGGTGACGGTGGCCGCTGGCCACACCTGCGCGACGTATGACCAGATGCGGCTGGCGGTGTTGCAGGGCGTCTCACAGGTGACCCACCTGTTCAACGGGCTCGAACCGTTGCATCACCGCAACCCCGGCGTGGTCGGCGCCGCTCTGGCGCTCGATGAGGTCCGCTGTCAGCTGATCGCCGACAACATTCACCTGCATCCGGCTGTGCTCAAGCTGGCCGTGCGGGCCAAGGGAGTGGATCGCATCGTCCTGGTGACCGATGCGATGAGCGGCGCAGGCATGCCCGACGGCGACTATGAGCTAGGGGGCCAGCGCGTGATCGTACGTGGCGGCGAATGTCGGTTGGAAGATGGTGCGCTGGCGGGCAGCACGCTCACCCTCGATCGTGCTGTGCGCAACATCATGCGCGCGTGCGGCCTCTCGGTCGAACAGGCGTTGCCGATGGCTACGCGGGTGCCTGCCGAGGCGTTGGGCCTGGCCGGGCGCAAAGGTGCGATCGCCGTGGGCTATGATGCCGATCTGATCGTCATCGACCGCGAGGTCAACGTCTCTCTGGTGATGGTCGGCGGAGAGATCGTCTATCGCTCGTCTGCCAAACCCTGAGCCGCGCTCACGGGTGACTCGACACAGTCTATCAGAGAAAAGGAGTCCGACCATGGCCGAGGTCAGTGCGGTGGAAAGCGGCGTTTTCCCCAAGGGGGAACAAGTCGTCAGCGATTCCTTTATCGGGGCAGTGTGGCTTCAACCCCTGGTCGCAGATGATGGCGTCTTTGATGTAGTCATCAGCAACGTCACCTTTGCGCCGGGTGCGCGCAACAAGTGGCACAAGCATCCCGGTGGGCAGATCCTGCTCGTGACGGGCGGCGTGGGCTGCTATCAGGAGCGGGGCAAACCGATTCAACAGCTCAAGCCGGGCGATGTGGTCAAGATCGCACCGGATGTGGAGCACTGGCATGGCGCGTCGCCCGATAGCTGGTTCTCTCACCTTGCTATCAGCACCCGGGTGAGCCAGGGCGTTGTGCAGTGGCTAGGGCCGGTGACAGACGAGGAGTACAAGGCGAGCGACGATTGATGCCGACGACAGCGCAGACCACAAGGCCGCCTTTCAGAGGCGGCCTTGTCTGTTACTCGGATAGCGTGTCGGGTGACGGAGGAGTCTCGCCGGCGTGGGTAGGTTCTTGCCAGGGCTCGCCGGGCGTATAGATCATCGAGGGCCGACGCAAGCGGTGCCGCACAATCAACAGCGCAGCGAACACGACAAAGGCAACGAGCGAGATCACCCGCGCCATGGGCAAGCCAGCGAGCATCCAACCGGGCATGTGGTAGGCGTCGGGCCGGAACTTTTCCTGCTCGATGAAAAAGCGGATGGCAGGGTAGATCAGGCCATAGAGGAACAGGATATCGCCCCACAGGCGGCCCTTTTTCCAGCGCAGGCACAACGTGAGGAGGATCAGCCCCCCGATCAGGTTGAGCGCCGATTCGTAGAAAAAGGTCGGATGAAAACGCTCACAGTCGGCCAGCCACTCCAGCCGGTTGGCTGGCGGGATGTAGACGCCCCATGGCAAAGTGGTGCAATCGCCATACAGCTCAGAGTTGAAATAGTTGCCCCAACGGCCGATCGCTTGGGCCAACAAAAGCCCTGGCGCGATATAGTCAGCCCACTCGAGGAAGCGGAGCTTTTTCGCGCGGCAGTAAATAGCCAGCGCTATGAGGCCAAAGATCACCGCGCCATAGATGCCAAAGCCGCTCATCTGCAGGCCGAACATCTCGTTGGGGTGCAGCCGGTAATAGTCCCAGCTCGAGAGGATGTGGTAGACGCGCCCCCCCAGGATGCCCGCCAAGAGCAAGATGAGCAACATGTTCCAGGCGATCTCGGGGTTGTGACCGTTGCGGCGCGACAACTGGCTGGTGATTTGCGCGGCGAGCATGGCGCCGCAGACGATCAGCACGCCATACCAGTAGACCGTGATCGGGCCGATCTTGAGCAGTACGGGATCTGGGGCCATTCCTTCCTCCCCGGCCATTGAGATGCTCAGGCATTATACCGCAAGCGCTGCCAAAGAGAGACCCCAGTATAGGATAGAGCAGCGCAAACGTCACATTGCCAAGCCGCCATCGACGGTGAGCACATGCCCGGTGATATAGGCTGCGTCGTCAGAGGCCAGGAACGCGACGGCTCGGGCCACATCCTCGGGCTGCCCCAGTCGGCCCAAGGGAATGAGGTCCCGCATGTGCCCCACCACTTGCTCGGGCAGGGTAGCGGTCATGTCCGTGGCGATATAGCCGGGGGCAACAGCATTGACCGTGATGTTCCGACCGCCCAGCTCGCGGGCCAGCGCCTTGGTCAGGCCGATGAGGCCGGCTTTGGCGGCCGAATAGTTGGCCTGCCCGGCGTTGCCCATGAGGCCAGAGACCGAGCTGATGTGGATGATGCGCCCACTGCGTTGTTTGAGCATGGTGCGCTGCACTGCTTTGGCGCAGTAGAACGCGCCTGTGAGGTTGGTCTGGATCACCGCATCCCAGTCTGCCGCAGAGAGGCGCGCCGACAGGCCATCGCGGATGATGCCGGCGTTGCTGACGAGGATGTCGATGCGGCCATAGGCGGCCACGGCCGCCTGCGCGAGCGCCTCAGCCCCCTCGCCGGTGCTGACGTCGGCTTGCACGACGATGGCCTTGGTGCCCAGAGCCACGATCTCATCGGCCACGGCCTGGGCTGCGGCCAGGTTGTGCTGACAGTTGACCACCAAGAAAGCGCCGCGGCGAGCTAGCTCGAGAGCGATGGCTCGCCCGATGCCTCGCGAACTGCCGGTCACAATGGCTACGCGCCCTGTCAAGTCGGTCATGAGCTTGCTCCGTCGGTAAGGGCGGCGATCGCTGAGGGAGTGGTGACCTCGGAGGTCTTGATTGCCTTGCTGATCCGGCTGACTAGCGCAGAAACCACCGCCTTGGGGCCGACTTCGATCGTCTGGGTCACACCTTGGTCTTGGAGATAGCACACGCTCTCTACCCAGCGCACAGGTGAAGTGAGCTGTTTCAGAAGCGCGGCCCGGATCTCGTCGGGCTCGGACAAGGCAGTGGCCGTGACGTTGCTCACCAGTGGCACCTCGGGATGCTCCAGAGGCGCGCTACATAGGACGGCACCAAACGTCTCTGCAGCGCCCTGCATGTAGGCCGTATGGCAGGCCACGCTCACGGCTAGAGGCGTGGTTAGTTTGGCGCCACAGGCTTTGGCCAGGGCCATGGCCCGCTCGAGGGCCGGCCATGCGCCCGCGATCACGACTTGTTTTGGCGAGTTATAGTTTGCTGCCCAGCAGGCGCCATCTTCCCCTGAGGCCTCGGCAGCGACTTGGCGCACTTGCTCGTCGCTCAGTCCGACGATGGCTACCATGCCACCGGGGTGCTCGATGCCTGCCTGGCGCATCGCCTGGCCTCTACGGCGCACCAGGCGAATGGTCTCAAAAGCCGAGAGGCCACCCGCTGCGGCCAGCGCCGAGTACTCGCCGAGACTGTGACCGGCGGCGAAGACGATATCCTCGTTGGTGCCGTTGAGTCGTGGCTTGAGCGCGGCCCACAGCGCGAGAGAGGTGGCCACGATGGCTGGCTGGGCGTTGGCTGTGTCGCTCAGCTCGTCTTCCGGGCCTTCAAAGCAAAGCTTGGAGAGCAGATAACCCACCGCATCGTCGGCGGCCTCATATACCTCGCGCGCCTCGGGATACTGCGCATATAGCTCGGCACCCATGCCTACAAACTGGCAGCCTTGCCCCGGAAAGACGAGGGCGATGTGCCGTCGCTCACCCACCACGGACCTCGCTTTCTACCTCATGCTCTCTCACCATCGCCCCCAGCCGCGCCATCACCTGCTCGGCTTCAGCCGTAGTGCGGCGAAGGACTTCTGCAGCGGGGATGATGTCTTTGATCAAGCCAGAGATCTCCCCGGCCATCACCGAGCCGTGAGTGACATCGCCGAGCACTACGGCATTGCGCAAGCGCCCGGTGCCGAACTCGACCAGCTCTTGTTCACTGGCGCCGTGGCGTTCGAGCTCTTCATAGTCACGCGCCATAGGGTTGCGCAGGCACCGCACCGGGTGGCCCATCGAGGCACCGGTGACCATCGTGCTGCGCTCACTGGCTTTCAGGATGGCCTGCTTATAGTTCTCGTGCACGGTGCATTCGGTGGTGCAGACAAAACGGGTGCCCATCTGCACGCCAGACGCTCCCAGCGCCAGCGCCGCCGCCAGACCACGGCCATCGCCGATGCCGCCGGCGGCGACCACGGGGATGTGCACAGAGTCGACTACCTGGGGTAGCAAGGCCATCGTGCTGACCGTACCGATGTGGCCACCCGACTCTTCGCCTTCGGCGATGACGGCATCGACGCCGGCGCGCTCCAGCCGACGAGCCAGTTGTGCCGAGGCTACCACGGGGATAAAGGTAACGCCGGCGGCTTTGACCGCCTCGACATATGCCGCCGGGCTGCCCGCGCCAGTGGTGAGGACGGGCACACGCTCTTGGATACACAGCGCGATGAGATCGTCGGCCATGGGATTGAACATGGGCACGTTCACGCCAAATGGCTTTTGGGTGTGCGCGCGAATCTGTGCTAGCTGCTCGGCTACCCAGCTCACCGGTGCGCTGCCCGCCCCAAGGATGCCCAAGCCTCCACCCTCAGAGACAGCAGTCACCAGCTCCCAGGTCGCTACCCAGGCCATGCCACCTTGGAAAATGGGATAGTCGATATGTAGCAAGTCAGTCAGCGCGGTTCTGATCATCGATTCCACTCCCGTTTGAGACGTCGCCAGCGATAACACAGTGAGTCGCTTGAGGTTGCGCACTTTTTCGCGTGCCCTGTAACTATCCCACGTCTGCTGTGTTACTTGCGTAGATACAAACAAGTGCCGCTTGGCGGCCAAACGTAACCTGTAGAGGGATGGTATGAAGCGACGAGTAGTGATCACTGGGGTGGGTGCAGTCTCTCCTCTGGGCAACGATGTGCCGAGCACCTGGGCGGGCATCGTAGCGGGACGCTCAGGCATCGGGCCACTGACCAAGTTCGACGCCTCCGGCTTTCGTACGCAGATCGCGGCGCAACTGCACGATTTCGACCCGAGTGCATACATCGATGCCAAGACGCTGCGGCGGCTAGACCCGGTGGCGCAGTTTGCGCTGGTGGCCGCTCGCGAGGCGATTGCTGATTCAGGCCTCGAATTCGGCGCAGCGGTCGACGCTACCGCCTTTGACCAAGACGATCCCCGAGCACGCACGGCGGTGATCATCGGCTCAGGCATGGGCGGGGTCGAGACGCTCGTCCATGAGGCATTCACGCTGGCCGAGCGGGGGCCTTCGCGGGTAAGTCCGTTCTTTCTTCCGATGATCCTGCCCGAGACTGCAGCCAGCACAGTGGCCATCGAGTATGGCCTCACCGGGCCTAACTTTGCCATCACCTCGGCGTGCGCTACAGGGGCCAACGCGATCGGTGAGGCGGCGAAAATGCTGCGCTATGGCCAGGCCGACATCGCTGTGTGCGGCGGAGCAGAGAACGGCCTGCTGCCGATCGCCTTTGCCGGTTTCAACGTGATGAGAGCTCTGTCGACGCGTAACGACGATCCGCAGACGGCGTCGCGACCGTTCGATCGCGACCGCGATGGCTTTGTCGTGGGTGAGGGTGCGGCCATCGTCGTGCTCGAGACCCTCGAGCGGGCACAGGCGCGCGGAGCACACATCTATGGCGAACTGCTGGGCTATGCCAGCAATGATGACGCCTTTCACGTCACCGCTCCGCGTGAAGACGGCGCCGGCGCGGCGACTTGTATGCGTCTGGCTCTGGCCGATGCCGGTCTGAAGCCGGAGGACATCGACGCAATCAATGCGCATGGCACCAGCACGGTGCTCAATGATGTCACCGAGACGCGCGCTATCAAGGCGGTCTTTGGTGATTACGCCTATCGCGTGCCGATCTCGGCCACCAAGTCGATGACGGGCCATCTGCTAGGCGCTGCCGGCGCGATCGAGGCGATATTCAGCCTCAAGACGATCGAGACGGGGATCATCCCTCCGACGATGAACTTGAAGCATCCCGATCCGGAATGCGACCTGGACTATGTGCCTAACGCGGCTCGCCAGGGTACCGTGCGCACGGTGCTGTCGAACTCGTTTGGGTTTGGCGGCCATAATGCTTGCTTGATCTTGGGCGCGCTCAAGGGAGGCGATCTCTGAGCCCGCGTGCCGCGATCGTTGGCTGGGGCAAGTATGTCCCAGCCAAAGTGGTGACCAACGCCGATCTGGCCGCTACGCTCGATACCAGCGATGAGTGGATCGTCGAGCGCACGGGCATCCGCGAGCGCCATATCGTGGCCGAAGGAGAATCGACCACAGCGCTGGCGGTGGCTGCGGCGCGGGCAGCTCTAGAGCGTGCCGATGCCGATCCACGCGAGATCGGCCTGATCATCGTGGCCACGGCGACTCCCGATCATCTGATGCCCTCGACGGCCTGTCAGGTGCAGAATGCGCTGGGCGCGGTGCGGGCCGGAGCATTCGACCTCAACGCGGGCTGCTCTGGCTTTGTCTATGCCCTGGCTATGGGCCAGGCCGCGATTGCGGGGGGCCTGTACCAATCGGTGTTGGTCATCGGCGCGGACACGATGAGCGCAGTGATCGACGCGCAGGATCGAAACACGGCCGTCCTGTTCGGCGATGGCGCGGGCGCCGTGCTGCTGCGAGCGACAGAAGAAGACTATGGCGTGTTGGCGACGGTGCTCGGCTCTGACGGCGCCGGCGACGAGCTGTTGATGATCCCCGCCGGGGGCAGCGCCCAGCCTGCCACAGCAGAGACAGTGGCGGCTGGCTTGCATAGCTTGCGGATGAACGGGCGGCAGGTGTTCCGCTTTGCCACGCGGACCGTGCCCGAGGTCACCCAGGCCGTCTTGCGGGAGGCGCATCTGGATCTGGACGCGGTGAGCTGGATCATTGCCCATCAGGCCAACGTGCGCATCCTCGAGGCGGTGGCCGAGCGCCTCCGGGTTCCGCTGGAGCGCTTTGTGATCGATGTGGATGCCTACGGCAACACCTCGGCGGCGTCTGTGCCGATCGCACTCTGCGAGGCAGCCGACGATGGACGCATCGAACCGGGCCAGAACGTCGTGCTGGTGGGCTTTGGCGCAGGGCTGACTTGGGCAGCAGCGGTGGTCCGTTGGGCAAGCGAGCGGCCGACCCGCGAGCGTGTGACACTGCACCGGCTGTTGCGCGGGCTGCTCTATCGTTGGGCTGAGCTGCGCACCCGAGTGACGCACGACGCACAACGAGCCTTGAACCGAGTGACGCGGCATTGGCGGCATGACGAGCGCCAGACCTGAGTCTGGCGCTGGCCAAGCGTAAAGACGTGCAGACTAGGCGGTGGGCCTGCTCTTGATCAGCATCGACCACTGGCCGGTCTGCACCACGACGCCGTTCTGGTTGACCAAGTCCACATCCAGGAAGACCATGCCGCTTCCTTGCGAGGGCAACGGTCGGTTCTTGGCCACCGTGGCCCGATACGAGATGCTGTCTCCGATCAAGATGGGCGCCTTGAACTTCCAGGTCAAGCCGGTGAACGCCAAGGTGCTGCTATCGACCAACCCGGCCTGAAAGGCGAGGCCTGTCGCGATCGAGAGCCCTAGCAGCCCATGCGCGATGCGCTGGCCGAACATGGTGTTCTTGGCGAACGCCTCATCGACATGAAGGGGGTTGTAGTCACCCGAGACGGCGGCAAAGGCCGCGATGTCGGCCTCGGTGATGGTGCGCGAAGGGCCAACCAACGTGCGCCCTACAGTGAAATCCTCCAGGAACAAGCCACCGGTTTTCGTCTCTGTCATGTCTCTGGCTCCGTGTTAGGATGTCGTTCCACTAGGTAACACGCTGGGCAAGGGTCTGGTTGCGTATCGTTGGCTAGAGGTCGGGTAAGTTGAGCGGGTACCGGCCATAGCGCCGTATGGTATCCATCATCGCCCGATAGTTCGCCGCGGGCCAGGGCATGGCCTGGTCAGGGCCGGCGATATAGCCGCCGCCCGGCGCGAGCAGGGCGAGCACGCGCAATGCCTCGGCACGCGCCTGGTCGGGAGATCCCACGGTCAGCAAGTGCGAGTCTATGCCGCCCTCAAGCGCCAGGCCTGACGCCATGGCGGTGGCCTTGACCTGGGCAAGATCATTGGCCCGCGCTTGCACGGGGTTCAGCACCGTGGCGCCGGCCTCGGCCAAGTCGGCGACGACCTCTTGGACACAGCCGCAGGAGTGAAAGCGCACAACCACGCCCAAGGCTACGGCATGCGCCAGGATGCGCTTGTAGCGCGGGATAAAGAACTCGCGCAACTGCCGTGGTGAGATGAGTAGCGCCCGCTGTGACCCCAGATCTTCGGAGAAGGAGATGGCGTCGACGCCCAGCTCCAGATAGCGGTCGAATACGGCGATGTCATAGTCGGCGATCACATCCAGCAAAGCGTGCAGCTCGGCGGGGTGTGTGTGCAACGCCAGCATCAAGTTGTCCATGCCCATCAAGGCCCAGGCGCGCTCAAAGAGCAGGTAGGTCAGCTCGCCGGTGATGAAGATTCGGTCGCGATCGACACGGCGCAGCGGTGCCAGCACCTGCTCGTCGGCGATCAGAGCTGCCGGGTCGGGCAGGCGATAGTCGCCCAGCCGCTCGAGATCGGGCAGAGGGTGGCCCTTGGGGAAGGGCACGAAATCAGCCAGGGTGACCTCCCAACGCACGCCCCAGGCGTCGACCCAGTTGGCACGTTGAAAGTTGCCCTTGAACTGGATGGTCTGCCAGAACGGCTCGTCGGTACGAGGTACATAGGCTGGCTGGTCATAGTGAATAGCCCGCAACAGATTCTCTTTGGGTTCCATGCGCTATCCTTGTTCGGCAGAGCACTTGCTCGATGCTATAATCGCCCCATCATGACACGGGTCAAGCGCGGGAGCAAGGCGCGCCGGTTGCGCGTACTGGGGTTCGGGCTTCTGGGGTTCGGGCTGCTGTTCGTGGCCTTTGTGGTGGGCTTGCGCTGGTGGACGGATCATCACTACAGTGGGCGCATCTATACAGTAGCCGATGTGCCGCCCAAGAGCGTGGCCATCGTCTTTGGGGCGGGGTACTGGCCGGGCGGCGTGCTGAGCGATATCCTCGCCGACCGGGTAGAGACGGCCGTCGCGCTCTATGACGCCGGCAAGGTGCAAAAGCTCCTCATGACCGGCGACAATCGCACTTTGGACTATAACGAGCCGGGGCGCATGCTTGAGTATGCCCTGAGCCTGGGCGTGCCCCGCGAGGACATCGTGCTGGACTATGCCGGGCGGCGCACCTACGACAGTTGTTATCGCGCCAAGCACATCTTTATGGTCGATGACGCGATCCTGGTGACCCAGGAATACCACCTCGATCGGGCGCTGTTCACAGCCGATAGCCTGGGGCTAGATGTCGTAGGTGTGGCCGCCGATCGCCGACAATACAGCCTCGTGCAAAGCTACTGGTGGCGTGACGTGCTGGCTACGGTGCGTGCCTGGTGGGATCTCAAGATCACCAAGCCACTGCCCGTGATGGGCGATCCCCTGCCCATCTTTGACTAGCGCCCGGCACTCCAGGCCTCATAGGCGGCCATGATCTGGCTCGGCGAAGCGGTGCCGGTGGCACCCAGGCACTGGATGGTCACTGACGCGGCCAGGTTTCCTAGCAAGGCGGCCTCTGGCGGTGTAGCACCCACGCCAAGCGCGGCGGTGATGGCCGCCAGGGCCGTATCCCCCGCGCCCACGATATCGATCTCGCCATGCACCGGCACC
>JBDKSN010000087.1:0-9404 GCA_039680625.1 Anaerolineales bacterium | reverse complement strand
CCTCGGCGCGGTGATGGGCTCCAAGAACCTCAAGGCGGTGGTGGCGCGAGGCAAGATGAAGCTCGATGGCGCCGACCCCGACGTGATCAATGGCTTGGCCAAGAGTATGGGGCGCAGCGTCGCCGCTTGCGAGCGAGCCGATGATATGCACCGGGCGGCCACGGGAGCCAACTTGACCGATTCGTCGGTAACCGGCAACCTGCCGATCCGCAATTTCCGCGACGGCGAGTTTGAGGAGGGCGCCTGGAATCTCTCCTCGCAAAAGTTCATGCGCGAGATCGGCGTCGGCATGGAGGGGTGCACTGCTTGCGTGGTGCGCTGCAAGAAGGTGGTCAAGGCCGAGGGGGTGGATCCCGACTATGGGGGGCCCGAATACGAGACGGCCGGATCGCTCGGTTCTTGTTGCGGCATCGGTGACATCGTTGCCGTGAGTAAGGGGTCGGCGCTGTGCAACGCCTACGGCTTGGACACCATCGGCACTGGCGTGACCATTGGCTTTGCCATGGAGGCCTTCGAACGGGGCCTGCTCACTCTCGAAGACACCGACGGCATCGACCTTCGTTTTGGCAATGCCGAGGCAATGCTCGCCTGCATCCACAAGATCGCTCGGCGCGAGGGGTTCGGCGAGTTCCTGGCCCTGGGCTCGGCACGCATGGCCGCCAAACTTGGTGACGAGGCGGCCATGTTCTCGATGACCACCAAGAAGCACGAGTTCCCCATGCACGAGCCACGCTTCAAGCGAGGTCTGGCCATCGGCTATGCGCTCTCGCCCACTGGCGCAGACCATATGCACGCCCTACATGATGCCGGCCTGGGCACGCCCACGGCAGAGGGCTTTATGCCGAACAGCACTCTGCGTGAGCTGGGGATCTTGGAACCTGTGCCGCTCGAAGACCTCGGCCCAGCCAAGGTGCGAGCGACGTTGTTGAACTCGATCCACTGTGCCATGCGCAATGTGCTGCCCTGCTGCCATTTTGTGCCCTGGACGATGGACGAGTATGTCCAGCTCGTGCGCGCCGCTACCGGCTTTGATGTGTCGGCCTACGAGCTGCTCAAGGTGGGGGAGCGTGCCTGGACGCTGGCTCGGGTGTTCAACGTTCGCGAGGGCTGGACGACAGAGGATGACCGTCTGCCCGAGCGCAGCTATGGCCCTACCACCGATGGCGCCCTTGCCGACGGCGGCATCGACCGCGAAGAGCTCCTAGAGGCCGTGCACACCTATTATGGCATGGCGGGCTGGGATGAAGAGACGGGCATACCGACGTTGGGCAAGCTGCAAGAGCTGGACGTCGAGTGGGCAGCGGCCTATCTGCCCAAGTGAGTTTCGCGGAGTGCAAGAGCCCTGCTGTTGGTCTATTGCGTCGCCAGGGCTCTTGTTCTGCCTAGGCCGTCGTTTGACGCCGCTAACCGATGCCATTACTGTGTGAGCAGTTGACCCCAAAGGAGCGGACGATGGTCGTTCAGCCGACGCGACAGGTCCATCTGGATTTCCACACCTCAGAGCATATTCCTGACGTAGGCACGCGGTTTGACAAGGCGCAGTTTCAGGAGGCTCTGCGGCTGGGGCGGGTCAACGCCATCAACATCTTTGCCAAGTGCCACCATTCGTGGAGCTACTACCCGACTCGGGTGGGCATGGTGCACCCCGCGCTGACCTTTGACCTGCTGGGCCAGCAGATCGAGGCGTGCCACGAGATCGGTGTGCGCTGCCCGGTTTATGTGACCGTGGGGTGGTCGGCCACCGACGCCGAGCTGCACCCAGATTGGGTCGTGCGCGACATCGAGGGGCGGCAGTGCTCGCGCGACAAGGGCCTGGTCAACGATCCCGATCCGAATGCCGCCAAGCCCTTTGGCAGCTGGAAGGACCTGTGTCCGAGTGGAGACTATCTCGAGCTCATCCTGGCGCAGAGCCGCGAGCTTTGCGAGGGCTATGATCTCGATGGCCTTTGGTACGATATCACCAGTGGCCCGCCCTGCTATTGTGATCATTGCCGCCGAGGCATGGCTGCGGAGGGGTTCGACGTCAACGATCCGGCGCAGGTGTTGGCCTACAATCGGCTCAAGTGGCGTCGGTTCATGGAGGCGTGCAACGCCCAGCTGTTCAGCTACTACCCCGAGGCCACGGTGTTCTACAACGGGACCACGGTGATGTACAGCGATGGCTGGCACACGGCGCCGGGCACTGATATCTACCGGCTCAATACGCACTATGAGCTCGAGGACCTGCCCACGACGTGGGGCGGGTACGACAAGCTCTCGCTCCGTGCCAAGTTCTTTGGTCGCGATCACCGGCCCATGATCGCGATGAGCGGCAAGTTCCACACCTCTTGGGGTGAGTTCGGTGGGTTCAAGCACCCCGATGCGATTCGCTATGAGGCGGCCGCCATGATCGCCCACGGTTGCATCCCGTGCTTTGGCGATCAACTGCATCCTGCTGGCGAGATGGATCTAGAGACCTATCGTTCTATCGGCGAAGCCTACACCTACGTGGAGCAGATCGAGTCGTTTATCGGGGCGCAAAGCTATGCGACGCTCGGGGTGTGGCGGACGGGCGCCGAACCCGACGACCAGGGCGTGGTCAACATGCTGCTCGAAGCGCACCTAGATTACGACCTGGCGCGGCCGGGCGATGATCTGAGCCGTTTCGAGGTGATCATCCTCACCGGCGGGCGCTGTCTGACCGCCGCCGATGCGGCCCAACTGGCGGCCTATTCTGCCCAAGGCGGCAAGCTGCTGGTGTTGGGCGAGAGCGCCCTGCTTGTGGATCGAGATGCGCTAGCCGTCGACATCGGCGCCAGGTATCTCGGCCCCGCTCGCTATCAGCAGGACTATACGGTTGCGGGGGAGGCGCTGCGCCAAGACCTCGTGGCTAGCCCGTTTCTCAATGACATCGCCGCCATCCGCGTGGCGCCCAATCCCGAGGCGACAGTGCTCGCGACGATCAAAGAGCCTTACTTTGACCGCACCTATGGCCACTACTGCTCACACCGCAACACACCCAACCGTGTCGAGACGGCCGAGCATCCCGCCGCGCTGCGCTGCGGCAACGTGGTATTCCTGGCTCACCGCCTCGGCGAGATCTACTATCGGGGTGGCGCGCGGGTGCATCGTCAATTCCTGATCAACGCTCTGCGGCTGTTGCACGAGCGCCCGGCGATCGAGGCCGAGCTGCCCAGTGCCGGGCGGGTCACCTTGATGCACCAGCCCGAACAGCGCCGCTACATCGCACATCTGCTGTATGCACCGCCCCTGCAACGGGGCGGCTGCCTGGTGATCGAAGACCAGCCGCCGTTGCACGATGTGGGTTTGCGGGTGCGTGTGCCGGAGCCGGTGACGGGTGTGACTCTGGCGCCGCAGGGCGAGGGACTGCCCTTTGAGCGCCGCGATGGTGTACTCGCCATGAAGGTGCCGCTGGTCGTGGGCCATCAGGCAGTCGTGTTGAGCTACTGAGGGCGGGCGATCGGGAGGTCGGCCGGCGAGTCTAGGCGAGCCTGGGCGCGCTGCGAGGTGCGAGCCAGGTCGTGGTAGTAGGGGAGTAGTGTCCATGCGCATAACCTTGGCCCAAGCTGAGCAGTTCCTGGTGGCGCAGTACGGCAACGAGGTCAGCGACGTGGCGCCGTTAGGTGAGGGGGCGTGGTCGCAGGCGTTCGCTTTCCGCTGGGCGGATGGCGACTATGTGGCGCGGTTTGGGGCCTATGTCGATGATTTCCTCAAAGACCAGTTCGCGGCACGCTGGCGCTCTGCCGCGTTGCCTATCCCCCAAGTGCTGGCCGTCGGCCAAGCGCCGAGCGGTTACTATGCCATCGCCGAGCGAGCGTATGGCGGCTACATCGACGACGTGAGCGGTGAGCAGATGCGGGCGCTGCTGCCGTCGCTCTTTGCCGCTCTGGATGCGGCGCGCGAGGCCGACTTGTCGGGCACGACAGGCTTTGGCGGTTGGGGCGTCGATGGCAACGGTCGCTACGACAGCTGGCGTGCGGTGCTGCTAGCGGTGAATACCGACAACCCCGCCAACCGCACGTATGGCTGGCGAGAACGGCTGGCGGCGTCTCCAGACGCCCTGGCTGCTCATGACGAAGCCTATGCGCGCTTGGTCGATCTTGCCGCAGGGCTGCCGGAGGAACGGGCCGTGATTCACAGCGACCTGTTGCACAGCAACGTGCTGGTCGACGGCGCCCAGATCACGGCTGTGCTCGACTGGGGCTGCAGCCTCTATGGCGATCCGCTCTATGACCTGGCCTGGATCTGCTACTGGCAGCCGTGGTTCCCTGCCTGGCGCGACATCGATTTTGTCGGTGAGGCGTTGCGCCACTGGGAGGCCATCGGGCTAGACGTACCCGACTGGCGGCGTCGGCTGACCTGCTGCCAGGTGCACATTGGGCTGGGCGAGCAAGCCTATCAGGCTTGGGCTGGCCTCTGGGATGTGCTCGCCGATACGGTTCCCTACACGCTATCGATCGCCCGCCAAGGCGCCTAGGCCGACCCTAGCTCAGCCATCGAACTCGCGCACGGTGTCGAGAGAGTTGCCCATTGCGGCATCAGTGCTGCGCTCGACGATCACGTCGATCACCGCAGGCCGCCCGCAGGCCACGGCGCGCTCAAAGGCTGGCCGTAGCTCCTCGGGGCGCTCGACACGTTCGCCATAGGCGCCAAAGGCCTGCGCGAGGGTGACAAAGTCGATGCCCCGCCCGTTGTAGGTCAAGTCCACGCCATATTCGAACTCGTACGTGTAGCGCTGGTTCTGACGAATCAACGAAAGATAGCCGTTGTTGACGATGATGGTGATGACGGGCACCTGATGCTGGCAGGCCATCGCCAGTTCTTCCATCATAAAGCCAAAGCCTCCGTCGCCCATGACCGCCACGGCGAGGCGATCGGGGCAAGCCACTTTGGCGCCGATCGCGGCGGGCAGGTCATAGCCCAACGTGCCCGCACCCCCCGAGGCGAGATACGTTGCCGGCTGAGATGTCTGTTGAAATTGGCCCGACCAGATCTGGGTGAGGCCACAGCCCGTGGTGTACATCGTGTCTGGCGGGAAAAAGGCGTTGATCTCTTGATAGACCCGCTGTGGCTTGATGGGCACCTGGTCGAAATCGGTGCGCCGTGCGGCAGCGGCGCGATCTTGCGGGATCGTGGCGACGCGGCCCTGGGGTTTGCGAGGGGGCGTGCGGCGATGCGCCTCAGCGAGGAGGGCATCGATCGCCAAGCCGGCATCGGCGACAATGCCCAGCTCGGTGGGCACGATGCGCCCGATGTGCTCCGGTTCGATATTGATGTGGATGAACCGTCGCCCCTTTGTATAGACACCCAGGTTGCCGGTGTGCCGGTCGTTGAAGCGGCAGCCGATGCCCAACACCAGATCGGAGCCGAGGAACATGCGGTTGCCGTAGGGAGAACCCACTTGGATGCCGATGTGCCCGACGTGCAGCGGATGGTTGGCGGGGATGCCACCGGTGGCCATGTAGGTCGTGACCACGGGCAGAGCCAGATACTCGGCGAGGGCTACACACTGCGCGCTAGCCCCGCTCAGCAGGACGCCACCGCCCATGATCATGATCGGGTTCTCGGCGGCCAAGAGCAGGTCGAGCGCTTTGGCGATCTGCCCCTCATCTGGGGCCGGCTTGGTCACAGGCAAGGGTGCATAGGTGTCGGGATCGAAGGGGATGTCGGCCATCTGCACGTCGAGCGGCAGGTCGATCAAGACAGGCCCAGGGCGCCCCTCGCGAGCCAACCAGAACGCCTTCTGCATGACCGCCGGCACTTGCTCGGGCACGGTCACGCACCAGGCTCCCTTGGTGACGGGACGCGCGATGGTGGCAATATCGACGGCCTGAAAAGCCTCCTTGTTCAGATTGGCGCGGGTGTTCTGCCCGGTGATCGCGATCAAGGGCATCGAGTCGACCTGCGCCGTGTAGAGGCCCGTCACAAAGTTGGTCGCTGCTGGGCCCGACGTACAGATCGCCAGGGCCATGCGCCCGCTGGCGCGGAAATGGCCGTCAGCGGCGTGCACCGCACCCTCTTCGTGGCGGGCGATATAGTGCCTGATCTGGCGCGAGGTGCCCAGGAACTCGTACACGGGGTTGATCGAGGCGCCTGGAATACCGAAGGCAGCATCGATGCCCTCTTTTTCGAGAATACGGACGACGACCTCCGCAACGCGCATCGCGCGAATCCCTCCCTCAACAGGCTACCCGCGAGTGTGACCCAGCTTGACCGTGGTGTCAAACCGGTCTGGGTCGGCCTCTGCCGTCGAACCAGACGCCACCTGGCCTGGCCTGGCTCCAGACCCCTTGAGTATGGCGGCGGCCTCTAGTCCGCCTGGGCTATCACATCCGGCTTGACGCCCGCTAGGAGCCGTACGCATACTCGATGCACTATTCATCGGGGAGGCCAGATATGGGGCAGTTGACAGCCAAGGTAGCGATCGTGACTGGTGGAGGCAGTGGCATCGGCAAGGGCATTGCCGAGGCATTCGCGGCTGAGGGGTGCAATCTCGTCTTGGCCGGGCGCACCGCGGAGCGCCTGATGCGGGCAGCAGAAGGCATGCGTGTCCACGGCGTCGATTGCCTGGCCATCGCCTGCGACGTCACCGATGAGGCGCAAGTTCAAGCGCTATTCGCCCAGACGATGGCGCGCTTTGGGCGGCTCGACATCTTGGTCAACAGTGCGGGCGCTTTCGACGACGGGCCGATCGAAGAGCTCACTCTGGCGCAATGGAACAATGTCATCGGCGCCTGTCTGACGGGGCCGTTTCTCTGCACGCGCGAGGCGTTCCGGATCATGAAGCCAGCGAGGGGTGGACGCATCATCAATATCGGCTCGATCTCCGCTTCACGGACGCGCGAGAACATGGCGCCGTACACATCGGCCAAGTTCGGCGTGTGGGGGCTGACCCAGGCTGCCGCGCTGGAGGGGCGCGACTATGGCATCGCTGTGAGCTGCCTGCATCCCGGAAACACCGCTGTCGAACGGCGCACTGCCTCCGGCCGAGCCATGGATGCCGAGCCGATGATCGCCACGGAAGACATCGCGCGTGTCGCCCTGCTCATGGCCACGCTACCTCCTGAGGCCAACATGCTCGAGGCGATCGTCTTGCCGCTCGGCCAAAAGTACATCGGGCGAGGATAGGTCCTTTGTTGAGCGGATGCGCAGCCTGCACGGGCAGGGCCGCGCTCTACCGGTCTGGGTGCTACTCAGGACGGTTCACCTATCTGCGGGTGACGCCAAGACATGATTTGTGCACGAAACACAGTGTATCCGACAAGCCGGGGTAGCCAGTTTGTGCAATCTGCCCGAAGCGAGTATCATCTGGCGTCAACCGCAGGGCCGCAATGGTGCGGTACGCGCGACGGGTCGAGCAGATAGCGCTCCCGGAGCTGCGAGCGTCCCCCATGACCAATCCATTGGAGTTTGCGGGGGCTTTGTGCCCTCAGCCTGTGCCGAGAGGAGTGGGACCGTGTCGCAGAAAGTTGATCCCTTCTTAACCGCGCAACGCCAGCTCGATCAAGCCAGTGAATTGCTTCACCTGTCCCCTGCCATGCAGCAGTTCCTGCGGGTGCCGATGCGGGAGCACCGGTTCAACATCCCTCTGCGCATGGATGACGGCAGCTTTCGCATCTTTGAGGCCTTCCGCGTGCAATACAACGATGCGCGCGGCCCGGCCAAGGGCGGCATCCGCTTCCACCCTGAAGAGACCATCAGCACGGTGCGTGCCCTGGCAGCCTGGATGACCTGGAAGACTGCCGTGGTCGATATCCCCCTCGGCGGCGGCAAGGGGGGGGTGGTCTGCAACCCCAAGGCGATGTCGATAGCCGAGCTCGAACGGCTCAGTCGTGCCTATATGCGCTTTGTGGCGCATCTGATCGGCCCCGAAGTCGATGTGCCCGCCCCGGATGTCTATACCACGCCACAAATCATGGCCTGGATGATGGACGAATACGAGGTGATCACGGGTCGGCATCTCCCGGGCGTGATCACGGGCAAGCCAGTGCCCCTCGCGGGCTCGTTGGGTCGTGGCGATGCGACGGCGCGCGGTGGCGCGTATGTAGTGCGCGAGGCAGCCAAAGCTCTCAACCTCGACCTGCAAGGGCAGCCAGCGGCGGTGCAGGGCTATGGCAATGCGGGCAGCAACATCCATCTGCTGGGCACGCAACTGCTCGGCTTGCGCGTGGTCGCGGTGAGCGATTCGCGTGGGGGCATCTATTGCGACAAGGGGATCGACCCAGTCGCCACAGCCAGGTTCAAGGAAGAGACTGGCAGCGTGGTCGGACTGCCCGGCACCGAGACGATCAGCAATGAAGAGCTGCTGGAGCTGCCCGTAACCGTGCTCTTCCCGAGCGCGCTCGAGAACGTGATCACCGAGAGCAACGCGGCCCGCATTCAGGCCCGTCTGGTGGCCGAGCTGGCGAATGGGCCGACGACGCCCGAGGCCGATGAGATCCTCTTCGACAGAGGCGTGACTGTGTTGCCGGACTTTTTGTGCAATGCTGGTGGCGTCACCGTCAGCTATCTGGAGCAAGTGCAGAACGCCAGCAACTACTACTGGCCGATCGAGCAGGTATACGGCTGCCTCGATGCCAAGATGTCGAGCGCTTTCGCCGCGGTACACCAGCTCGCTGTCGACCGCAACATCCACCATCGATTAGCCGCATACGCCGTAGCGGTGAGTCGGGTGGCCGAGGCGGTCGCCTTGCGCGGCTGGGTCAAGTAAGCGCGTCACATCCCTGATGTCACTCCTCAGCCCGAGGGCCGATTGCGGCCCTCGGGTTCTTTCGTTGTGCAGCCCCTCTAGGCCGAAGACGAGTTGCCGTGCCTGGCCTGACCAACTATAATGCGCGCCAGCAGTTCCCGAGGAGAAGAACATGACCAGCGAGCCCAAACGTGCCAAGTACACCGGCGTCTACAAACACACTTTCGGCGATGCCGGATTCGGCGTATGGGTGCCCACCGAGTGGCAGCGCCTTGAGCTGGCCAACGGCAACCCAGGCGCACTGTTCGTGCCCGATCCTGCCGATATGGACACCTGTCTGCTCGTCGAGAAGGTGACCCTCGACTATTCGGTCGAAGAGGACGACATCGAGGCGTTGCGTGAGGGCTTTGCTGAGGGACTCAAGCAGCTCGATATCACCGAGATCGAGTGGCAGAAAGAGACCATCACCAAGCTTTTCAAAGGCTGGGATGCGCGCTTTGTCTATCGTGACGGCGATGTCGAGCGCAAGCGCTGGGTGCGCACCATGTTCTGGGGAGACGCCCAACTGACCTTTATCGCCCAGGGCAAGGATGTCGAGACCTATGACTATTACGCCGGCATGTTCTATAACATCATGATGACCTTCGAGATCATGTAGACGTTGGCGGCGATCGGCGGCAACACCAGGCGGGCTACTCGCGGGCGCCCATGCGCA
>JBDKSN010000086.1:0-5903 GCA_039680625.1 Anaerolineales bacterium | reverse complement strand
AGTCGGGCCACTTCATCGTTGGTCGATGAGCCGACGACAAAGTTGGCGCCCAGGTTGATGTACAACCCCGCGGTGGGCGCATCCATCACCGAGCCGACGCCCAAGATGAGGTCGGGATACGTCTTTTGCAGGATCAAGAGCAGCTCGCGGAACACCTCAAAGGCACGGTCGCCGCGGTTGGTGAACTCGATCACCTTGGCGCCGCCAGCCGCAATAGCCGCTGCCGTCTTGCTGGCGCGCTCGACATCGCCATCGTAAAAGAGGGGCACTACGCCCTGCTCTTCCATCGTCGTCCATACCTGTAGCCGAGAGAACCTGGCCATGATCCTTGCTCCTCGATCGAGATCGGTTAGCGCGAGACACGCCCCGAGGCGTCTCCGCGCATCAGTTTTTCGACTTCGGCGGCCGTCACCTGATTGACGTCGCCAAAGATGGTGTGCTTGAGGCAAGAGGCCGCCACCGCAAAGTCGAGCGCCGATTGCCGATCGGCGCCATAGTGTAGTAGACCGTAGATCAGCCCACCCATGAAGGCGTCGCCAGCGCCCACGCGGTCGACGATGTGGGTGATGTCATATGTCGGCGCCACATACACCTGGCCGCGATCCCACAGGATGCCCGACCACGTGTTGTGACTGGCGCTGATCGAGCCGCGCAGGGTGATGGCGATGGTCTGCAACGAGGGGAAGCGCGCGTTGAGCTGCTCGCACACCACGCGATAGGGCTCAGCGCTGATCGCGCCCGAGGTCACATCGGTGTCGGGCGCGTGAATGCCAAACACCTGAGCCGCATCCTCTTCATTGCCGATGGCCACATCGCAGAGCGCCACCAGCTCGGACATGACCTCGCCTGCCTTCTTGCCCCATTTCCAGAGCTTGTTGCGATAGTTGAGGTCGCACGACACCGTGAGGCCGAGCCGGCGCGCGGCCTGCACCGCTTCGAGGCAGACCGCCGCCGCGCCCGCCGAGATCGCGGGGGTGATGCCCGTCCAGTGGAACCAGGTGGCACCAGCAAAGGCCGCGTCCCAGTCGATCATGCCAGGCTCGATGGTGGCCAGGGCGCTGTTGGCGCGATCATAGAGCACCAGCGAGCCGCGCGTCACGGCGCCCATCTCGAGGAAATAGATCCCCAGGCGCTCGCCACCAAAGATGATCTTGTCGGTGCCCACGCCCGCCTCACGGATGAAACGCAGGCAGGCCTGGCCGACCTCGTTATTGGGCAGGCGCGTCACGAATTCCACCGGTACGCCATAGTTCGCCAGAGATACGGCCACATTGGCCTCGCCGCCGCCATAGACCACGTCGAACGAACGCGCCTGCACCAGGCGCTGCATGCCCGGCGGCGACAGCCGCATCATGATCTCACCAAAGGTCACCACCCTATCCACCGCACCCTCCTTCAGGCGTCGCTGCTGCCGACAGTCACGCCACGTTTTGCCTGCATTCTAGCCCCGCGCTGGAGAGGCTGCAACGCAGAAGGGGGCGAGCTCTCTGCTCACCCCCTTCTGATCATTCGCCCTTGTCTCTAGCCGAGCATACGGCTCAGCTTCCAGACGACCACCAGGATGGCGAGCACCGCCACCCAGGCAAAGTAGCGTTTGAGCTTGCCGCCGCCCGTCCGGTTGGCGAGGGCGACGCCCAATTGCGCGCCGACCGAGCCACCCAGCAACAGCGGCAGTGCCAGGTCGAGCCGGGTGTTGCCCGCGAGCGTGTGCCCCACGATGGCGATGGCCGAAGAGCACCAGACCATGACCAGGCTGGTGGCCGTGGCCTTGTGCGGGCTCAGGCCTACCAGATAGACCAGCGCCGGCACCAAGATCACCCCACCGCCCACGCCCAACAGCCCAGTCAGAAAGCCGAGCAGCACACCGAGATAGGCCAATACAGGGATCGAGTAACGTTGCCCGCCAAGCGAGGGGAACGTCGTGTAGGGCGGCAGCTTGAGCCGGGCAAACAGGCAGCGTTCTGGCGGCAGGTCGGGCGCCTGTCGAGAGGTGTCATAGAGCATCCACGCGGCGATACCCGCGAGCAGCACCACATAGGCGAGCAGTGTGTAGAAATCGGCGGCGGGCACAGCGTGGCCCTGCACCGTCACCTCGCCCATGCGTTTGAGGCTGTTGAGGGTGTCGGTGCCCAGCGACACGCCGGCCCAGTTGCCGCCGATGAGCGTCAGGGCTAGCTTGTAGTCGATGAGGCCATCGTGGCGCCGACAATAGATCGTGCTGGTGGTGGTGCCCAGCATCTGCACGAGGCTGGTGCCCACGGCGTAAGGCATAGGAATGCCCAGCAACGCCGTGAGCAGCGGCGTCGCTAGGAATCCCCCGCCCACGCCGAACATGCCCGTGAGCGCCCCGACGACCACGCCCAAGACCAACGCGCCGAGATACGCGCTGGGCGCAAACCAGGTCATGCGGCGCCTCGCCCAGCGCCCGAGTCGTGGGGCAGCTCGGCAGCAGCACGTCGCGCGCGGCGGGCACGCAGCCAGTCAAAGAACCAGGCCGTGCCCAGCCCCCACAGCACGGGCACGATCAGCGTCACCAACACACGCGCCAACGCAGAATCGAGCCAGGCGTCCATCCTGTTTCTCCTCAGCCGATGCTCATTCGGTCGCGGCGGCCGGGGCCACTGCCGCTGGTGGCTCGGGTTGGGGCAGGCGAATGGACAGCGCAAACGGCACCGACAGCATGATGATGCCCACCACGCCCCAGCAGAGGGTCTCATAGCCCAAGCGCTCGAGCAACAGGCCCGCCACCAGAGACATGCCCACCGAGGTGATATGGTTGATGCTCACCCCAGCCGACAGCGTGGGGGTGAGTTCGTTGGCCGGCGCAATGCGGTTCACGTACGTCTGCAGGCCCATGCTCAGCAACACCAACATGTTGATCATGATCAGCAGCACAGACAGCAGGATGGCGTTGTGCAGCGTGGCAAAGCCTACAAAACAAAAGGCGAGCAGCACATAGCTCGCGCTGAGGGTAATGCGCTCGCCCAGGCGGTCGAGGAGCTGGCCCAGGTAGGGTGAGGCGATCAGGTTGACGACGGCGCTGGCCAGGAGCACCAGGCTGATCTGGGTGACGCCCATACCATATTTGCTCACCAGCACCAGCGTGCCAAACGCGCCAAATACCTGCACGCGCGAGCCCTCGAAGAAGGTCAACACATAGTACAGCCAATAGCGCTTGCTCAACAGCAGGCGCGGCAGCTCGCGCTCGTCGGCGCCCAGGCTACTCGGCAGCCGCAGCAGGCGGATCGAGGCGATCACCATCAAGGCTCCGGCGACCACATAGTAGATGCGCAGGTTGGTGTGAGGCACCAGCGCCGAGATGATCGCCAAGGTGGCCATGCCTGCGATGGCCGCGAGCGAGCTCACCGAAGAGATCGCGCCCATCACCTGACCCGAGCGGTCTCGCGTAGTCAGCGAGAGCGCAATCGAGCTTTGATAGGGCATCCACGAGTGAAACCCCAGGCTGGCGATGATCGCCATGACCACCAGGCCACTGAACGAGTTGACGAACACAAAGAGCGCATAGCCGATGCCCATGAGCAACACCGAGGCAAAGGCCCGCCGCCGCAGAGGCCAGTGCATGACCAGCGCGGCGATAAAGATGAGGATGAGCCCGGGGATCTCGCGCAGGCCGGTGAGCGACAGCACCTGCCCGTCGGTCAGCTTGAGCGTGGCCACATAGAAATTGGTGTTGACCCCGTTCATGAGGCCGTTGCCAAAGTTGATGAAAAAGGTGGCGACGGCCAGGGTGATCAGGTGTTGCGTCCACATCGTGCCGCGCAAGCGGCGAACCACAGCCGTCATGGGCTCTTCTCCTCACTAGAACATCGCGCCGATTCTAGCACAGGCGCGAGCCAAGCCCAATTGGCGTCCCTCTCGGTGCAGGCCTATGATGGCGCCAGCACAACGAGAGGTAGACGGTATGGCGCTGTTGGCACGCGACGTGGCTCGGCTATTGGAGGCGCAAGGCACTTTTGTCGACTGGGCGCACTCGTGTGACGCCTTCAAGGCGGGTGCTCCCGACACGCCGGTGACGGGCATCGCTGTGGGCTGGCAGTCGCTCCAGGCTGCGCTGGTCGAGGCCCACGAGCTGGGCTGCAACCTGTTCATCACCCACGAGCCAACCTTCTATGACCACTGGGATCGAGATCCACAGGCCCTGGCCACGCCCGCAGCGCGAGCCAAGCAGGCCTGGCTCGACCGCACCGGCATGGTCATCTATCGCTGCCACGACGTGTGGGACCGCTTTCCCGAGATCGGCATCCCCGACTCTTGGGCGCGCTTTCTGGACCTGGGGCCGGTGGTCGCCAGAGACGCCTATCATCGGGTAATCGCCATGCCGCGGGTCACCGCTTGGGAGCTAGTGACGATGGTGCTCGATCGGGTGCGCACGCTGGGCGAGCAGGCCGTGCTCTATTCCGGCGCCAAAGACCAGATGGTCTCGCGCGTGGGCATCGGCACGGGGGCCATCACCGATGTCCAGGCGATGTTGGCGCTGGGCGCCGACGCTATCTTGGCTACTGACGATGGCATCCAACAGTGGCGCGAGGGCGCCTATTGCGCCGACGCGCACCTGCCCTTGCTGGTGGTCAACCACGCCGTGGCCGAGATCCCCGGCGTGCGCGCTATGGCGCAGTATCTGCAAGAGCAGTTCCCCGCAGTACCCGTGCACACCGTAGGGCGCACCTGCACGTTCGAGATCCTCGCCCACGAATGGTCGAACGAGCAGCCGCTATGCATGTTGCGCCCCACCCTCGCAGACCTGCCCCCCGTGGTGTTGCCCGAGGGCTACACCTTGCGTCCCATGCGCGAGGGTGAGTTGTGGGCCTATCTCGAGGTGATGAACCACTCCTGTTTCAACGGCAGCGCCGACGAAGCCTGGTTTCGGCGCAACTATGACGACCCCATCTTTGAGCCATCGTTCATCCAGATCATCTGGCGGGGTGAGCGGCCCGTGGCCGCCGTCGGCGCCTGGCAGTCGCGCGACCACCAGATGGGCATGCTGCACTGGCTGGGCGTGCGCCGCGACGAACGCGCGGCTGGCCTCGGCAAGGCCATCACCCTAGCAGGGCTGCATCGACTGCGCGAGCGCGGCTTTGACCAAGCCATGCTCTACACCCAGAGCTGGCGCAAGCAGGCCATTGCCGCCTATCTGCGCATGGGCTTTGTGCCACACCCCGATGAGGCGGCCTCGGAAGAGGTGTGGGCCCGAGTGTTGGCCGAGCTGGCCGATTGGCGGGCCGCCAACGGACGCGTGCCTCAAGAGACGCAGCCCACGAGTTAGCGCTCGCCAGCCGAACCCTTGGCCGCGCCAGGCCGGTAGAGCCAGCTCAACAAGCTGCTCCGCTCGGTTGCGGCGTTCGCCGTCTGGAGCGAGGGCACCGGCTGGCCCGCGGCGTCATAGTCCACGCGCACATAGGTGAGCTTGCGTTGGGCGGTATAGGTCTCGGGGAAGCGAAAGAGCCGGCGCCAAGCCTGATAGTCCTCGCCGGCAAAGTCTCGCACCCAGGTCCATGTGCCACAGTTGAGATACGCGCAGCCGTTGCCCAAGTCGACCTGACAGGCGTCGTGGGTGTGGCCCATGATCACTACGCGCACGTGCTCTTGGGCGAGCTTGGCCTTGGCTACGTCTCGCAGTTGCGCACGCTGAGCGGCCTCTTCGGCGCAGGCGCGGGGCAGCGCGGTATAGTCATCGGGATCGGTCGCGGCCTCGGCCGGTCCGCGCGGCACGCCATAGAGCGCCAATAGGTCAGAGACGCGCGCGTAAAAGGCGCCCCGACGGTCGGTCTGTCGCTCTAGAGCGGTGATCTCTTGCGGGTTGGCCAGGCTGGCCTGCACATCGTCGAGGGCCTCGACCTGGTTGGTCACCGCCCAGGTGAGGGGCAGCTGGCCCAACGCCAACG
>JBDKSN010000085.1:0-28290 GCA_039680625.1 Anaerolineales bacterium | reverse complement strand
CGCAAGGTTGGTCTGTCGGGCGGGAACATGACCACCGCCATGCAGCGTGTCGGCTGTGTAGGCGCAATCACGAACGGCCCCTCGCGCGACATCGACGAGATCCGCCCCATGGGCTTTCAATACCTCACGTCGGGTGTGTGCGCGGGCCACGGAGAGATGGCGATCCATGCGGTGAACGTGCCTGTGAGCGTCGCGGGAATGGATGTGGCCCCCGGCGAGATCATCCACATGGATGAGAACGGCGCCGTCAAGTTCCCCGCGCACTGTCTCGCGCAGGTGTTGGATCGGGTGAGCCGATTGCGCGATGAAGAGACCGCGCATCAGGCCAAGCTGCGCGGCGCAACGAGTGCCGCCGAGGTGCGAGCCATCCTCGGCGGCTGAGAGTCTGGCCTTTTGGCAGGTGAGGGCTATAGCGTCACCACCACCTCCGTTGCCCCGGGCGTGGCCTGCACGAGAGTGCCAAGTGTGGCGGCGCAGGCCTCGCCTCCCGCCACCTGGCGCACTTCTGGAATGCCACGCAGCAACACCTGCCAGTGAGCAGCCTGCCCGTCGGCATGGAAGGTGATCGTGTCGCCGCGGCGGGTAGCGCGCACGGTCAAGGCGGGCGCGCCGTCGAGGGTGGGGATGATCGTTTCGGCGGTGGCACCATCGTCGAGCGCAAACAGGTGGAGCGTCACCCCATCGGCATAGTCATAGTCGGGGCGCTGATCGTTGGCGCCAAGGGCGATGATGCTGTTGGGCCGGGCGAACAGCGGCAAGCTCATCATGTCATAGCGCTCGCGCCACCAACGCCCTCCCTCACGTACGTCGCCGGTCAGCAAATGAGTCCACCGGCCAGCGGGAAGGTAGTAATCCACCGTGCCGTCGCCACTAAAGACGGGCGCGACCAACAGCGAAGGGCCGAGCAGGTACTGCCGATCCAGCGTTGCGGCCGCTGGGTCGTCGGGGTATTCCAGCACCATGGCGCGCATCGTGGGCACGCCCGTGGTGTGGGCCTCGACGGCTGCCTGATAGAGATAGGGCATGAGGCGGCACTTAAAATTGGCAAAGTAGCGCAGCACGTCTACTGCCTCTTCGTCGAACAGCCAGGGCACGCGATACGACGTCGAGCCATGCAATCGGCTGTGCGACGAGAGCAGCCCAAAGGCGCACCATCGCTTGTAAACTGCGGCCGATGCCGTCTGTTCAAAACCGCCCATGTCGTGGCTCCAAAAGCCAAAGCCACAGAGCGAAAGTGAGAGTCCGCCGCGCAAGCTCTCGGCCATAGACTCGAAGGTGGCCGTGGAATCCCCGCCCCAATGCACCGGGTACTGCTGGCCGCCTGTAGTGGCCGAGCGCGCAAAGACGACGGCGTTGCCGCTCCCTAGCTCCTGCTCGAGCGTCTGGAACACGACGCGGTTGTAGAGCAGAGACTAATAGTTGTGCATGCGCTGGGGATCAGAGCCGTCATGCCACACTACGTCCGTCGGGATGCGCTCGCCAAAGTCGGTCTTGAAGCAGTCGACGCCCATAGCCAGGAGGGTGCGCAGCTTGCTGGCATACCACTCGCAGGCGGCAGGGTTGGTGAAATCGACCAAGGCCATGCCCGGTTGCCATTTGTCCCACTGCCACACATCGCCGTTGGGCCGTTTGACCAGGTAGCCGCCGGCCATGCCCTCGTCGAACAACGGCGAGAGCTGCGCGATGTAGGGGTTCAGCCACACACAGATGCGCAAACCACGGGCCTTGAGTCTTGCCAACATCGCCGCGGGATCAGGGAACATGCGGCGATCCCACTCGAAATCTACCCAGTGGTATTCCTTCATCCAGAAGCAATCAAAGTGAAAGACGTGCAGCGGGATGTGGCGATCGGCCATGCCCTGGATAAAGCTGGTGACGGTGCCCTCATCATAGTCGGTGGTGAAAGAGGTCGTGAGCCAAAGGCCAAATGACCAAGCGGGCGGCAGCGCCGGGCGGCCAGTGAGCGCCGTGTAGCGGCGCAGCACATCCTTGGGCGCGGGGCCATCGATGATATAGTACTCCAGGTATTCGCCGGGCACGCTGAACTGCACCCGCTCGACCTTCTCTGAGCCTACCTCGTACGAGACGCGCTCGGGATGCGCGACGAACACGCCATACCCGCGGTTACTGAGGTAGAAGGGGACGTTCTTGTAGGCCTGCTCCGAACTCGTGCCGCCGTCCTCATTCCAGAGGTCGACAACCTGCCCGTTCCTGACGAACGGCGTGAAACGCTCGCCGAGGCCATAGATGCACTCGCCCACGCCGAGCGCGAGCTGTTCATGGATATAGTTGCCCGAGGGCGTTTGCATATACCCGGTACCGCGATAGCCCGAGTTGGTGAGCTCGCGGTCGCCATCGCAGAAGGTGATCTGCCAGTCTGCGCCCTTGGCCACGCGTGCGGTGAGGCGGCCCGTGGTCAGCGTAGCGGCATCGGCATCATCGGCGACGATCACCTGGTGCTCGTCGCTGCTCGCCACCGCGAAACCGGGCTTCTTGGGCACCGTGCCCTTGTGGTGCCAAATCTGAACGCGGATCACGTTCTCGAGCGGTGACGAAAGCCGCACGGTAATCACCGGCACATTGAGAGTGTCGCCGCGCGTGACCATGCGCTTGGTGGGGCCGTAGAAAGTGAGATCCCGCTCGCCAACGCACACCTCGTGCACGTGGACGGGATAATGCGCGGTGACCTCTGGGCGGATATTCCAGTAGCCATCGGTGAACTTCATCAGAGCCTCCTCTTCGGCGCGCCGCCAGGCTTCGGCCTGCCAGCGGGTGTGCGTGTCGCAAGTCAGCACCAAGCACACCTCGGAAAGGCATAGCGAGGGCAGCGCGCCGAGTCGACGGTGAACCTAGTCGAGCGAGGCCAATGCCTCGCAAGGCAATAGCTCAAAGGTCGTCTGCAGCGTCTGCGCCTGGCCAGTAGCTGCCGAGCGATAGGCGGCCTCAAAGATCTCGATGACGTGGCGAGCGTGTTCTGCGCTGCCAAAGGGGCGTGGGCCGCCAGTAGCCCAAGCCACCAATTGCATCAGGTCGGAATAGACGTGCGACTCTCCCAAGGCACGATGCTCGGGCGTGACAAAAGGCGCCAGGTCACCCTCGCGGTGCAGACTTTGCCCGTCCAGCTCTGACTGCACGATCGATCCCTTGGTGCCATAGATGTAGGGCTCAGAGCCACGCACGAGTACACCGTAGGGCGTGCCAAAGGCGACGGCAAAGAAGGCGTTGCCAAAGTCGAGCAACATGAAGGTGTTGTCATCCATCTCGCACTGGATCTGCTTGCCGCGGAACTCTCGCACAGGGATGGCCAGGCCGCTCATGGCGGTGACTGCTTTGGCCGGGCCGACGATGCCGGTGAGATAGTGGAGCGAGTAGACGGCCGAGTCGTACAGTGGGCCACCCCCCGGCTTTTTGTAGTACCAGGAGGGGTCGATATTGCTCAGGATGTCGTCGCCCTGGCGCACCTTTTCGTTCAGATGATACGCCGCTACGCCCGACGAGCCGGTGATCGCCCAGATGAGCTGTCCCAAGCGCCCTTCGAGCACCGCGCGCCGCATGCGCTGAGCATGCGGATGGGCCATCACCCCGGGCGAGGCCACCAGCTTGACGCCGCGCGCTTCGGCAGCCGCGATGAGGTCGTCGGCCTCGGCCACGGTGATGCACATGGTCTTGTTAAAGTGGACATGCTTGCCGGCGGCGATAGCCGCCATGCCTTGCTCATAGTGCAGGCCGATGGGCGAGCAAAGGGTCACCACATCGACGCTGTCGTCAGCCAGTAGGTCGTCGAAAGCCAAATAGGCCGCTTGGGCGCCGTACTTTTCTGCGGCAGCGGCGGCGCGGCCCTCCACAGGGTCGCAGACAGCCGCAATGCTGACCTTCTCTTGCGCATCGGGCAGTACCAGATGGTTGAGTGCCCCACGGATACCAATGGAACCTGCGCCTACGATGCCTACCCCTAGTTTGCCGTCTTTCATCCTTGTCTCCTCTCTGTCGATGTTTGCCCCTCTATGGGCAAGCCGTGGCAAGGCCGCAGCCGGTCTGACAGGCTGCGGCCTTGAGGACAGCGGTGGTTGAGTCTCAGGCCCAACCCGCGTTGGCCCATTCCTCTTCGGCGGCTTTCTGCCAGGCCTCGGCCGCTTCGGCGCCGGTCATCGTGCCGCGGAAGACGTTCTCGCGCAGCTCCTGGTATTTGGTGCTGACGAACGCCTCGATCTCGCATCTAGGCGGGATATGCCAGTCGTTGGCCTCTTCATACGAGCGGAAGTAAAAGTCGAGGCCGGGATAGACCGATGGATCGACCGTCTCAAGATAGCTCGGGCGCGAAGGCAGCCAGCCGTTGGTGTTGAAGAGCACGTCGAGCGCCGGCTTGGTCTGCAGGAACTCGGGCACCATAAAGGCGACATCGGTGTTCTGCCCCTCTTTGAAGAGCACGCACATGTGGCCGCCAGCGCACTGCACCAGCTTGCCGCGACGCGCCTCGGGTACGGGCAGCCAAGTGGCGCGGTTGTACTTGCTGATGTCCGGGCTGTCTTTGGCGGTCTCGCCCGGATGCCAATAGCCCTCGATGATCATGGCTTGGACACCGGCACTATAGGCGCCGCCCCAGGTGCCCTGCCCCTCGACTGAGCGCATGCCCACCAGGTTGTCGGGGCCGATGAGTTTGATGAACTCGCCCAGCGTCTCGAATGCCTCGGCGATCTCCGGGGCATCGAGATGGAAGGTCCGAGTCTGCTCGTCAAAGCCCTTGACACCCCAGGACGCGCCCATCATGAAGCCGATGGAGCTGCTAAACCCGCCGGCTACGGCGTCGTAGGGGTCGATGCCAATCCGCATGAGGTTACCATTGGCATCGAACTTGGTCAAGGCCTTGTGCCACTCAAACAGTTCATCCCACGTGACAGGCGGGTTGTCAGGGTCAAGGCCGGCCTCGCCCACCAGGTTCGTGTTATAGTTGAGGCCGAACTCCAGGAAGCACTCATTGGCAGGCACGCCGTACTGGACGCCCTGATACGAGCACCGTTCCCAGGCTGAAGGAATGAAATCCTCGGGGTTGACGAGCTCGCTCGTTTCCACCAGATCGGCGATGGGCCGCGCTACACCACGCGACATGATGTCGATGTAGGCCGAGCCACACCACACCGAGGGCGGCGTGCCGGCGGCGATGTTGCTGAGTAGTACATCGGCCTTGATGCCGTCCTGGAACTCGATCTTGTTTGGGCCGAGCATGGTCTTGAACTCTTCGGTGGCCATAAAGCCCTCAAAGATGTCGCCATGATTCGGCCAGCCTACCCAGTAGGAGAACGTCACCCCAGTTTCGCCAGCGGGAGCGGCGGCAGAGGCAGGGGTCGCGGTGGCGGCTGAAGCGGCTGGCTGTTCAGCCTCTTTGGCGGGTTGCTCTTCTGGCGCAGGCGTGGCCTTGGGGGCACAGGCAGCCAACACACTGGCGGCGGTCATGCCGCCAGCGACGGCCAGGAACGCTCGACGACTGAGTTTGTAGTTGAACATGACTCTTTCTCCTATGAAGAAGAACCGCTACGCAATCACCGACTAGGGTTAGCTCTATCAGACTCTTGGTCGTTGTCCGATACGTGCGGGTGGACCGCTGTATCGGACCGAATGCACCGATTCATCTCCTCCTTTCTGTAGATGCGGTTCATCCCTTGATGCCGGTCAGGGTGATACCCTCGATAAAGGTGCGCTGCGCCAAGAAGAAGGCGATCAGGATGGGGAGGGCCACCAGGGTGCTCACCGCCATGAGATAGGGATACTGCAAGGGTTTGGTGCCTACCTCATAGAGCCGACCGCGCATGTTCTCGATAGCCAGCGCCATGGGCCACTGAGCCCTCTTATTGACATAAATGAGAGGTCCAAAATAGTCGTTCCAGGCGTTCATAAAGCGGAACAAGGCAACCACCGTGAGAGCAGGCTTGGCCAGCGGCAGTATGATCTGGCTGAGGATGACCCACTCGCTGGCGCCATCAATACGGGCTGCGTCTGACAGCTCGGCGGGTATGGTGCGAAAGAACTGTCGCAAGAGAAAGATAAAGTAGGCATCGCCAAAGAAAGCCGGCACGACTAGCGGCAAATAGGTGCCTACCCACCCGATCCGGCGGAAGGTGATAAAGAGGGGCACCATCGTCACTTGCCCAGGGACCATCATCGTGCCGAGGCACAGGGCAAAGAGAGGGTCGCGGCCCGGCCAACGCGGCCGCGCAAAGCCATAGGCCACCACAGAGCAAGACACTACCGCGCCGATGGTCACCGGCACGGCGTACTTGACCACCGTATTGACGAAATACAGGTTGAAATTCTGGCTCGTCCAGGCATCGAAGAAATTGTTCCAGTGCGCCGGATTGGGGATCCACCGCGGCGGCACCGTGAATACTTGGGGATCGTCTTTGAGTGCCGAGGTGAACATCCAATAGAACGGCAGCAGATAGGAGACAGCTAGCAGCAGCAGGATGGCATACTTGAGAATCTCGATCACCCAGCCCCCAAAGCCCAGTTGACTCCAGTAGCGGTCGTCCGACCGGGTCTTTGTGAGGCCTGCACTCGTCTTGGCAGTGGCGTTCATCGGTAGATATCTCTCCTCTAGGGATGATGCGGCTAGTCTGTCTCTCCGCCGTAATACACCCAGCGGCCGGAGGTCTTGAAAAGGATGGCGGTGAAGGCGACGACCACGATAAAGAGCAGCCAGGCCAGCGCCGCTGCCTTGCCCATCCGCAAGAACAGGAAGGCATTGCGATAGAGATAGAGGGCATAGAACTCGGTCGCACGATTGGGGCCACCTTGGGTGAGCAGCCAGGGCATGGTGAAATACTGAAAGCCCGAGATAAAACCCATAACCAGGTTGAACAGCACCACTGGGCTGCACATGGGCACAGTGACGTGCCAGAAGCGTTGCACAGCATTGGCACCGTCGATCATCGCGGCGTCATACAGAGATCTGGGCACGTCCTGGAGAGTGGCCAGAAAGATGACCATCGCGCTGCCCTGAGCCCACATGTGGATCAGCACCAGCGTCGGTTTGACATAGGTAGGGCTGGAGAGGAAGGGAATGGTAGAAAAGCCCAGCGCACTCAACGTGGCATTGATCGCACCATATTGTGGGTTGAGCAGGAACTGCCACACCATAGCAGTGACCACAGCGGGCACGATGGATGGGAAGAAAAAGATCGCGCGAAAGACCGAGCGGCCGACGATGCGGGTGTTAAGTAGGCTGGCCAGCAAGAAGGCCGATATCACCCCAAGGGGAGCGCTGAATGCCACCCACCAGAGGGTGTTTTTGGCCACTAAGGCTACATCTGCGCTGGTGAACACTTCGCGATAGTTGGCGAGGCCGATGAACACTGGCGGGGTCATCAGGTCGTAGCGGGTCAGGCTATAGTAGACTGACGCAGCGAGCGGATAGCAGGTCCACAACAGAAAGCCCAGCAGCCAGGGGGACACCAAGGTCAGCCCGATCCTCATCTCGCGACGATCGCCGCGCGAAAGGCGCGGTCGACGCACAGCTGGCGTCATTCCTCTTTCCTCCTAGCACGGGCTGGTTGCCGCAGGTGACGGTCGAAGGCCTTGCCTCGAGCCGGCCCAGGGTTGGTTGTGGAGGCTCGATGCACTATCATTGTATGGGGCTGATTGCACTCTGCACGCCATGATGTGGACACGAACATGACCCAGGCTGGACATCTCACCGCCGATGAGCCCTTGATCGGGACGCTGCGTAGTGCGCTGCGTAACTTGTATGATCCAGCAGCGTTACGCCAGAGCCCCCTCATCGCGTTGCTGGGCCTAGGCAGCGGGACCGATCCGGCCGCGGCGCTGCGCCAAGAGCTCATCGCTGCGGTGCACGCACTACGGCCGCAGTCAGACACGCCCGCCGATACGCAGCTTTGGCGCATGTACGAGGTGCTGCTCTATCGCTATGTACAACGCGCCACGCAGGTCGAGGTAGCCGACCAGCTAGGCTTGAGCGCGCGGCATCTCTCGCGCATCGAGCGAGATGCATTGCGTGAGCTGAGTGAGCGGCTGTTTCAGCCCGAGCCTAGTGCTGGCACGGTGCCGGCCGAGTATGGCCTGTCGCTGGGCCAAGAGGTCTCCTGGTTGGGCGCTAGCGAGACGGCCAACATGGTGGACCTGGGGCTGGCTTTGCAGGACGTGCGGCAACTCGTTAGGCCGCTGGCCGCCCAGCATGGGGTGGTGGTGCACATCGAAGGAGGCGGCGCGGCGCTACCGCCCTTGGCAGTGCATCTAGTGGCGTTGCGGCAGATCCTCGTAGGGTCTTTGAGCGGCGCCATCCGCCGGATGCAGGGAGGTCAGGTGATATTGACTACGGGCCAAGAGGGCGTTTGGACGTGGCTGGCCGTGCACAGCCAGCCTGACCAGGCTGTGGCCGATCCCGCTCTGGCCGATGCGGACAATGGCGGCCTACAGGTGTGGCGCGACCTAGTGCGTGCCTGCGGGGGCGAAGTCGAGATCGACGAGCGCAGTGGAGGTTGGTTCAGCGCTCGGGTGCGTCTACCGTCGGTCGTGCAATCGCCAGTGCTCGTCATCGACGACAATCCGGCCACCCTCGACCTATTGCGTCGCTATGCTTCGGGCACGCGCTATCGCATCGTGGGTACCCAGACGTTGCCCGAGGCGCTGGCCGTGGTGCCCGAGTTGTCGCCGCATGTCATTGTGCTTGACGTGATGATGCCCGACATCGACGGCTGGGAGGCCCTGGGGCGCCTGCGCCAACACCCCCTCACGCAGAGCATCCCGGTGATCATCTGCACGATTCTGCAGGAAGAGGAATTGGCTCTGTCGCTCGGGGCGAGCGCCTATCTGCGTAAACCGCTCACGCGGGAGGCCTTCCTGATGGCGCTGGATCGAGTTGATCCGGCGGTGCCAGGGTCTGTACCGTCAGCTTGATCACGTTCAACAGATCTTGCATTTGCAGGCCGCCACTACGCGAGATAGTGAGAGAGCTGCTGGCGATAGGCCCAGCCATGGGGTCTTGAGCCGAGATCGCAATCGTGGGTATGTGACGAATGGTCTCGTCGAGGCTCTTGGCTCGCAAAAGGGTATAGCCATCCATCCCAGGCATCACTAGGTCGAGCAGCATCACGTCGGGCTGGCGTTCCCTTAGGAGAGTGAGGGCGCGTTGACCGCTAGAGGCACGCAGTACGTGATAGCCTGCGTCAGCCGAGGTGAGTATCCGGCCAAAGAGCTGCAGGGCCTCGGGTTCGTCATCGACCACGAGGACGGTGCGCACCGGCCCAGGCAGCGCGTCCAGCGCGCCCAACAGTTCCTCGCGACTCACGGGCTTGAGTAGATAGCGCACCAAGCCCAGGCGCTCGGCGGCCTCAGCTTGGCCGGGCACCCAGCAGGCCACCACCGGTGTACCATAGGCCAGAGCCGCCAGTTCCTGAGGCGCAAGCGCCCCTTGCTCAAAGCGGCGGTCGTTGAGCAAGAGCGCATGGGCGGGCAGCCGGCTGATCTCGCGGATGGCTTCCTCGACGGTGCGTACCCCTACAACTTCGATGCCCTCCTCATAGCGCCCAAGCATCCGTTGCAGCGTATCGCCCCGTTCGACGACCACAAACCGCGGAGTCACACGTGGCCGTGGAGCCAAAGATGGCCGTGGCTGACGCTCGTATTCAGCATCCGTGGTGAACCAACGCCGGGCACTGGTTGCATCGAGTGGCGTTCGCTCTTCTAGCGGCAGGGTGAAGTGGAACACAGACCCCTCGCCCGTGGTGGATTCGAACCACATACGTCCGTTGTGCAGTTCGACGAAGCGCTTGCTAATGGCGAGACCCAAGCCCGAACCGCCATAGCGCCTACGGATAGAGCCATCTGCCTGCGAAAAAGGCTCAAAGATCAGCCGCTGACTCTCGGGCGAGATGCCCGGACCGGTGTCGCTTACGGTGACGTGCAGTACGCCGTCTTCGGGAGCGATCGCGAGGACTGCGCCGCCTTGGTCGGTAAAGCGCCCCGCGTTGCTGAGCAGATTGAGAATCACCTGGCGTATGCGCACCGGATCGCAGTACACAGGGGCCAAGTCCTCGGGCACGTGTAGAGTGAGCGCCAGGTTTTTGTGATCGAAGAGCGGTGTCACTGCCAAGGCGGCGGCTCGCGCAATGTCGCCTAGTTGGCACCATTCTCTGCTGAGGGCCACGCGGCCGCTGTCCACCTGGCTGAGATCGAGCACATCATCTACCAGGCTGGCCAGATGCTTGCTCGAGCTAAGGATGACTTCGATGTCCGCTAATAGCTGAGGGGGCAGATCCGCGCCATAGATGTGGGGCGCGCGAGCGATCATGTCGCTAAAGCCGATGATCATATTGAGGGGAGTGCGCAGCTCGTGGCTGACGTTGGCGACGAACTGTTCTTTGGCTCGCCGCGCCTCGTCGGCCATCTCGCGCATCGCGCGCAGCCGCTCGGACACTCGGGCCAGCTCCTGATTGGCCTTGACCAGATCCTCTTGTGTCTGCATGAGGCGAACTCGCTGGGTGCGCGCCTCATCGAGCAGCTTGCGCGTCTGCTCGTAGGTCTGTGCCCACCACAGTACTGCCTCTTGAGTAGAGTCGAGTGCTGTCCAGACCAGCGCTGTCAGCACCCAAATGGCAAAGATGGCCAGGAATACGGCGATGGCCGCTAGCCGATGGGGGGTAGGGATGAGCAGGAGGAGACTGCAGATCAAGGCGGCACCAAGGCCACCGGTGGGCCCGAGCAGCAGCACCGCTAGAGGCCCAGCAAACAACAGCAACACCAGCCCGGCACAGGGGTCGATGAGCTGGCTCGTGAGAGTGGCAGCAATGCCCAGCCCCACGATGAGCAAGACGCGGGCGACATTGGCCAGATGGGCCTGCACCCCCCAGGTGACCAGAGCCAAGACGATGAGGCCAAAGCCAAGCAAAGAGGCCGAGAGTGGCCCTCCAGTCGCCTCAACGACGAGGATGGCCGCCGTGCCACTGGCGATCAAGGCCCCGAGCATCAGAGACATCACGCGATGGCACAGCTCGTCTCGCAGGCTGTGGTCGGGTGGGATCGAAGAGAGCGCTTGTACCATATCATCCCCCGCTCAGCTCCTGGCCGAATTGCTGGTGACCCTATCTGGAGACATAGTATCATCATAGGCGCGCTGAGCGATAGACAAAAGACTGGTGTCTTCTAGGCTCGGGAGCTCAACGGGCCGGCTTCGCCAGGAATCATGAGCTTCTTGCGTCTCTGCCTGTGCTGGAGTAATTGCCTGCTCGCGTCCGGGCCATAGTTCGATTCACGAAGGTCCCCCTGACGCCGATTGGCCGGCGATCGCCTGATGGATGCGAAGCAAAAAGCCTGGCTTTCGTGATGGCGGTTATCCCTAGACAATGCACGTGGGATGGGATATGATAGCGGTAATGTGAAGGACCGGATCCGTAGCAGCGGGGCCTTGACGAACGGTCAGGCCAATCTGGTCATCGCCTACATGCAAAAGATCGGCAATGAGTCGGAGGACTTGGCTAGGACACGGGGATGATCGGCCAGCCCTAAGCAGGGGGTCAGTGTATTGGCGATATGCGGCCTCTTGTCTGCGAGTTGTCCGTGAGCATTTGTGGGCAAGAATCAGGGTAACTTGGGTGTTGGTGTATCGACGAGGAGGCATGTCTATGCGAAGGTCAAGGGGTATGTTGGTCGCCATCTTGGTGGTCGCGGCGTTGATGGCGGCACCGCTGTCGGTCGCGGCCGACACGAACACGTATACCGTGGTGAGTGGCGACACGCTTTCGCGGATCGCTGCGCGGCTAGGCGTTGCGTCGTACATGGAGATCGTGGAGCTGACGAACGCCACGCACGCGACCGATCCCAGCTTTGCGTTCATCGAGAACCCCAATCTGATCCGGGTGGGGTGGAAGTTGGCCATCCCCGGAGCGGCACCGGCCGAGGTGCCTGGTCCAACGCAGAGTGCTTTGGTGGCCACGGCGCAGCAGACGGATGTGGGCGTATCTCAGGTGAGTAACCTGGAGTCGCTGGGCATCCTCGGGCTCGTGATGCCCAGTGAGGCCGAGCTGGCGCGCTTGCCACAGAGCACTGTCGATCTGCTGACGGCGCAGGTTCCCGCGATGTACGGCACCATGGTCGATTCGCTCAAGAACCAGAGTGCATTCACGATGTTCATCCCCTCTGGCTCCGCGTGGATGCGACTGAGCGATGCCCAGCTCCAGACGCTGGCCAGCGATGCGCCCTTGCGTACCAGCACCTGGCTCAACCATGTCGTGCCGAGCAAGGTGATGGCCGCGGACCTGGTCGATGGTCAGACGCTGACGACGCTCGGCGGTCAGACGCTAACGGTCACCCGCACGGGTGACCAGGTGTCGATCAACGGGCGACCGCTGCTGCGCACCGACGTTCAGCCGCCTTCGGGGCAAATCGCGTCTCGAGGGATCGTCCATGTAGTCGATGGCATACTCTCGGCAGAGGCCTTGGGCGGTCAGGCCAACGACTATGTGGTCGTGGCGGGCGACACGCTCTTCAAGATCGCCGCCCAACTGCTTGGTGATGGCCATCGCTATCCGGAGATCGTAGCGCTTACCAACAGTGCTGGCCCGGGCTATGCGACGATCCAGAACCCGAATGTGATCGGGGTTGGCTGGAAACTGGCTATTCCGGCACGTTAGGCGCGCCGATCCTCTCGCTTTCTGCTCAAGGCTCGTCGATGCTTATGCAAGCATCGACGAGCCGATTTCTCTAGCCCGTGGCTTGGCGCTAGTCGAGAGGCCTTTTCGCTCTGGGAGCAAGCTCACGCTCACGTCGCGCGGCCAGCCAGGCACGTACTTGAGGGGAGGTAGCCAAGGTGTACAACACCAAGATGAGCTCGGCGGTCAACGTCCAGACGGGCAGCGGCCCACCATGGAAGAGATAGGCGAGGGGCAGGCCCTCGGTATGCGTGCTGTAGGTACGCCAAGGCCAGAGAAAGGGCAGCTTGCCGCCAGCGAGCGGCGAGTCGCACAACAAGTGACCGCCATAGCCAGCGGCCCAGCACAGTAGCCAACGGCGGATGGCAGATCGATCTATCAGGTAGGCCGCTACTCCCACGAGCAGCGTCGAGCCGACCCAGCCGAGCAGTGTGTGCATGGGAAGACGAGAGGATGGCACCACGTGCAACACGTAGCAGAGGAACTTGTCGACGAGGTCGGGTGCCAAGCCGGCGAGCACAGTCGGCCAGAGCGGCGTCTCTAGGTGTCGATGCACCAGCACCGATGCCGCAATGTGTCCGGGCAAGATCATGGGGCGAGCCCTCGACCCGTGAGAGCCAAGGGGCTGAGCGTGCAGCGCCTGCTGGCCTGTGGAACGAGCCTGCAGAGGTCACTCCCTCTGCAGGCTGAATCGTGAAGGGCCAAAGCGTACTGCGCTACTCGGGCCATCTCTCGCGTCGCGGAATAGACGGATGCTCCCCCACTATTCCGGACCTTCAACCTGCCCTAGGGCCAATTTCGTGGCCTTGGTCGCTCTGCGCCGACTGTTCGATCGTGTGATGCGCATGCTCCGACGAGTGGCGCCGCCGACTCGAGCGCGAATGCGGTGAGCCATTGGAGTCGGAGTCTTCTCCGTCTCCGTTGCTACCCCCATAACCATAGCCGTATCCATAGCCATAGCCGTAGCCATAGTAATGTCCATAACGGCTTGCAGGCTGCGGCTTGAGGGCGTTGAGAAGCACACCCAACAGTTTGCCCTCGGACTTGGCGACCAAGTCGGCTGCTGCCGCGCAGGCCTGGAGCGTGGTGACGCCAGCTCGTACGACGAGCACGACACCCGAGGCGCCGGACATCATTGCGGTTGTGTCGGCGACCGAGAGGATCGGCGCAGTGTCGAGGATCACCAGGTCGGCCTGTTCACGAAGGGCGTCGAGCAGCTGTCTGAAGGCCATCGAGGCCAGTAGGCCGGTCGGGTTGGCCGTCTGCGGGCCACTGGGGAGCACCCGCAGGCCCGGCAGAGGGGTCTCGTGCAGAACCTCCGCGATGCTGCCACTGTGGCCGGTGAGCAGCGACGAGAGGCCCACGTCGTTGGAGAGCGACCAGATCTTGTGTTGGTCTGGCCGGCGCATATCGGCATCGACCAGGATCACCTGCTTGCCCGCCTGGGCCTCGACGATGGCCAGAGAGGTAGAAAGCATGGTCTTGCCCTCAGCACTACTGCTGCTGGTCACCAAGATCACCGGCCTGTCGGTGTCGGGCAACGCATAGTGCATCACCACCGAGGCAAAGCGCATCGCCTCGGCATGCACTGAGTGGGGTTTATCCAGACAGTGGCGCTCGAGACGCTGGCCTTCCTCTTCTGGCTCGGGAACGATGCCGACCGAGCTGATATAGGGCAGCTCGAGCACGGCAGAGATGTCCTCGGGCTTGTCGATGACACTGTGCAGGTACTCGACCAAGACAGCGGCGCCGGCAGCGATCATCAACCCCAGCACAGCAGCCAACGCAGTGTTCTGGGTGGTCTTGGGGCTAACGGGCTCGGTCGGCAGCCTCGGGGGATCGACGACCTGGATCGTGTTCACCGACCGCTTGTTCTGCAGATAAGTGGTGTAGAGCGCGGTATACTCATTGCGCAGCTCGGACAGGCGCGCCTCGGACGTCGCGCGGATGATCGGATCCGTCGTAGTGGCCACCTGCTGCTGGAGCGTCTCGATTTCGGCTTGCAGGGCTTGCAGCTGGCTCTCGGCGAAAACCAGGGCGGTGTCGTCGGGTAGCTGGAGCTCGAGCTGGTGGATGAGCGCCTCGATGATGTCCACGGCCCTCTGCGGCACAGGATCGCGCACGGCGACGGTGACGAATTGGGTATCTCGTTGCACGGTCACCGTGGCATCGGGCAGCCCCTCATAGCCGAGGCTGGTCATCGCCGCTGCTTGCAGCTTGTGCGTCTTGAGCAGCTCGCCATAGGTTGTGGCCAAGTCCTGACTGACATTGATGTCGCTGGTCACCGGTGACGGGTCGCGGTTGACCGCGCCGATCATAATCGTAGCCCTGGCCTCGTACATGGGCGTCATTTGCGTGCTCACCGCGAAGGCGATGGCCGCCCCGAGCACCGTCCCGAGCAAGAGCCACCACCAGCGTTTGCGGACGATCTGCCAGTATTGAACTAACTCCATGTGCACCTCGAGAGGAGTAAGGTAGAGCCCAGGCCTTGGCGAGCCATACACCGTGTCTAGCCAGTATACAAGTATCCGGCGAATCCCGCCAAACCGCTGCCATCGGATGGCTCATTGATTGGCCCCTCCGTCAGCACGGTGGGCGGGAAATGACCGGGGCCCACATCTACGGTGCCGTTGGCTGGGCGCGCTGGGCGTTCGGCTGTGCCCAAGGAGACGCGGCAGCCTGAGACCCGGGCTCGGCTACCTCGCCCGGATGCTCTTTGTCAGGAGGGCTATACTCTGGCACGATGCTCTTGAGCAAGGTGCGGATACGATCCTGTTCGCCATTGCGGGCGGCCTCGATCAGGGCGTCGATATGCGACTGGAACGCCACCCAAGTCGCTGACGAGGGCAATCCTGTGCGCTTGAGTACAAAGATCTTGGGGTGGGGGCTCGGAGCATAGTCCTCGCCACAGAGCATCAATTCCTCGAACAGCTTCTCGCCCGGCCGCAGGCCCACATATTGGATGGCGATGTCTTCATCGGGCGTGTAGCCCGAGAGGCGGATGAGGTCGCGGGCCAGGTCGGCGATGCGCACTGGTTCACCCATATCGAGCACAAAGGTCTCGCCTCTAGCGCCCAAACAGGCCGCCTCCAGCACGAGTTGCACCGCCTCGGGGATGGTCATGAAATAGCGTTTCATCTCGGGATGTGTGACGGTCACCGGACCGCCGGCAGCGATCTGTGCCTGGAACAGGGGCACAACGCTGCCCCGCGAACCGAGCACATTTCCAAAACGGACGACCACATAGGCTCTACCACTTTGACTGGCAGCGTGTTGCACGAGCAGTTCGGCGATGCGCTTGGTCACCCCCATGACGCTGGTAGGGTTGACGGCCTTGTCTGACGAGATCATGAGGAAGCGCGGCACGTCAAAAGCCAGACAGGCCTCGAGCACACGCCGTGTGCCCAACACATTGTTGGTCACCGCGTCGGGTAAGTTGTCTTCCATGAGAGGAACATGCTTGTGCGCCGCAGCGTGGAACACGATCTCGGGTCGCGCCGCAGCGAACACCGCAGCAAGCCGATCGCGATCGCGAACGTCCGCAACGACGTACTCTACCCTGACATCGGGGAAGCGGCGCTTTAGCTCCTGACCCAGGGCGTACAGCGAATTCTCTCCGTGACCCAGGACGACGAGGTGCGCTGGTCCGCACGCACATACCTGTCGGCAGATCTCACTGCCGATCGAGCCCCCGCCGCCGGTCACCAAGACGCGCTTGCCATGCAAGATGGATGCGACCTGCTCCCGATCGATCGTCACAGGTTCACGCCGCAACAGATCTTCGATCCTCACCTTGCGCAGCCGACTGACGGAGACATCGCCAGAGATCAACTCGTTGGTCCCAGGAAGCGTGAGCACACTCAGCCCGGCCTGCACGCAGATGTCGTTGATTCGACGGATCGTCTTGCCGCTTGCTGAGGGCATAGCAATCAGCACCTGGTGAACCCCAAGGGCGGCGGCCAATTGCGGAATCTCCGCACAGCTGCCCAACACCCGGCAACCGCCGATCTCTAGGTTGTGCTTCGTTGGGTCGTCATCCACAAAGCCCACAGCCTTGTAAGGCAGTTGCGGGTTGTCCTCCAGCTCTCGCAACACGCGGAGGCCCGCCTGGCCCGCACCCGCGATGAGTGCTGGCACGTGGTTCACGCCGTTGCTGCGGGCAGTAACACGGACGTGACGGCTGGCGATCCTCACCAAGAAACGCGGTGCCGCTGCAACGCCGAGGGCCAGCCCCCACTCGATGACCGGTATCGACCGAGGCGCAGCGTCCACGATGCCGAAAGGAATGAGCAGACCGTAGAACAACAGGGCGGCTACCACCGACGCGAAAGTGCTGGAACCGAGCAAGAGTCTCGCTTCGCGAAGGCTGGCGTAACACCACATCTGGCGATACACACCGGCCAGCCAGAACACGGCGGGGCGTAACAGCAGGAGGAGCAGCCCATAGACGAGGGCGGTCTTCAAGTAGGCTGGGGGGACCGCCGCGTCGGTGCGAATGGCGAACGCAAGCAACACCACGAGTGGTTGGCTCACGATATCCCACACGAACAGATGTCTGTTGCGGACCGAGACGTACAATCGGCACAAACGATCGGCTGCGGCCGTCATCATCAGCCAGCCCCTCCTCCTCAGTCGGGATCCGACTTTTGACTGTCGGTCAGTTTGCCATTAGGGCACTAACCAACTCCTCACAAGCAATCTCTACCTGTTCCTCGGTCATCACGCTCGAGAAAGGCAGCGCCAGCGACACCTGGCCCAGCCACTCGGTAACGGGATAGCAGCCTTCGTGATAGCCAAAGCGCTCGCGATAGAAAGGCTGAAGATGGATGGGCGTAAAGTAAGGCCGCGTGCCGATGCCACGGGAGGCAAGACGATTGAGCACGGCATCGCGATTGGCGGGCGGGAGGATGCGCACGACATAGACAAACCAAGACATGCGCGTGGTCTCGGGCAAGATCGTGGGAGTCTGGATGAGCTCCAGACCGGCCAACCGCTCGTTGTACCACGCTGCCACCTGGGCGCGCTTGGCGATCAATTCCTCGACGCGCTGCATCTGCGCCAAGCCCAGGGCCGCAGACATCTCGTCTAGACGATAGTTGTAGCCTAGGCGCGTGTGGTTGAGCCAGGCGTCGAACACGTCGCGACCCTGATTGCGCAGGCTGCGGAAGAGGGCCGCCCAGTCGTCGCGGTTGGTGACGATCACGGCTCCCTCGCCCGTGGTGATCTGCTTGTTGGGGTAAAAGGCAAAGACGCCTACATCCCCGAGACCGCCCACCGGACGCCCCTTGTAGTACGAGCCAAGCGACTCGCACGTGTCGCAGATGAGCGTCAGGCCACGCTCACGCGCGACGGGGGTGATGGCGTCCATGTCTGCTGGCTGGCCATAGGCGTCGACCGGCAGGATAGCGCGCAACTTGCCCGTCAGAGGGGCGTCGCGTAGGGCAGGGGGCAACCAGCGCCGAGCGGCCTGGCCACCACGCGCCAGGTCGTTGGCAGCCTCGGCGACCAGGCTGGGATCGATGTTGCCCGTGCGACGATCCACGTCGACATAAACGGGGATGCCGCGCTCGTACACAATGGCGTTCGAAGAGGCGATGAACGAAAAGGGCGTGGTGATCACCTGGTCGCCATCGGCGACGCCGGCAGCGATCACGGCCAGATGCAGGCCGCTGGTGCCCGAGTTGACGCCGACGCCATGGGCGCAACCCGCAAAAGAGGCGATGGCCTGCTCAAAGGCGGTGAGCTTGGGGCCGATGCTGAGATAGGGTGTGCTGAGCACTTCGCACACAGCGGCGGTCTCGGCAGCGGTGAGGTCGGGAGAAGACATGGGAATGGACATGTTAGGGCAACACCTCGATCTGTTTGATGACGCGTGCGGGCGTGCCAACGACGGTGGTACCCGCGGGTACGTCGTGGATCACCGTCGCACCCGCGCCCACTGTGGCCCAGCAGCCGATGGTGCAGCGAGGCGCAATGCTCGCGCCCAGGCCGACAAGTGCTCCACGCCCGATGGTCACCTCGCCGCCTGTGTGAGCGCCTGGGGCCAAGTGGACCCAGTCTTCGAGCCGATTGTGATGGTCGACACTGGCGCTCGTGTTGACGATCACACCTGCGCCCAATCTGGCGCCCGTGTTGACCACCGCCCCGGCTAGGACCATCGCTCCGAAGCCGATTGACGCGCCAGGCGACACAGTCGCGGCCGGATGAACCACCGATACAAAGCACTCGCCCTGTGCCAGCAAAGCACTCATCACCCGATAGCGGACGCGGTTGTCGCCAATAGCGACGATGACGGCGTCGTGGGGAGTGTCGAGCGCGGCAGCTATACATCCCAGCACGGGCAGGCCGCCGAGCGTCTGCCCCCAGAGGTGCTCATCGTCGTCGGCATAGCCCAGCACGCGGAGGTCGGGGCAAGACTGGCAGCTGGCCAGCAACGCATCGGCCACTACCTGACCGTGCCCGCCTGCCCCGATGACGATCACCCGCATGACGCGCCTCGAAAGGGTTCCATGGTTGCTTGCCCTTGCTGCGCGATGCCCTTGCGTTCAAGCACCCTCAGGGCGGTTAGGGCGAGGATGCGCAGGTCGAGCCACAACGAGCAATGGTCGACATACCACACGTCGAGGGCGAACTTGTCTTCCCACGGGATTGCGTTGCGGCCATGCACCTGCGCCCAGCCGGTGATCCCCGGCCGCACTTCATGGCGACGGGCTTGCTCCGCACTGTAGAGCGGCAAGTACTCCATCAACAACGGCCGCGGCCCCACCAGGCTCATCTCGCCGCGCAGCACGTTCCACAGCTCGGGGAGCTCGTCGAGGCTAGTAGTGCGCAAGAAGCGCCCCAACCGCGTCAACCGCTCGGCGTCGGGCAACAGGCGCCCCTCGGCATCGCGGGCGTCGGTCATGGTGCGGAACTTGATCAACTCAAACGGCTCGCCATGCAGACCCGGGCGAGTCTGCCGGAAGAACACGGGTGGGCCCATGCGCCAACGCACCAGCAGGGCGATCAGGCCCAGCAGCGGCGACACCAAGATCAGCCCCGGGATGGTGAGGGCCAGGTCAAGCAGACGCTTGCCGTGGCGGCGATAGAAGGTGGTCATAACAAGCGCACCCACAAAGCAGAATGGGTTTGTTTCGTAACCGTCCGCCTAGGGCAAATCATTAGCTGAGTCTCCGATCTGCGAGACTTCGACCTCCAATGGAGGCGCCACGAACTCACCGCCCCGAAGACGTCGCAGGCGCTCCAGGCGCGAAAGGGCACGATCGAGCTGGTTCTGCAGAGAGGCCTCGTAATGTGCGGATTTCAGGGCCGCGTCGAGGTGTGGCAGACTATTCACGGCACTTGCAACGGCCTGGTGGTGGTGCTGGTCTTGTACGGCACGCTCTCGTAGCTTGACCAGCAAGGCTTCAGCACAGGCACGGATCTCCTCGTCGGTGGCTCCCCGTAGGGTTGGATCGAGTTTGGACATGGCAGAACGAAGGCTGCGTTTGTTGGTGAGGAGTAATTCGAGCTGATTGGACAGTTGGCCTTGCTCGCTCATCCCGGTAGGGAATAGAGGAGTATGTCGTAGGCGGTACAATGGCTCTCGCCCATGTTGGCTGTTGTTTTGGCGAGCGGCAATGGCGTCGGCTTCGGCGCGATAGACACGCGCCAGACGCCAATAGGCGGTGGCGATCTGCTCAACCAACAGCTCTTCTAGCACACCGGAGGGGTTGAATTCAGTATGCAACTCGGTGAGCAGCTCGTCAAAGTCCTCGCACGACTCGTAGGGTTCTAGCGCTTCGGGAATGATAGCTTGGGCCAGGATACCATGTTTGAGGGCGTTATAGTGGACGGCTGCACGCCCTTCCCGGGTACGCGGCCCGGGAGAGTGTTGGGTATTGACGCAGTTGGCGGTGAGCTGCTTTTCGGACATATGCTTGGGACCGGCCATGCAGAGAGCCTCCTAGACCAACATCACGCTCTGCGCTTACAGCCAAGAGCAGCCTGAAAACAAGACTCAAAACGAGACACTCCGGCCTCCATAGACAGCTCCTGCTCATAATAACGGCTCCCTGCAAGCCCCATGGCAGCACGGTCGACGGCTGACAAGCCGTATAGCTGCAAGACAGCCTGGGCGATGCTAGCAGCGTTTCCGGGCTCACAAGTGACCCCTCCTTTGGACCTTCGGACCAACTCTGCCGCATCACCACGGACACCCATGAGGATTGGGCGACCTGCTGCCAGATAGGCCTGTGTCTTAGAAGGGATCGTGATACGAAAAAGCGGGTCATCTTTGAGGTGAACGAGCAAGACATCAGCCAATCTCAAGATACGCCCCATGGCAACCGCTGGTTGGCGAGGCACAAACTCTATGTTGGTAAGGCAACGCTGTTCAGTTATCGTTTTCAGTCGAGTAGAGTCCGCACCATCTCCAACGAAAACGAACTGAATGTCGGGATGGGTTTCGCGGAGGAGGGCGGCAGCCTCTATCACTGCGTCCAAGGCTTGTGCAAGGCCGAGATTACCGGCATACATCACGCTGAACTTGCCAGCAAGGCCAAGACGTTTTGCAAGGGCAAGATCATACTCGTCTGATTGCATATCCTGCTCGTTGCACCAGTTGTAGATCACGGTGACTCGGTCTTCGGGCACGCCCCTGCGACGCAGTTCGTCCCTGATACCCGGAGAAAGCGTAACGACCTGGTCCGCCGTACGGTAGGCCAGGTTGCACAGCAGGCCCAATATTGTTGAGAATCGACCATCTACCATGCCCGAGGCGGTGACACTCTCTGGCCAAAGATCCTGAATGTCATAGACGACAGCTGCACCTGTAAGATGCTTTAGGCACCAAGCTGCTGGGGCAAGGGTTATGAGGTTGTACACGTAGATGATATCGGGTTTCTGCACCAACATGGGTCCGAGAACAAGGGCGCTAGCAGCAAAAGATAGATAGTTGATGGTACGGCGAGCGGCAGAACGGTCATGGCTTGGGTATAGGGGAACTCGATACACCGGAATTCCATCCAATGTCTCCCGTTGCCAGAGGCGAATGCGGTAACCCGGATAGAGTTTTCCCTCAGGGTAGTTGGGGAAGCCAGTAAGCACCTGCACATCGTGACCGCGCCGGACAAGCTCTTGAGCAAAGGAAAGCCCTTTGAATGTCGGTTCAGGGTCAAACCACTGCGACAGCATCAGAATGCGCATCAGACCAAGCTCATCCCCTATGCCAAACAAGCTGGTTGATATAGTCAGTATAGCTCAGAATAATCCGCACCACTTTTTCTGACACATTGGAAACCCCGTAATCATTCACCAGTCGCAACGTCCTTTCCGCGTCACGGCCCTGCCTTGTAAGAAGTTTCAGCCCCTCTTGAATGCGCTCCCACTCCAGTCCAACCATCATGACGGCGCCTTCCTCCATCCCTTCAGGCCGCTCATGTGCCCGCCGGATGTTGAGGGCGGGGAAGTTCAAGATCGAGGACTCTTCGGTGATGGTGCCACTATCCGATAGCACGGCAATTGCATGCATCTCCAGATGAACGTAATCGAAGAAACCCAATGGCTTGAGTAGCTCAACGCTAGGGGGGAAAACGACTCCTTCCGCCAAAAGGCGCTTTCGAGTACGAGGATGCGTCGAGACGATGATACGTCTATCCGTCTGCTCGGCCAGGCCTCTCAGCACCTGCACGAGCTTGGTGAACTGTTCGGGGGCATCGATGTTCTCTTCTCTGTGGGCGCTTACCACAAAGTAGGCCTCAGGAGACAGCTCTAGGCGTTCAAGAACATCGGAAGCATCGATCTGGGCCCGATAGTAGTAGAGAACCTCATACATCGGGCTACCGGTCTTGATGATGCGATCAGGTGGCAGCCCTTCGCGAAGGAGGTACTGGCGCGAGATATCACTGTATGGCAGATTGATATCGCTGATGTGATCTACTATCCGCCGATTGATCTCCTCAGGCACGCGCTCATCGAAACACCGATTGCCGGCTTCCATATGGAATACCGGTACCTTGCGCCGTTTTGCAGCGATGGCCGCCAGGCAACTATTGGTGTCCCCCAGGATCAGAACCGCGTCAGGGCGCACCTGAGTTAGTACCACATCCGTTTTCGCGATGATATTGCCGATCGTCTCTGCCGCCGAAGCCCCAGCGGCTTTAAGAAAATGATCAGGGTGTCTGATCTCAAGCTCATCGAAAAAGATCTGGTTGAGCTCATAATCATAGTTCTGCCCAGTATGCACCAGGATGTGCTCGGCATAGCGGTCTAGTGCCGCAATTACCCTGGAAAGGCGGATGATCTCTGGGCGAGTGCCAAGGATAGTCATCACACGCATCAGCTACACCGCCAAGTAATACGTATCGGGATGCGCTGAATCGAACAACTCGCTAGCCCAGAACAGGGTAACAAGTTCGGAATCGCCTACATTCGCAATAGAGTGGGTATAACCCGGTGGAATATCGACGACCCGGAATTCAGCGCCTGACACCGGATACTCGATCACCTCGGCTTCGAGGATGTGACGGAAGCGAATAAGGGCCTCGCCTTCCAACACCACGAACTTCTCAGTCTTGGTGTCGTGATAATGATTACCTCTCGTGACACCAGGGTGTGTACGTGACACAAAGATCTGTCCGAATGGCAGGGACTTGAGCAATTCAGCCAACGCCCCTCGCTGATCGGCATGAGAGTCGAGTGGATAGGCAAATGCGTTGCGTGGGAGAAAAGACAGATAAGTTGCATACAGCGCGCGAGTCAACTGATTCCCAAGACTGGGCAGAACCAGCGTATTGCGCACAGCGCGAAACGAGCGAATCATGCTCGCCAGTTCTCCCAGCGTAACACGATAGAAGCGCTCGACCTCCGCATAGCGGGCGTCTCTGTTTCTTTCCAGTGTCAGTTCGGATAGAAAAGCGGCAACTACATCGTCGATATAAGTCAACTCAAGCTGACGGCTTGGATCAGAGATGGTAATGGGTAGATCGCGAGCGATATTGTGGCAGAACGTGGCCACCACCGAATTGTAGTTAGGGCGCGACCACTTGCCGAAAAGATTACGCAAACGGTAGATAACTACCGAAGCGCCTGTGTCAGCAGCAAAGGCATGTAGCACGTCTTCTGCCAATCGTTTGCTCAGGCCGTAAGGATTGTCAAGTGCTGCCTGAGTGGAAGAAGCCAAGACGATCCTGGGCCGACGGCCAAGACGACGCAGACGCTCACAGATATCCTCTGTCAAGCCGACATTCACCTTTTGGAACTCGTGTTCATCGGCCGGCCGGTTGACGCCAGCCAGGTGGAAGATGATATCGGCCCGGTCAAGAAAACGATCAAGATCATCGGACGTATTCTGCGTGCCAAAGCGATCGAGGGCCACCTCTGGTTGCCGCGCAAGGGCCGTGCATAGGTTACGCCCGACGAAGCCATAGGCGCCAGTAACGAGAGCTGTGGTCATCGGTACTCCTCGATATCGGGCGCGGCGACTACACCGCTTTTCTGCCAATTTGCCAGTTCTTGCTGGATATAGTCGAGGCGCAGCAACATGGCAACGAGCTCCTCAAGATCGAGACGATGCGTGTTGTGCGAATGATAGTCCTCCTGCGAGGCCACTTCCTGACGTCCCTCGTTGAAATAGATGCCGTAATTCAGATCGCGATTGTCGGCTGGGACACGATAGTAGTGGCCACAATCCTCGGCGCGCGCCATCTCCTCACGCGTGAGCAGTGTTTCATACAACTTTTCACCGTGGCGCGTTCCGATGAAATGGATAGGGTTGTCCACACCAAAGATGTGCTTGAGCGCCTCCGCCAGGGTACCGATCGTCGCAGCAGGCGCTTTCTGCACGAAAACGTCACCCGGCTGGCCATGCTCAAAAGCGTAAAGCACCAGGTCCACCGCGTCATCGATGGACATCATGAAGCGCGTCATATTGGGGTCGGTTACGGTGAGTGGCTGCCCGGCCTTGATCTGTTCAACGAAAAGAGGAATGACTGAGCCGCGGGAAGCCATGACATTGCCATAGCGGGTTCCACACAGCACCGTCCCTCGAGGCGCCGCTGTGCGCGATTTGGCAATCATCAGTTTCTCCATCATTGCCTTGGAGAGCCCCATGGCGTTGATGGGGTATACGGCCTTGTCTGTGCTGAGGACCACGAGCTGCTTGACGCCGGCATCGACTGCCGCACACATGACATTCTCTGCACCCAAGGAGTTGGTGCGTAGTGCCTCCAGCGGAAAGAACTCGCAAGAGGGCACCTGCTTTAGCGCCGCAGCATGAAAGACGAAATCTGCGCCTGCCATAGCATCTCGTAGACTATCCGGATTGCGCACGTCGCCAATGTAGAAACGCAGTTTGGGGCTAGCATAAGCCTTGCGCATGTCATCCTGTTTCTTTTCGTCTCGGGAAAAGATGCGGATTTCCCCAATGTCCGTATCGAGAAAGCGACACAAGACAGCATTGCCGAATGTGCCGGTACCGCCGGTGATGAGAAGAGTGCGATTGGAAAACACGGTCACTCCTTGACTACAAACTCCGGCTGTTCAGCCTGTCCCAAGAGCCAACTATAGAGCATGATCGTCTTTTCAGCTATCTTTGACCAAGTGTAGTTCATAGCGACTAGGGATTGCCCGTGTTGTCCCATTTGCCGCAGGGTCTCTGGCGACTTGGCCAGGGCGTCTCCTAAGGCTTGAGCAATTGCATCTTCGCTGATCTCGGTGCACCAACCGCAGTCATGCGTGGCAAGCTCTTCCCATGGTGAAGCGTTAGTTGTAAGGACAGGAACACCAGCCCCCAGAGCCTCAAGTATGACTATCGGGGCCCCTTCACTGTAAGATGGGAGTACGAACAGTTCTGCCGCGGCGAAAGCATCACGCTTATCCTGATCATAGAGCGGTCCCACAAAGTGAATCCGTGATTCAAGCCCCAACTGCTCAGCTACAGATCGTACCTCAGCTTCGTGACCAAACTCATCTACCCCTGCGATAGCAACGTGCCAGTCTGGAAAGCAAAGATAGAGACTCTCAAATGCTCTAAGGAAGAAAGGGAGCCCCTTTTTAGGTGTGATGCGCCCTAGAAACAAAAGCACACGGGCTTCTTGATTCAAGCCAATCCTCTGTCGAAAGCTATCCTGATATCCCTCAGAAGTGAGCCAGGAATCAGAGATACCATTTGGAATGACCGCAACGGGATTATGCAAATCGAACGCTCTGAAGCTTTCCGCTTCGCGCCCTGAAAGAGCATGTAGACACGAGGCCTGGTTCAGATTAGTACGTTCATACGCCAATAGTGCAAGGTGTTTTTTCCAGCCAGAACGCTTGAGCGCCCAGGCATCAAGCGAACCATGCGGGGCAATAATCGTCGGGCATTCTGTGTGGTTTCGCCAGCGCTTGGTAACATGAGACACACCGGTCCAGATACCATGTTGGTGAACCACATCATAGGAACTGTGCAGCACTGCGGTTTCCATCACAGGTGAATAGCCAAGCCTTTTCGGGCCGCAGAAAGGGAAGCATCGAATCGATTGGCTATCCAGGTTGTAAAGGTCGGTTAACGTGTTCGACTCTGCCTGATCTCCTTCGCACCAGATGCTAGCATTGTAGCCCAGTCTTTGTTGAGCGCTGGCTAGCCCCAGTACAACGGGACCGATCCCAAAGCTAGCTCTGCCAACAGATGGCGCCAAGTGCAAGACACTCGCTTTGCTCATCATGTGTTTCCCAACCCCAGTAGGCTTATAAGGAACCGTTTCTTCCAGGCCATCGTACACATCATTGGGCAAACATACATACCCGCATTCCTCATCTGCTTCGTACCATATTCATGGAGATATTGGGCAGGAAACGCCCTCTCGCTAGTCCCCAATCGCTCTGCCAAATGCCTAGGGCTTTGAACTCTGGCCCATCTCTTACTGGTGTCACGTAACTGGTCTTTCTCTAGTGCACAACATGCTGTAGACATGGGCAAATAGACACCGTGTTTCTAGGAAAGCATGTGTCCTACCGTAGGATCTCCAAAGATCGTGGCGTTGGCGGACAACTGTCACAGGATTAGAAAGCTCTGCGAATCACTTCCACCGCTGTGCGCAATCCGGCAAGCTATAACTAGTCGCCTCATGTCGTTAGCCACGTAACCTCCCATTACGAGGTACGGTCACTAGGGAGATCTCACCAACAAGCAAACTGCCCGCCACGCCGGTATGTCCCGGGCATCACAGATGAGCCATGCCTAGAGAGGCTTCCATCAACGCTCCGACGTGTCGAAACCACCCTCGCACTTAGGCACCCTGCGAGCATGTTGAGCAATTGCCCACCACATAGTGCCAGATCTGCTTCTTATCATGATAGGAGTTCATGATGATGATCATCATCGGCATGCCCCACGCCGCAATGTGTTGTGATGCTCGGCTGTTTCAAGTAATGACCTCGTCAAGACCATGGGCTGGTGGATTGGCGGTAGTTCTACAAGGTAGATGACTCTGCCGCCGGCGCGGATGTTGGATGCGTCTATAGTGAGATGCACGGTCTATCTACCCCCTGGTAGCTGCGAGACGGCAGCGTTCGATTGCGCAATTTGATGCGTATCTGACTGCAGCCATGAAGCCCTCTACCATGTGAGCGAGGCTGTAGCGTCGATTTACAGTCTCAAGTGCTCCTTGAGACAAACGCTTATGAAGCTGTGGATCGCGCAGAATCATGGCGATCTTGTCTGCAAGATCATCAGCATCTGACTCCCTGAAGAGAAGACCGTTGACGCCATCGTCAAGGGCCGAGATCTCGGGATGGTGGTTCGCTCGATTGTTGTGGGTGACCGCAGGAAGACCGTAGTTAAGGGCATGCAACAAGCTCAAACCAATGGGACCTGGATAGACAAAGGCTTGAGCACTGAGGAACCAAGGTGCGAGATCCATTTGATCCCACACAGCTCCCAGCCAGCGTACACTGGAAGCGATGCCGAGCTCTATAGCAAGTGAGGCAAGCGCTGCACGTTCAGGACCGTCACCTATGATTGCCATGACGGCGGGTACATCGGCATCGTGGAGCTGTCGCAGTGCACGGAGCGCGAGGTCAAGACGTGCTGATGGCTTGAGCCTTCCGCAGTAAAGGAGGAGCAACTTGTCCTCCAGGCCATGCTCAGCACAAAATCGCCCCAGTCTTGTATCATCCCAATAGGCTATCGCCTGCTGAATCGGGGCCTCATCAACGGTGTTGTTGGTAGCAAAGAGCTTTTCTGCAGGAATCACTGTAGTTCGGTAGGAGGCAACTTCTTCATCGGTATAAAGCAGAACGGCATCTACCCAGCGCATGACAGCCAGTCGAATTGGCTCGATCGTAGATTTGGGATGAAGCGTGCGCCCATGCGACCACCAAATGACCCCGGTGCCAGCGTACCGAGCGCGGAGTATCATTGGGTAATTGGATACATAGCGAAGATTGCCACTCACCACTAGCACATCACCGGGATCTCCTAACGCTACCCGTCTTAACCCTCTTTGCCACGCAAGTGCGCCGTCGGGCCATAATGCAACCCATGGGTGTTCATCATCAAGGTAAGATAATCCACTAACATGGCCGCTATTCTCTACTCCAGGCCCACGGCGAGCCGAGATCACAGAAAGCTCAATCCCCGGCTGAGCGGCAAGAGCGTCGAAAAAGGGCACAC